>CAMHOW010000041.1 GCA_946186895.1 uncultured Fibrobacter sp.
ATGTCGGCGCTGGTCCACACGGCGCTTACCGTGAGGTAGGGGCCGATGAACACGGCGGCTACGTAAAGCCAGCGGAACGCGAGAATGGCGCCCTTCTTACCACGACCCACCAGGTATTCCAGGCAACGTTCGGAATAGTATGCCCAGCCGAGAATGGTAGTGAAGGCGAAGAACACCAGGGCAATGGTAAGGATAAAGGGGGCGACGCTTGGGCCGGAGGGCAGGTTAGAGAGGCCGCGGGTAAAGGCTTCCATGGTGATGTTCACGCCCTGGAGCCCAAGCTCCGGAGTCCAGGCGCCGGTTACCACGATGGCAAGGCCCGTCATGGAGCAGATGATGATGGTGTCGATGAAGGTGCCGGTCATGCAGACAAGACCCTGACGCACTGGCTCACTGGTCTTGGCCGCTGCGGCTGCGATAGGAGCAGAACCCAGGCCCGCTTCGTTACTGAAGATACCGCGGGCGATACCCTTTTGCATGGCGATAAAGATGGTGCCGACTACGCCACCGGTAACAGCGCTAGGGTTGAAGGCTGCCTGGATGATGGTCTGAATAGCGGTAGGAATATTGGCGAAGTTAAATCCGAGAATCAGCAGGCAGAAAAGGATGTAGAAGATGGCCATGAGCGGCACGAGGTAAAGGGCGACTTTTGCAATGCGCTTGAGTCCGCCGATAATCACCATGGCCGTAAAGGCTGCACAGCAAAGGCCTGCAATGGCCGTGGATATAGAAACGGAGTTTCCTCCGATGTTCACGAATTCGCCGGTGGGGAACACGGTGGCCACAGCAGAGGTGATACCGTTCACCTGGGTGATGGTACCGATACCCAGAAGCCCGGCTAATACGCCGAAGATGGCGAACAGAATGGCAAGCCACTTGAAGTTGAGACCGAAGCGTTCCTTGATGCCGGTTTCGATGTAGTAGAAGGGTCCGCCCAGAACCTTGCCGTCATTTGCCACCTTGCGGTACTTGACTGCCAGCAGACCTTCGGCATACTTGGTAGCCATACCGAAGAAGGCTGCGACTTCCATCCAGAAAAGAGCGCCTGGGCCACCAGTGCCGATAGCGGTGGCCACACCTACGATATTACCTGTACCGACGGTTGCGGCGAGGGCGGTGCAGAGGGCCGCAAAGCTGGAAACTTCGCCCTGGCCTTCCTTTTCGCTATGGAGCATGTAACGCAGGGCGTTGCCCAGGTTTGTTACCTGGAGTACGCCGAGACGGCTGGTAAGCAAGATGCCTACGAACAGGATTACGGCAATAAGGGGGATTCCCCACACAAAGCCGTCAACGGTATCTAGAATGGAATTAAGGGTTTCCATGGATAATTCCTTTTTTGGTATGGCGTTTTTGAATCCGCGGCGCTAAAGATAGAAAAATGACGCCTGAATATAATCTACATTGTATTGCATGGATACTTCAGTTCTTGACAAGGCTATTGTTTTTGCGGTGAAGGCGCATCAGGGTGCCGAACGCAAGGGGAAGGGTTTTCCTTATATCGTCCATCCGATGGAGGCCGTTTCCATAGCGGCTACCATGACGAACGACCAGGAGCTTTTGGCCGCTGCCGTACTGCACGACACTGTTGAAGATACGGACGTGACGCTCAAGGATATTGAACGGGAATTCGGTAAACGGGTGGCGGGTCTTGTGGAGTCTGAGTCCGATATCGTTTTCGAGGGCAAGAGCCGTGAAGAAAGCTGGAGGCTTCGCAAGGAAGAAGCCATTGAGCGACTTTCGGCAGCTACAAACGAAGTGAAGATTGTGGCCCTTGCTGATAAGTTGAGTAATGCCCGCGCTATTTATCGCGATTACCAGGCGATAGGCGATAAAGTTTGGGACCTTTTTTGCGTCAAGGATGCCGCTGCTCATGAATGGCATTTACGTGGACTTGTTCATGCATTGGCAGGCTTAAAGGGAACTTTGGCCTATGCTGAATTTTCGGAATTGGTGGAGAAGCTTTTTAGTAAAGCGGGTTAAGGAAATATGAGTGAAAAGCCTGTAGGAAGTTATGGTCTGGATGCCCACGGCAACGCCATTCTAGAAGAGTTCCGTGAAAAGCGTCCTGTCTTTGCTAGAATGCTTTCCATTGTCAGGGACACGCTTCGCAAGAGTATCACGGATAGCCACATCTATGTCAACGCCGTAGAGGCGAGAATCAAGGAAGAGGGTAGCCTCGCCGGCAAGCTGGATCGCAAGGGTGAAAAGTACAGGTCCCTGGACGACATTACGGATATTCTGGGCGTGCGTGTCATTACCTTCTATAGCGACGAGGTGGACAAGATTGCGGCCCTTGCTGAGCAACTTTTCGAAGTGGACTGGATGAACAGTATCGACAAGCGCAAGATGCACGAGCTCCACAGCTTCGGCTACAATTCCCTGCATTACATTTGCAGGCTGCCCGAAAAGATTTACAAGGATCCGGAATGCCCCCAGCTGAACCAGTTCCGCTTCGAGCTCCAGATGCGAAGCGCTCTGCAGCACGTGTGGGCCACTCTGGACCACGACACGGGTTATAAGACCGGCGTAGAAGTTCCCCGTGAATACCTGCGGAACCTGAACCGGTTGGCGGGAATGCTGGAACTTGTAGATGAACAGTTCTGCCAGATCCGTACGGGCATCAACGACTATCGTCGTCGTGTGCAGGCCTTGGTGCATTCTGGAAATTTTGAAGAGGTGTCGCTGGATGGTGACTCCTTCAGCAATTACCTGCAGCTGAGGCCTTTCGATGCGCTGAACAAGCGCATCGCCTCCATCAACCAGGCGGAAATCCACGAGTCTTCGCTGCTGCATTACCTGAAGGTTTTCAAGGCCCTGGGCTTTGAATCCTTGGGTGATATCCAGAAGCTGATTCGTAACTATAGCGAGGATGCTTTCCAGCTGGCGGTTTCGCAGCTGGGCAATACGGATATCGACATCATCAGTTCGACGGTAGCGCCCCAGAACCTGGTGGTGGTTTACATCTTGAAACAGGGCGGCGGCGAAATTGGCCTCAAGAAGTTCTTTGAACTTTTGTATGGGGCGCAGCCCAAGAACGAGGCCCACGCACACCGCCTGATGCAACGCGCCAAGCAGCTGCCGTTTATGCAGGAACTGTGATAATTCGGAATTCGGATGTATGAATTCGGATTTTTATTCCAATTAACTAATTCCGAATTCCGAACTCCGAATTCATAATTTTCATCAGATCAAGCTTTCTACCGTCGAGCAGAGGGCTTCCGCCTCTTCGGCGGTGGGGGCTTCGGCGATAACGCGGATGACCGGTTCCGTGTTGCTGGCACGGACATGCACCCAGGACTTTCCCTTACCGAGCCAAAGACCGTCACGTTCGTCGCTTTTCCAGTCGGCGAAAGCTTGCTTGACCTTCGGCAAGATGTCGGTTACCTTCTTGTCGCCCAGTTCGAATTTCTTCTTGGGCATCACGTAGGCCGGGTTTTCGGCTACGAACTTTTCTGGGCCACCCTGGTGGTGTGCCATCCAGCTGAGAACCAGCGCGGCGGCTACCAGAGAATCGCGGCCATAATGCAGGGCGGGGAGAATCACGCCTCCATTGCCTTCGCCACCGATAACGCAACCCTTTTCAATCATCTGCAGGCTTACGTTGATTTCGCCCACCTTGGCGCGGCTGCACTCGCAACCATACTTTTCGGCCACGTCTTCGTTCATGCGGCTGGTGGAGAGGTTCACGCAGGTAGCGCCCTTCTTTTGGCTGAGCACTTCTTCAGTAGCGATAGCGAGGGTGTATTCTTCGCCGATACTTTGTCCTAAACCGTCTACCAGGGCGCAACGGTCGGCGTCGGGGTCAACGGCAAAGCCCAGGGCGCAGCCGTTCTTCTTGACGGCGTCACGCAGGTCGCCCAGGTTCTCGGGAATGGGTTCGGCCCCGCGGGGGAACGTGCCGTCGGGTTCGCAGTGAACCCGCACCACTTCGCACCCCAGTTCTTCTAGCAGGCGAGGCACTATATAGCTGCCCGCACCGTTCACGGCGTCGACTGCCACCTTGAACTTGCACTTGCGGATAGCGTCTACATCGACGAAAGGAATACCTAGGGTGCCCTGGATGTGGATGCCGTCGGCATCGGGAGCTACTTCGTAGGTTCCCATGGTTCGGTAGTCGGGATATTCGAACCGGTCCTGGTCTGCCAGTTCGAACAGTTTCTTTACATCGTCCGGTCCGAGGAATAACCCTTTGTTGTTCAAGAACTTAAGTGCGTTCCACTCCAGCGGGTTGTGGCTTGCGGTAATGATAATGCCCGCGTCCGCCTTGAAATGTGTGGTCAGGATTTCTACAGAAGGTGTGGTGGAAAGTCCCACATCGATGACGTTTACTCCGGAAAGTCGGCAGATGCCGGCCACGAACTGGGAGATTGCCTCGCCGGTGGGTCGGCTGTCGCGGCCGATGACTACCCGCTTGGCCTTGGTAATCTGGAGAAAAGCCTTTACATGAGAAGACAGGACTTGGGGGGTAAGAGTGTCCCCGACAATACCGCGGATACCCGAAATGGAACGCATGAGCTTGGACATAGAAATCTCCTGGGTCAGAAAATGAAAAAGCCCCGCTGGTTGGCGAGGCTCCGAAAAACTTGTTAGAAGACAGGGGCGGTTGCGGCCTTTTCCTTGGCCTTCGCCTTCTTACTCTGTTCCTTGGCCAAAGCCCTGTGCTCTACCACGCCCATGACGAAGAACCGGTTGTTGTTCTTGACTACAGAGGTGTAGGCGTTGAGGGACTTGACGGAGAACCACTCCTGGTAGATGTTCCTGCCGTTCTTGATGTTGGTCTCGTCGATGGTGGCGGGTTCTACCGGTTTACCGTACTTGAGGGAGAACTGCTCGGACATGTAAATGGCGGCCTCGATGGCTTTGCTCTTGCGGGATTCTTCCACGCGGCCTGTACGGATTTCAAAAGCGTAGAACTTGTCGTTCTGGTTGAAAATGAAGTCTACCTGCACCGGCAGTTCGCCGAACTTGAACACGGGGATGACCACACGTTCGCCCTCACCGCTCTGGCCATAGGGCTCATAACCCATCTTCATGACTTCTTCGATGACGGTCTGTCGGTCAGAACCGAAGGGGATGCCTGCAAAATCTTCAGAACGCTGTGCAAAGGCACTCATAGAAAATGAGAACACAAATAGCGTAATGATAAGCAACAATCTCGGCATCATAACTCCTAGAACCATTGTAAAATATAGTAAACTCTTTCAAAAAGGGAGCGAAAATGGGAAAAATACCGCTCTTTATCTATATTTTGGGCATGTCTAGCACTTTTGGTAAGATTTTTTCTGTCACGACCTGGGGAGAATCCCATGGTCCTGCCGTTGGGGCCGTTTTGGACGGTTGCCCTGCCGGAATCCCCCTTTCCGAGGCCGATATCCAGGTTTTTATGGACCGGAGACGCCCGGGGCAGGGTAAGCTGACCACTGCCCGTGCCGAAAAGGACCAGGTCAAAATCCTGAGTGGCGTGTTCGAGGGCAAGACCACCGGTACTCCTATTTCCTTCGTAGTCTTTAACGAGGACCAGCGGAGCGGTGACTACTCCGATATTGAAAAATGGTTCAGGCCTGGCCATGCGGACTTGTGCTACGACATCAAGTATGGCTTTAGGGATTACCGTGGTGGCGGACGCAGTTCTGCCCGCGAGACCATCGGTCGCGTGGCTGCCGGTGTGGTAGCCCGGAAATTCCTTGCCCAGGTCGCGGGTACGGAATTCGTGTCATGGGTTCAAAGTGTTGGTGAAGTAGAGTGCCTCTCTGTAGATCTTGATACGCTGGACCACGACATGGTAGAGGCTTCGCCGGTGCGTTGCCCCGATGCAGCGGCAAGTGCCAAGATGGAACAGGAAATTCTCGAGGCCAAGAAGAACGGCGACAGCGTCGGTGGAACCGTTGGGCTGGTGGTGCGTAACGTGCCCGCAGGTCTTGGCGAGCCCGTGTTTGACCGTCTGGACGCCCTGCTTGCACAGGCCATGCTTTCGATTCCGGCCTGCAAGGGCTTTGAAATCGGGAGCGGTTTCAAGGCGGCCCGCATGCACGGCAGCGAACATAACGACGAGATTTACTTTGACGGAAACCGCTACAGGACCCGCACCAACAACGCAGGCGGTTCTCTGGGCGGTATCAGCAACGGCGAGAACATCGTATGCCGCATGGCCTTCAAGCCCACGGCCACGATTTCGCAAGAACAGAAGACCGCTGGGCGTGGAGGCGAAAATGGCAGCCTCGCTGCCAAGGGTCGTCACGACCCTTGCGTGGCCGTGAGGGCGCCTGTCATCGTAGAGAGCATGGCGGCTCTAGTGCTTGCGGACCTGTTCCTGCAGCAGAAGAGAAACGAGCTTTGAGGATAATTAGGAATTCGGATTTCGGAATTCGGAACTGATTCTTAATTCACAAAATTTCGTGCTGCTTATGCTGCTCACGTTAATCTACAGGGGTCTCTACAAGCTTCATCACGGACTTTTTCTGCGGCCGGGTAAGCCCCTGACCCACGCCAAGCTGATTGTGGTGGGGAGCTTCTTGGCGGGTGGCGCCGGCAAGACCCCTTTTGTTATTTGGTTTGCCAATCACATTGTTAGTTTGTACAAAACTAAGAATGTGGCGGTGCTTTGCCATGCAAAGGCCAGGGACGAGCTTGAACTATTGAAGGCAAAGCTGCCCTGGGCTACGGTGGTAGCCACATCTAACCGTTATCGCACGGCTCGGGAATTGGACCGCCAGTTCGACTACATCATCTGTGACGATGGCTTCGAGGACACACGGCTGCGGCCTGCGTATACGGTGCGGCTGGATTGGGGGGAACCTCCCCGTAGACTGCGGGACCTGTGGCCTGTGGGTCCGAACCGTAGCCTTGTGCAGGATCATCCGCAACCGGATTTGGTACTAAAATGTTATGGCGAAAATCCAGATGTGAAGTTCGCCATTGCAGAAATCGTGAATGGGGTGGGCGAGCATCTTGATGCTGCGGGTTCCGGAATTTGGGCGGTGTGTGGCATCGGAAACCCCGAACGTTTTTTCAGGGACCTTGAAAATTTCGGTGTGAAAGTGGAAAAGACCGTTGTGCGTCCGGATCATGATTGGCGTTATGATAGGGCCCTAAAAAAAATCCTGAAGTCCGCTCCCGCAGTCTTGGTGACGGAAAAGGACTTTATGCGGCTAGGACCGGACCTGCGGAATAGCCCCCGGGTGTACCGCTGCGTACAGGATTTACTACTATTACCTTTAGAAGAGGTGAAAATATGACTTTGACGAAAAGAATCTCGGAACTGATGGCATCCTTGGCTGTGGGAATTCCGGAGAGGGAATTCCAGATACAGCTTGGTTTTTTGGCCACCCTGTTGGGAGAGTCCTTTTATCTTTATGGACGTTCCGGTTCGGGCAAGGCCCTGATTTTGGAAAGGTGGATTGCCGCTTTCAAGAATGCGAAGGCATTGAAGCTTGGTTCCCGCGAGCAGGATATGCCTGCCGACCTGGATTGCTACGACATTATCCAGTTCCTTGCCTATGACCCTCGAAACGAAAATACCAAGTCCAATGTGAATATCGCCTTGGAAGACCATGGCAAGGCTTCGGTGATTCTTTCGGGCGAGATGCGCCCCGAAGACGCCTTGTGCCGTGGTGAAATCATAGACAACATTTCTTTGACAATCGTACTTCCCGAGAATATCTCGGCAACCGCCCTTTGTGATCTTTTGAAGACCCAGGGAGACGTGACCAGCACCCATGTGTCTCCGGGCTTGGCGGTTACCACCGAGGAAAAGTCCCAGTGGTGTGAAGAAATCAAGAAGGTGGTTTTGTCCGATGATGCCCTGAAGGTCATTGCGGGTGTCGTGGAAATCTGCGACGAAAACCACATCTACGTTTCTGTGCGGAAATGGATCGCGTTGGCCAACATCATGAAGGCCATGGCCTTCTTTAACGGCCGTACGGAAACTCGTTTGGAGGATACCTTCTTCTTGGGTCTGCCCATCTGGTCCAGGTCGGTGTCCAACAAGATCATTATGGAAAAGTATCGGCAGATCGTGCTGAAACAGATTCTCAAGGATGTTCCCGAGATTCTGGAACGGCCTTACAACGCCGAAGACCTGATGTTCCGCGTCAAGAAGTTGCTGAAGAGCAGCAACAACCTGTACGAGACCAAGATGTTCAACGAGGAACCGTGCCTGTTCTACCGCATTACCATTGCGGGCGAGACGGTACCCCTGTATGCACCGCTCCGTTATATCGAGACCGAAGGGGACTTCTTCCCGTACAATGAACTACGTCACGAAGAAAAGCGGGTGCGCTGTAACTACCATGGCACATCCAACTGTACCATCTCGGTGGCGTCTTCAGTGAAGTCTACGGGTATCCGTACCATGGTGGCAAGGAACAACGCTCCTTCTGCCAATGAAAAGTACGAAGACTACGGTGTGTTGCCGACCCATATTCTCAAGGAAAATGACCCTGAGATTGTGGAAAAGAAGAAGGCCGAGATGAACGAGATCCGTCAGGAAATCCAGGCCGTAGCGGAGAAAGAAACTAAGGCTCTGCAGTCCCTCAAGGCCGTCTTTACGGGCATCAAGAATTCTAAGGAAGACCTGTTCTGCAACAAGGAATTCCTTACGGAATTGCAGGAGCAGGTTACCGCCCTGTTCGATTCTACCAAGGTGGTTTTGGGCAAGGTAAAGGAAGCCCACGACCTCTTGGCCAGTCAGGGCTGATAATCGCAAGGGAGTAATTCTTTAAATCCTTTGGAAATCTGATTTTTCTTATGAAACGGGTTTTGGTTTTACTTACGATTCTGTAGCGGGACATTTTAGGCTTGTTTATTCAGGGACAGACAGAGTTTTCTTTGATACGAGTTGGTATGGGACAATTATTGCTCCTAATGCCAAGATTGTATTGGGTCAAACTAATGCGAAAAATTTATATGGACAGTTTTACGCAAATGAAATCGTAATACATCAATATGCTCAATTGGAAAATGTTCATTTTGAACCGGATCAAAACAGAATAGAATATGTTTTTGATGAAAGAAAGATGAGAGGTGATGGATTATGAAAAAAATCGCAACAGTTTTTTTATTGTTAGCAATGTATGTTGCAGCCGAAGAATGTGAACTCGAATATCCTAAGATTGAAATAAGGTTTGCAGATAGTACACTTTGGTGGCGCAATAGTTATTCTTTTTTTGGTGTGGGACCCGTTGTTTTGCAAAACGATGAATGGAGCTATGTTCTTGAGGATGGATATAATTGTGAAAAAAAAACGATGGAAGAGGCTTTTTTAGATTCTAATATAATCCTTTCTAGGGAATTGCCTGCTGGATATCATCGTCCATCAGGAATAAATATTCTTTTTATTTATAGTCTTTCTCTAAAAAAACATGATATTGGTGATGTCTTTAAGGATGAATTTTTGCATTGGCAGCAATGCGGTATGTTGAGCCTGACTTATGAAGAAGCAGATAGCTTGGCAACATCGTTAGTTGAACCGTTAAACGATTTTGTTAAAGGTAAAATAGGCGTCATTGTAACGGATGCTTTTGTTGTTGAGGCTTATCCAGGTGCTAATCCCACTCAAATCTCGCAATGGATTGAGGAAACTTGCGCAAAGGTGCGACCCCAATCTCCCCCTGATACGGGAACAAATCCCAACAACAAGGAACCGGAAACTCCGGAGTCCTTGCAAAGGCTGAAGTCTGCCAGTATGGGCATCGTCTTTGAAAACCATGTGGCGCACATTCCGGAATATCTGCGGGGGGAGAAGTTTTTCATATTCGACATGACCGGCAAGGTTGCCCAAAAAGGTTTCGCCGAAGAAACTATTCAACTCCCGGATTCTCCATCAATTCTGAAAATAGGGGCTCGAAAGCCTATTTTATGTAAGTGACCGTGGCTTGAGCCAGGGCGCCTAGTTACAGGCTGTCGACACTGTCGGGAATTTCGTTCCGTAACACCAGAAGAATCGCATTCTGGCTTACTACAATGTATCTTTCGTTGTTGATTTCCAGCTCGTAGCCTCCGGCGTGGAGGTACAGGGCCTCGTCCCCTTCCTTGACCTGGAGGGGCACGTAACTGATAGGGTCTTGGGACTCGTTCTTGAACAGATCGTCGGGATCCTTGGAGGCGGGGATAGGGTAGCCTGGGCCAACCTTGACCACAAGCCCTGTATGCACGGCGTCTCGCTCCTTGACGCTTGGGGGCAGGTAAAGCCCGCTGCCGGTCTTGTTGGAGGCTTCCAGGGGCTTGATGAGGATTCTGTCCCCGATGATTACGATATTTTCAAGTGAGTTCAGCATAGCCCCAAATTAGAAATTATATTGGATGACGTGGCACTGTTGGTTATAGCAATTATTTGGATTGCCATCTCGGCATTCCTTGTCTTGTACCTGGGGCGAACCCCAAAGGGCAGGGCTTGGGCTGGGTTGATTTGGCACTACCACAGGACTCGCCCAGTCTTGCTAGCCTTTGCCGTTTTTGTGGCATTGATCGTGGCGGCATATGCTCTGTATCCTCGGGGCGCTTTTGAGTCTACACTGGATTCTAGACAGGTGTTTGTGGATTATTCCAAGGCCATGGTGGAAAAACTTGTTGCGGAAAATTACCTGTCTAGGGATTCTTCTTGTGACTTGGAACGTCCGATGCCGGAGCTTGCGTATAACTTGCCCGCCCTCCTGAAAATTTATAACGAAGAGGTGCGACGGCCTACGTTACCAAGGCTTGTACGCTTGGATGACACCTTGTGGCTATCCTTCGATGGCTATAAGCAGTTCAAGAATCGTGGAATACGCATTGTGAAAAAAGTTCAGCAACGTCTGGGCCCCCGATATCTTGTGAAGATTGATTCAAAGGGTGAAAAGCATCGATTGGAGCTGGTATATAGGGGGACTCCCTGGAGCATAGAGCAACTTTGTGGACTACCTGCAATGGAAGCCTCTGTAAGGGAGAATGTGGATCCGGCCCTTTTGATGTCGATTATCCGTCATGTCTCGAATTTTGACCTTGGTTATCGGGGCCCCCGAGGCGAAGGACTGTTGGCGTTGGATTCGGGAACGGGGCTTTCGCAGATTTACACGGGTGCTTCGCTGTTGGCCGCTTATCTGCAGCAGGAGAAAACGGTAGAGGATGCCGTGGCCCAGCTGTACCCTGTCCGCGAGCGGGGAAGCCTCCATGAGGAATGGCGGAACAATCCCCTAAAGCAGTCATGGATTGAAGAAGTCTTGAAGGATGTTCCTTACTACAGGAACAACGGACTTGTGCGGGACTCTGCAGCCGTCACGAACCAAGAGGACGCGACTCCGGACGGTGACGCCGAAACTCTGGAAGAAGGTGAAGACTAAACCCTTCCGAAGCGGCGGGTCTTGCGGAAAGGCTTGTCGCCGTGAGTTTCCCGGAAGGGCTTTTCCTTACTCCAGGGTTTCTTTTCTTTGCTGAATTTCTTCTTGCCCTTGAAACCGCGGTCTTTCGGCGGCGGGGCGTCGTCGGTCATGAGCCTGAACTTGGCATCATTACCCCGGATGGTCATTTCGGAGAGAATGTCCAGCACGCTTTGGTCGGTGTTGTCCGGAAGCTCTACGGTACTGAACTTGTCGAAAAGCTTGATGCGCCCGATGATGGCGCTGCTGATGTCGGCCTCGCCGGCGATGGCGCCTACGATGTCCCTGGGAGAAACATGGTCTCGGCGACCTACTGCCAGGTAGTAACGGAGGTAGCCTTCTTCAACGCCGTTGGCGCCTTCCTTGCGTTCCTTACGGGGTCTTTCTGCGGTATCGAAGTCACCACCCTTGCCGCTGTCGCCATGGTCGCGGACCTTGGGAGTAGAAAGCTCTTCCATCTTGGGGAACAGGGGTTCCCGTTCCTGGGCGAGGCACAGGGCTGCTGCGGCTACTTCTTCTATGTCGGAACCCAGCTCCACAGTCATCTTCATGAGAATCTCGCGGAACTTGGAGAGGTCGGCGTGTGTCAGCTTGTCTTGGATTTTCTTCTGGAAATTTGCAATGCGTTTGGTGCTGATTTGCTCGGCGCTAGGGAGAGCCATGGCCTCGATGGGCTGGCGTGTAGCCTTCTCGATGGTCTTGAGCAGGCGACGTTCTCTGGGGGTGATAAACAGGATGGCGTTTCCGCTACGGCCGGCGCGACCCGTGCGTCCGATGCGGTGTACGTAGGATTCCGTGTCGTAGGGAATGTCGTAGTTCACCACGTGGGTAATGCGGTCCACGTCGATCCCGCGGGCGGCCACATCGGTTGCCACGACAATATCCAGCTTGCCCATTTTCAGGCGGTTGATGGTCCGCTCTCTTAGAGTCTGTGCCAGGTCGCCACTTAGGGGTGCCACGTTAAAGCCGCGAGCTTCCAGACGCTCCGAGACCTCGGAGGTAGCCTGCTTTGTACGCACGAAAATGAGCATGCCGTCAAAGTCTTCGCCTTCGATGACACGGGCAAGCGCCTCCATCTTGTCGTGGCTCTTGACCAGCAAAAAGCGCTGGCGGATGTTTTCCACCGTGGTGGTCTTGCCCTCGATGCGGGCTTCGCTGTACTCGCCCAGGTGCTCGTCGATGATTTCCAAAACTTCCTTGGGCATGGTGGCACTGAAGAGGGCCCGCTGGGCGTTTTCGGGAATCTCGCTCAGGATGGTCTCTACATCTTCCATGAATCCCATGTCCAGCATTTCGTCGGCCTCGTCCAGGACAACCGCCTGGACCTTGTCTAGGCTGATGGAACCCCGCTTGAGATGGTCGATAAGGCGTCCGGGCGTTGCCACGATGATGTTGGCACTGCGTTTTAGGGCCTTGAACTGAACGGAAATGTCTTGCCCGCCATAGACAGGAACCACATGGACCTTCGGGAGCTTCATGGCGTACTGCTGGATAGCTTCGGCCACCTGAATAGAAAGTTCACGGGTGGGAGTCAGCACCAGGAGTGATGTTTCTCGGGCATTGAATTCTATACGAGAAAGGAGGGGCAGGGCAAAAGCCGCCGTCTTGCCGGTGCCTGTCTGCGCTGTACCCAGGAGGTTCTTGCCTTGGAGAAGGGCGGGAATGGCCTTTGCCTGGATGGGGGAGGGAGTCTCGTAACCGGCGGCCTTGACCGCATCTAGGATTTCCGGGGCAAGACCCAGTTCTTCAAAGGTAATTTCCTGGTCCATAAATTCTCTTTTTTCTCCAAATATAGAATTTGCCTTGTTCAAAACAAAGGGTGTTTTCTAGCTTTGTTTTTATGAGCTACGAATGCAAACACTTGCGAAACACCTTTTGCGACAAGCGCAAAAAGGAATGCGACCCGGGAGCTCCCGGTTGCGTGCTGTTCGGCAAGTTTGCATTTCCGCTGAAGGATGCGGACAACAGTGGCCGCGGTAAAGAACCGCGGGCAAAATAAGCTCTAAATAGCTAACGGCATCCAGGGCTTTACGGTATCGATAGAGGTAAGCATTCCCTGCTTTTGGCGGCGGATGGCTGCGGCAGCAATCATGGCGCCATTGTCGGTACTGAGACTCCGGTCTGGAATGCAGAAACGGACCCCGTGCTTTTGACAATAGTCCTGTAACCTTGTGCGGAGCCAGGCGTTGGCGCTTACCCCACCACCCATCACCAAGGTTTTCATCTTGGTCTTTTTCAGGGCGTTAATGGTCTTGGTGACAAGGCTATCCACGATGGCGTCTTCAAGGGAGGCGCAGATATCCCCTAAATTTTTCTGGATGTATTCCGGGTCATGGGTTTCGGTATAGCGCAGCACGGCCGTCTTGAGACCGCTGAAAGAGAATTCACAGTTGCCGTGGGTGTTCAGTGCCCGCGGCAAATCGATGAACTTTCGGTTGCCGTCTTTTCCGAGCCTGCTGATGGTGGCCCCTGCAGGGTATTTGAGGCCGATCAGTTTTCCGCATTTGTCAAAGGCTTCGCCAGCGGCATCGTCACGGGTGCGGCCAATGCTGGTGTACTTGAATCCCGGCTCTTCCAGTACCAATTCTGTATGGCCACCGGAAACGGTTAATGTCAAAAAGGGAGGCTCTATGTCGGGATTGGAAAGCCATGCCGCAGCAAGGTGCCCTTCCAGATGGTTCATGCCGTAGGCGGGAATCGAGAGATCCCGAGCAAGACCTTTTGCAAAGCTGGCCCCTACAAGCAGGGGCCCCATAAGCCCTGGGCCCGTGGTATAGGCAATGGCGTCGATGTCGGTAAGCTTGATGCCGGCTTCCTTGACGGCGGCCTCGGCAATAGGGGCAATCTTTTGCAGGTGCGCCCGTGCGGCAATTTCGGGAACCACGCCTCCGTAGAGGGCATGCTCGTCAATCTGGCTGTAAAGCGGGTTGGAAAGAACTTTCAGCGGTTCATCTTGCAAAACGGCGCAGGCTGTTTCGTCGCAACTGGATTCAATGCCAAGCCAGAGCATTATTCCTCATCTCCCAGGGAATCAGCTGGAGCAGGAACGGCTTCCATCTTGATAAGTTTCACCTTGTCGGGCACAAGCTCGTAGCCCTTGATGGACATTTCCCGGTTTACAGAAGAAGGCAGGTCCATCTTGACTGTGGGAGCGAGGCTGTCCACGTCTTCGATGGCGAAACGGTTGATTTCTACAAAGAGCTGTATATTCTGTGGCGTGATAGAGTCCAGAACGTTTTGGCCACCGGTGATATTGATGGAAACCGTATCAGGCGAAAGTTTGGCTTCGTTCTTGTTGTAACGGCCGATAAGCTGTACCGGTACCTTCTTGAAAGTCTTGCTTTCCAGTTTCTGGATGTCAATACTCATGATGACGCTGGAATCGCTAGGCGTCACGTAGGCGGGGAATGTTTCCAAGTTCAGCTTTACCTTGAAATTGTCGTTGGCAGAAAGGCTGTCGAAGCGGATGGAATCCGTGGGAATTTCAAAGATACGGGTCAGGGCGTCGCGGGCGCCGGAAACGCGAATCTGTTCGGGGGTGATTTTCGGAACATCGGTCATGATGTAGCCGGGGGCCGGCTCAAAGGTCACGTTGGACTTGACGGGAATGTTCCTCTCGATGCGGGTGTCCAGTTCCAGGTCAAGGAACAGAAGCTGGTTGGAGGGCTCCACGAACACCACGTTCGGAAAATTCGGTGCCGAAAAATTCTTGGCGTCTAGATGCTTACGGGTGGCTCCCAGTTCTGCCCCTTGCAGATCAACAATGATGGAAACGGCGTTGGAATCCTTGTTCATGTAGTTCCAGCGCATACGGATAAGGTCGAAGGCGGGGCCCCTGACGGTAATGGGTAGGGTATGGGGGGGCTTGGAGGCTACTGCCAGAAGTTCCGGCAATCTGACCAGCTTGACGGGAACGTCCATGGTGATTTGAAAATCCTGGGTGGACATGACAAAAAACCATAGGGCGATTCCGAACAGGAAGGCCATTATCTTCAATCCGATATTATTCATAGCAGTACCGTGATAAACACTAGCAAATTTAATTATATTCGGGCGGTGCTAGGACAATTAGGCTACTTAATATCAGAATCTTTTCGGGGGCTGAAGCAACATCGCACGGTGGTCCTTCCGTCCCTGGTGACCATCTTCCTGTGTTCCGTTCTTCTCGCGGGGTCCTTGACCGCTTTCGGCGGCGTGGTGAAGCTCCTTTCGGCAGAAAAATCCCTCTACACGGTGGAGGCGTTCTTGCCCAAGGTGGTGCCGCCCGATTCTATCAAGGCTATTTCTACGAACCTACTTCATACCAAGCGTGTCGCTTCTGTAGAATATGTAAGTGCCGATTCAGCTCTGGCGGATTTCCGCAGGCATTTTTCGGGAGACATGCTGGACCTTGTAGAAGGTAATCCCCTTCCGCCCTTTTTCCGCGTAAAGTTGAAAAAGGAAGCCTACAATCCGGTGGACTTGGGTGAGGCTCGTACCGAAATTTTCCGCAAGGGTTATTTCGAAGAAGTCCAGGCGCCCATTGAATGGGCTGAGCGAATTGCCAAGTGGAAGTTCAAGATGGTGTTCTGGCCTCTTTGCTTAAGCGTTCTCTTGCTTGCCACCCTTTCTCTGATAATCTGTAATTCGGTACGGCTTTCCCTGTTTTCTCGGCAGCTGTTGGTAGAGAACATGAAGTATACCGGCGGTAGTCCCTTCTTTATCGAGTTTCCTTTTGTGTTGGAAGGCCTGATTCTTGGGTTTGTGGGAAGCGGCCTTGCCGTGACCCTAATGGCGATTATTGTAAATGCTGTAGGTGAGGTGATTCCTGTTGTTGCCAATAATAGGGGTGGTCTTGGACTTATGCTTGCGGGCGTGGTCTTGCTGGTGACGCTCCTTTCGGCCTACTTCAGCTACAGGACTGTCCGCAGGTTCTTGACCGTAAAGAATTTTGAGCAGGAATAGGATGCGGATTCTTTCCATCATCTTGTGTCTTTTGGTAGGGCTTTCTTTTGGGGCTCCTAAAAAGACCGATGCCCAGATTAAGGAACAGCGTACTGCCCTCAAGAAACTGGAAACAGACCTGGCCAAGAAGCGCAAGGAACTGGCCCTTTTGGAAACTGAGGAGAAGGGTGTGCTCAACACCATCTCCCTTCTGGACCAGAACCTGAACCAGACCAGAACCTACATCCAGGAACTTTCGAAAAGCGAAATTTTGGTCCAGGGGGCCGTACGCCAGCTTTCCCGGGATCTGGATTCTCTGGATAGGCAGATCAGGGAACGCAAGGAAGTCATGCGCAAGCGTATCCGCACCCTGTACGAGAAAGGCCGCAGTAGCGAGGCCGAAGTTTTGTACGGACTTCTGACGCAGAAAGGAAATCCCGAACGCCAGGTCTACTGGGTTCACCACCTGCTCTATCAGGACCAGGAACAGGTGAACACCTTGCTTAGGCTCATGCGGGAGCGTGACGAAAAGAAGAAACAAGAGGTAGAGCATCTTCAAGAACTATCCCAGTTGCGTCATAAGAAGAGCGCCGAAGAGAAAGGTCTGGTGACCCAGATGAGTGGCCAAGAAAAAATGCTTGTTTCCTTAAAGCACGACAAGGCCATGCAACGCCGGGCCTTGGAAGAATTCGAGCGGAACCAGAAGACCATGCTTGCCCTTATCAAGAAGCTAGAAGAGAAGCGCAAGAAGGAGCAGGAAGCCGCCAAGAAGGCCGAGGCGGAGCGCAAGAAAAAGGCAAAAGAAAAGAAGAAGAAAAAAGAGAAGGAAAAGGTGGTGGAGAAGCCGAAGGCTACGGTGACGGCAAGCCTCAAGGGGCCCAAGTGCATGCCCCTGGAAGGAGAGGTCATCAGCCGCTATGGCCTGCAGGAACATCCGGTGCTCCATATCGCGACACGTAACCTGGGTATCGAAATCCGAGGCAAGCGGGGCAAGATGGTGAAGGCTGCTGCTCCCGGTACCGTGGTGATGGTCTCTGAAATCGACGGCCGCGGACCTTCTGTGATTATCGAACACGAGGGCGGTACCTATTCCGTTTACGGCCATCTTCGTTCTATCCGTGTTCAGGAAGGCAAAGTTGTCCAGAAATGCGAGGAAATCGGTGAAGTGGGTGATATCGCTTCTCTAAATGGAATTAAATTGTATTTCCAAGTTAGCGAAGGGACCCAGACCGTGGATCCCCTAGAGTGGTTGAAACAAAAATGATAGAGTATAGGCTAAAAGGTCCAGTCTCCCAGGAGCGCCAGCGGATCCGGCTTATGTCGGCTCTGCGGGAGAACCGTTTTCCTCAGGCCATTTTGATTGACGGGCCTGCGGGAATCGGCAAGAAGGCCCTGGCCATGGAACTTTCCAAGGCCTTGCAGTGCGAGAACAAGGAGATGCGCCCCTGCGGAAAGTGCTTTGGTTGTAAGCTCGCCATGGATGCAGGTGTCACCGATAGTTGGGTGGTACCTATGGAATCCAAGGAGGCCCACGCCCGCAGTGCAGCAGACGTTTCTGCCGGCAGTACCGCCAAGACGGTGCAAGATTACAAGCTGGCCTATATCTCCGAGATTTTCAAGAACCCCTACCGCATCGACATTTTCAATGCAGCCGCCGAAATATCGGTGGAGCTGATCCGTTCCATGACGGGCGCCTTCGCCTTGAAGGGTGACCGTGTTCGTGTGATTATTGTGGCCGAAGCTGACCGTATGAACGATTCGGCGGCCAATGCTTTCTTGAAGACTTTGGAAGAGGTCCCTACCGATACCTACTTTATCTTGACCACCAGTTCCCGGGAAAAGATGCTGCAGACCATCCGTTCCCGCTGTCTGGCGCTGCACTTGCTACCTCTTTCTGACAAGGAAGTCCGTGAGGAGACGCTTCGCATGCTTGGCGAAGATGCCGATGAAGATAGCGTCACCGATGACGTGGTGGGGCTGGCGGTAGGCTCTCCCGGCAAGGCCCTCTATTATGTGGAGCACGGGGCCCGCTGGTGTGCCATGGCGGTGGATTTTCTGCTGATGAGCCTTAGGGCCGATTACGGTGAACTGTTTGCGGCTCTGAAAGAGGCGGACTTTGAAGACCCTCTGGAGGCAAATCGTTTTCTAGATGTTCTGGGATTTTTGATTTCGGACCTGTTGCGCGCAAAGTCCGGCGCTCCCCTGCGGATTCCCGAGACTACAGGCCGAGTCCATCTGGAAAATTTCCCGCGGGTAAACGTAGATGCTCTGGAAAATGCCCTGAAGGATGTGCAGGAAACCATGTCCCGCATCGCCACCCGCAGGTCTACGGAGACCATGTGCCTCCAGGCCCTAGCCATCAAGCTGTTTGAAGGATACAAGTGATGGAAGACTTGGTGGCGTCGACACTCTCCATGGAATTAGGGATCCCGCATCTGGTAGCGAGATTCCTGGTTTCCCGCGGAATCCGGTCTGTAAGCGAGGTTCAGAAGCTTATGTCCGGAAGCGTGGATGACGTGCTTTCGCCATCGCTGATGTTTGGTATGGACCGGGCCCTCCAATGGATTTTGAATGTCCGTGATCGTAAGGAGAAGGTCTTCATATTTGGCGACTACGACTTGGACGGCATGACATCGGTGACGCTTCTTACTAGAGGTTTGCAAGAAGTGGGCATTGAGTCGGAGTGGAGACTCCCGAACCGCTTTGGCGATGGGTACGGACTGTCCATGTCTGCAGTAGACGAGATGTTTGAGGCCGGTGCCCGTAACGTGATAACGGTGGATACGGGAATTACTGCCAATGCCGAAATCGCCCATGCCAAGGAGCTGGGCATGGCGGTGATGGTGATTGACCATCATCAGCCTTCTGGCGATGGACTGCCTCCTTGCGATGTACTGCTGGACCCCCATCAGGAAGAGGACACTTACCCTAATCCGGAACTGTGCGGTGTAGGGGTGTCTTACAAGTTTATCTGCGCTCTGTATGAAAAGCTGGATAAGCCCGTTCCCGAGAAATTTTTGGACTTGGTGGCGCTTGGTACGCTGGCCGATCTTGTGGGGATGACTCCCGAGAACAGGGCCTTCACCAAGGCTGGCCTTAAGCGCCTGCAGAATAGCGATTGGCCTGGACTTCAGGTGCTGTACAATTCCCTGCAGAAACCGGGAAGCCTTGTGGGCGGCATCGACGTGATGTACAAGTTTGCGCCCCTGCTGAACGCTCCCGGCCGTATGGAAAAGCCTGACCCTGCACTGAAACTTTTGTTGTGCGAGAACAAGGATGACGCTCCGACCCTTCTTGCGGAACTTAAGGACTGGAATGCTCGTCGCAAGCAGAAGGAAGCGGAAATTACCGACATGGCGATGGAGCAGGTCCAGAACATCTATGGCGATAACATTCCGCCGGTGCTTCTGGTGGCCGGTGAAAATTGGCATGTAGGCGTCATCGGGATTGTATCTGCCAAGCTGGCCCAGGAATTCAACCGCCCGACAGCGGTGCTTTCTGTGATGGAAGGGATGGCTCATGCCAGTGCCCGTGCTGTGCCTGGGTTCAACTGGCACAAGGCCCTTTTTGAATCTCGGGATTTGTTTGATCGTTGGGGTGGCCACGCTAACGCCGCCGGGTTCTCGCTGCCTGCAGGGAAAATCCAGGAACTTCAGGGCCGGATTCTCGTGTCGGCCAAGGAACAGGGCTATACGGGTAAAGAAGTTCGTGATACCGAAACTCAGAACTACGACATCCAGGTGGCCCTTGGTGAACTTTTAGTTGATCCTACGAAAAAGAATGGCGCTACCGTGCTGGACTTTTTCGACAAGATGGAACCCTTCAGCGGAAACTTCCCGTATCCGGTATTCCGGGCCGAAAATGTGAAGGTCCACCGTGTGCGTGAACTGCGTGGCGGCCACCTGCAGATGGAAGTTTCCCAGGCGGGGAGTCCCACCTTCTCGGCTATCGGTTTTGGGCTTCGCAAGTGCAAGGCTCTGATCGGCAAAACCCACCGCGTATCCATTGTTTTCGAACCGACCTGGAACTACTACAACGGCAGGCGCTCCCTTCAGCTTTGCATAAAGTCTATCGAGTAGGCGGTTATGGTGAAACAGAATTTCCCGCTGATCGTCCTCTTCCTGGTGTTTCTGGGCTTGTTGAATTTTATCTGGCAGGTCAAGCCCTACAAGATGCCGCCTCCTCACGAACCCGAGATGACTGTCTTGGAACAGGATTCGTCCAGGCCTTTCAAGGGCCGCATGGACATGCCTAACGTGGATGACATTTACGTGCTGGAAAACTCTGCCGCCCGTGACGTGGAAGCTCTGGAAACGTATATCCAGGGCCGTGCCGCAGGGCTACATTGGCTTGGTCAGGAACATTTCAAGAAAAAGGGTGCCGATGACATCCGTCTAGGGCTTCATCTGTTGGTGGATTCCCTAGGAGTCTTTACCTGCAAGGAAATCATGTTTTCGGATGCCGATGACGAAGCCTTTGAGCAGAAACTCAAGGAACATATAGAGTATTTCTGGCGCTACAAGAAAAGTGAAAATGGGGTAACCGATTTCTGGATACCCCTCCGCTGGAAAGCGAAATACTCCAAATAAAAAACGCAGGACTTTGCCTGCGTCATTTCTGCCTTAATCCAGAAAGTTCCTACGTCATTCCGGCCTTGAGCCGGAACCTGGCTTTATCCCTTCAGAATAGCCAGCAGCTGGTCGGCCTTCTTCTCGATAAGAATGAAGGCTTCGAACATGCGGGCTTCGCGCCATTTGGTAAGGTACTTACCCCACCATTCGGTGGCAATCTCGTCTGGGGACTTCTTGTCTTTTTCGTTCTGGTACCAGATTTCCTTGGAGACTTCCCTGATGACGGCGGCCATGTCGGCGGCGGGCTGCAAAGACCCCTTGCAAAGGAGCAGGGCCCGCAGGTTGTCCAGTAGGATTTCGTCGGTGGGGGAGTCGGAATCGTCGCGGGCACAGTCCCAGATTTCTCCACGGTGGCGCTCTGTCCAAGAAAGCAAGTGGCTCTCGGTCTCTTTCAGTTCGCCCTTGGCGAGTTTTTCCTCTACCGCCTCGCGGGGGTAATAGATGCTGTTGGGGTAAAATTCAATCATAGGCGTCCTAAAAAGCCATTAGTGCCCGGGGCGGGACTTGAACCCGCACGAGGTTGCCCCCAAGGGATTTTAAGTCCCCAGTGTCTACCATTCCACCACCTGGGCCGTTGGCGTGGCTCAAATATATAAAAATTCCTGACTAGGATTGGCGCGAGGGTGTATAGTTCGCCAGGTATTCCTTCATTTCCTGGATGTAGGTTTGGCATATGGAGGAAATGTTGAAGTTCTTCTTGACGATGTAGCCGATTTCCATGGTGCGGTCGTCTTTGCCCTTGCTGTCCTTGAAGGGAACGGCCACGTAGTCGGAACCATTGATTTCTTCGCTGATAATTCCCGAGCAGAGGGTATAGCCGTTTAGGCCCACCATCAGGTTCAACATGGTGGCCCGGTCATTGGCCTTGATGGTGCGGTGATACTCGTTTGTACTCAGGATTTCTTCGGCAAAGTAGTAGGTGCCGCTTTCGCTCTGCTCAAAGGAAAGGCAGGGATAATCCGAAAGGTCGTTCAGGTTCACGTGCTTACGGCTTGCCAGAGGGTGGTTCTTCCACATGTAGGCATAGGCCTTGCAGTCAATCAGGTGGTGGAATTCCAGGTCTTTTTCCTTGAGCAGGTAGTTAATGTACTTGCGGTTGAAATCGCTTAGGTACAGAATGCCGATTTCGCTCTTGAGGGAGGCCACGTCGTCGATGACTTCCTTGGTCTTGGTTTCACGGAGGGCAAACTCGTACTCGTCGGAGTCGGACTTCTTGACCATTTCCACGAAGGCCTTGACGGCGAAGGAGTAATGCTGTGTGGAAATGGCGAATTTCCTCTTTTGGCGGACGCCATCGCTGTAGTGCTCCAGTACTGTTTCGTAGTGGTGGTACAGCTGGCTTGCCTGGGCGATAAACTCTTCGCCTTCTACAGTGAGAGACACCCCGCGGCTGGTGCGGTTGAATATGACGATGCCGATTTCGTCCTCTAGGTCGTGGATGGCCGCTGTGAGGGAGGGCTGGGAGATGAAGAGTTCCTCTGCAGCCTTGTTAAAGGACCCTATCTTAGCGATGCCGATGGCGTAACGGAGCTGTTGAAGTGTCATGGTTGTAGTTCGGATTTCGGAATTCGGAGTTGGGAGTTGGTATTAGAAGGTTAGTATGGAAGATGTATTTCCTATGTGTTTGATAGGAATAAATATAGGTAAAAACTATATCTTTCACAAGAATTTGTTAGAAATTACCCCAAAAAAAAGAAAAAAATAAGCAGGTGTTGGTGCTGGAGCAATATGTATCTAGATGGCAGAATCTATTCGACTTATGTCTGTTTTTATTGTAAATTGCTATTTTTTGACACGGAAATCTTAAAAGAGGAACTTATGTCCGAAAATTCTGCTACTCGTCCTGTCCGTGTCCGTTTTGCCCCGAGCCCCACGGGTTATCTGCATGTGGGCGGTGCTCGTACCGCAATTTACAATTACTTCTTTGCCAAGCACATGGGTGGTACGTTCTACCTGCGTATTGAAGATACTGACCGTAAGCGCTATAATGAGACTGCCCTGCACGATTTGATGCGTGACCTCAAGTGGTTGGGGCTCCAGTGGGATGAAGGTCCGGGTTGCGAAGGCGATTGTGGTCCGTACTTCCAGAGCGAACGTCTGGACATCTACCACCGCGAAATCAAGAAACTTTTGGATGCGGGTTGCGCCTACTACTGCTTCTGCACCGAAGAGCGCCTGCAGGAAGTCCGTGCCGAACAGGAAAAGTCCCATGTGCCAGTCACGGGTTACGACCGTCACTGCCGTAACATTACCCGCGAAGAAGCCGAAGCCCGCATTGCCGCCGGCGAAAAGGCCGTTATCCGCTT
>CAMHOW010000042.1 GCA_946186895.1 uncultured Fibrobacter sp.
TGCCGTAGAAGTAAACGTCGAGGGAGTTGAAGAACGGATAGTCGGCGCATTCGCGGACGAGGAAGCGGTCATCCTTGTCCCACACGGTGGCTTCGGCGAGGAAGCTGAGCGTGTTGAGGGCGAGGCTCTTGAATTCGTCCTGCTTGGCAGCCGTCTTGTAGAGCTTAGCCACGGCCTTCTTCGGCACGAGGGCTTCGAATGCCTTGAGGCGAGCGTCCATGTTCTTGTCGGCGGCGAGGGCTTCTTCAAGGATGGCGCCCACGCGACCATAAGCTTCGGGGAAGAACGCGGTGTACTTCTTGGCGGAAGTGAGCTTGTTCAGCTTGATTTCGGGGAAGTCGAGCACCAGGTTGAACTGGAAAGAAACCTTCTGCTTCGGCTTCAAGACGGCGGTAACGGCAACAGCACCGGCCATGGTTTCGCGGCCGCTGTAAACGTTTTTGACCCAGGCTTCGCAAACGCGACCGCTGCGGAGAGCACCCTTCAAAACAGAGGCGGCGTCATCCTGGTAGAACATCGGCTTCACGGAAACGTTCAGGTTATCCTTCTTGTTCCAAGCGACAGACACGCCCATGCAACCGTTGAAGTCGCTTTCGGCGAGCGGCTTTTCGTTGTAGAATTCGAGACCGCGGACTTCACGGCCGTCCTTGGCCTGCTTGCTGAACTTGACGCCCTTCGGGAAACGTGCAGACGGCACGAGCACGAAGCTGGAGTCCTGAACGCCCTGGCGGTCCTTCTTGGCCATGTAACCGGCGATGCAGTCCTGCACCTGCACGATGGTGATTTCGCGGGTTTCCTTGGTGGTATTTTCGAGCGTGAACACGGTGGCGTTCACGGGGAGGCTGGAGAGGCGTTCGTCACCCGGAGTCACGTAGCTGGACTGGGTTTTCACAATCTGCACGCCCTTGCCTTCATACTTGGTTTCGCTCACCGGGTAGAGGGCTGCGTACTGCATCTTGGCGGCGTCGTAACCGGCCTGTCCCAGGAATTCGCTGTCGTTTGCCCATGCGGCGGTAAGGGCGCCCTGACGCACGGCCTTTTCGCCCACGACTCCGTTGAAGAAGTCGATGACGGCGCTACGGTTGAGTTCGGCACCGGCCTTCTTGAGGAGGGCGGCGGTGCGGTCGCTCCATTCGATGTGCCAACGTTCAAAGTCGGCGGCATTGTTCTTGAAGAAATTCTTTTCGGCTATGGCCTTGTTAAGCTTGGCTTCTGCTTTCTTCTGGTTGGCAAGTTCAGCGGCGGTGAAGAGGGCTTCGCCCTTGGCGTCTACCAGCGGGTACTTGGCGAGCATCTGCGTGAATCCGGCGAAGTCGACGATTTCAAGAGCGGCCTTTGCGTCGATGACGGATTCGCGGAAGAAGAAGTTGTTGAAGCGGAGGTCAGAAGGCTTTTCGGTGCGAACCTGCACGCCTGGCATCACGTTCATTACGGGAGTGGTGCCAGCAGGCGTGGCGGTGAATGTGGAGCCGATACCGCCGACAGCAATACCCGTGGTAGAGGGAGTCGTAGAAAGCGGGGTGTACCAGGGCTGGATAAATTCCACGGCGAGGCCCGGGGTCATCAGCTTCTGGACGGAACCGGCCTGTTTGGCGCCGGCGAGGTAATCTTTGATGCTCATAGTCAATCCCATGATTGAAGGTTTAATTCCGTGCTCAAAATTAAAAATAAAAAATAAAGAAGAAAAAGATAATAATGGAAAATGTGTTTACAAAATGGAACCTTTATATGTTTTGCTATATTACTGCCGTTTTTTAGGGGAGCGTTATGAAAAATAAGTTGATTGCAATTGTTGTTTTGTTCTTGGCTAGTTTGGTTTTTGCCCAGTCCGAACCAACCGCTGCCAAGCCAGCCCCTCGTGAACACCGAGGCTTTTATAACAGTGTGTCTTTTGGCGCTGCTTACAACTGGTATAACAACAGTAAGGAAGAACATGACCACTACAACGATGGTTATGGGAGCGACTACAGAAACCGTGATGTAGACTATTTCGAGTATAACGGCGGTACATTCCCCACATATGAGTTTAAGTTCGGTGTGGCTTTAGCCAACTTGATTGCCTTCCATTCGGTTTTCAATTTGGGCTTTTATGCGGGAACCATTGATTACGGCTATAAGGAATACCGCGTGTTCTGCGAAGAAAATGAAAAGTGCCCTGCAAAAGTGACAGAGGATAAAACTAAAGAGATGGAATCCTCTGACGGGTACAATTTCAGGACTTACATCGGTTTCGGTTCTACGGTTTATCCTTTCCGCGATAAGAACTCGGCATTGAACGGTTTCTTTTTGGGCGGTTCTGTGGGCTATGCGGTCTTTGTTACTATGATCAATGGCGGTTCTCGGGAGGTTAGTTTCAATTCGGGAACAGCGTTCCAGGTGGAACTGGGTAAGGATTGGTGGATGAATGACCACCTGTCTATTGGTGTGAGCCTTGGCTATGCCCGGACTGGCCTGGTCTGGAATACGGTGGACTCCCACGATGACGATAATGTGATATCCCTTTCGTTCAGGCTTACCCGGGGATAGTCGCCAATGAAGATTCTTAGGATATTGGCGATTGTCGCTCTGTTTGCTGTGACTTCGTGGGCACAGGAGGCTAAGCCCCAAAAGCCGCGGCCCCCCTATGAACATCGAGGTTTTTATTTCAGTACAGGCTTTGGTTTGGCTTATACGAATTTCAATATTGAATCGGATAGAGAGGATAAGTGGAATACTACGGACGACAACGATAGGCCCTGTGAAAAGGTGTATGTGGAAGAATACGCCAAGAGGTTCAAGGGTTATGCGTTGCCGGCTCTAGACTTTAAGTTCGGTAAATCTGTGGGAAACATGGTAGCGATACATTCGGTTGTAGAGATTGAACCGTATGTGGGCAGGGCTCATTACCGCTATACAGAAAAAGAGAAGGTATATGGATACGAGGGAATTATCCCTGTTCTGCGTAAGGATTCCATAGAGTACCAGAAAAAAGTAAAAGGTGATTTTACGGGCGGAAACGTATCATTGGGCTTTGGCGCGACAGTCTACCCGTTCCGCAATCCTGCCTTTGTATTGAATGGCCTTTACGTTGGTGTCTCGGGTGGCATGAGTACTTTTTTCGGATGGTTTGACGACTACGACGAGGATATCTTTCAGATAGCCGTCTTTTCTCGCTATGAACTAGGTAAAGACTGGTGGGTGAGCGATACCTGGTCTATCGGATTTGGTTTTGTCTATGTGAACGTCACTGCGGTGGAGGAGAGCGGAGACGAGAACAACGATGGCCGTAGCCACAATGCGTTCCAGTTCCTGATTCGCCTCACCCGCGGGTAAGACGCCACTTCAAATACCCTGCCATTTGGAGCGGATGGTTGAATGTACCGTCCGCCATTTTCTTTTGCAGGTCTTCGTCGGAAAGTTCCCGGGTCTCAATTTCTTCGGTGCTGTCGAAGTTGGTGGAGCCCGCCTTTTTTACGCCATCAATAAACACTACGTGGAATACGCCGCGATGCCTGTCGGGGTTCACCGGGAAAGTACCGATATATAGTTCGGAGTTGGAATTTCGGATTTCGGAATTAAACTTGGAAGGGCTAGTTTCTTCTTTTATATCACTCCGAATTCCGAATTCTGAATTCCGAATTAACGTGTACCCGCATTCTTCCTGTAGTTCCCGCAAGGCTGCCTGTTCCGGCGTTTCGCCCTTGTTTAGAATACCTGCAGGGAACTCCAGCGCGATTTTCCCTGTACCATGACGGTACTGCTCCGTCATAACCCAATTGCCTTCGGCGGTGCGGGCAAGGATCAGCACCCAGTCCGGCTGCCATAACGTATAAAAGTCGTCAATGACCTTGCCGTTGGGCAGTTCACAGGTTTCCTTCGCCACCTTAAGCCAAGGGGCGTCTACCAGGTATTCCGTCTTGAGCAACTTCCAAGGTTTCATAACTTAAATATAATTCCTAAATCCGAAATTTGAATTCATAAATGGAACTACCCTTCTAGCTTGTTTTTCAGGTAGTGCCGTGCGGTCCAGGCGAAATAGAGAATGTCTGCGATAATGAGGGCCACGGCGCAGGCCAAAAATACGGGCTGATGCATTCCAAAATAGCCTGCCATAGAGCCGCCGGTCAAAATTCCGGCACCAATTCCGATGTCCCAACCGCTCAGGTACGTGCTGTTGGCAGTACCGCGTTGGTCGTGGCGTGCCAGGTTCACGCACATGGTCTGGTAACCCGGGAAAATAAGTCCGAGGCTTGTGCCTATCAGGAATGCGGCCACGAAGAAGGTAATGGGGGAGTGGCTGAAGGCCAAGATAAAGTAGGCCGCCACGTTTAGGGTCATGCCGGTACCCACCAGGTGAATCAGGTAGCCTTTGTCGATGAGCCGCCCCGTCATGACGCGGTTCAAAATAAGGCCTGCCGCAATTAGGGCGTAGAACCAGCCGGAGCCGCCGATGCCCAGTTCCTGGGCGTAAAGGGCAATGTAGTTGGTGACAGGCCCATAGGCGAACCCCACAAAGATAAAGTTCACGAACTGCGGAATGGCTCGCGTCAAGAAGAATCGGTCCAGGGAAAGAGGGGCGTGGGGCTTCTTCTCCTTGCGGGGAACGTTCAGGGTCTGTACGAGAATAAGTCCGATAACGCACAGGGCGATGGAGATGATGAATACGATGGTATCGCCGAAGGCTTCGTACAGGAACATTCCGGTCATGGGGCCCGTGGCGAAGGCCAGGTTCACGCTGATGCCGAAGTAGCCGATACCTTCGCCGCGACGGCTCGCGGGCAGGGCGTCGATGGCCACGGTGTTGCTCGCCGTGCTGGAAATTCCGAAGAAAAGCCCGTGGGCAAAACGCACGGCGGCAAGGATGGGCAAGAAGGCTACCGTCTTGTAGCCCAGGAAGCACGCGGTAAAGGCGAAGAACGTCCAGAAATACAGCGGCTTACGGCTGAGGGTATCCACCAAAAAACCGGCGAAGGGCCTGCAGGCCAGCGCCCCGATGGTGTAAAGCGAAATAATGAACCCTGCCGTGGCGTTGTCGGTCTGGAACCTCTCGATAATGTAGAGCGGCAGAATCGGCAACAGCTGGTAAAAACTGAAAAACAGCAGAAAGTTCGCGGCGGCCACCGTCACGAAGTTCCGGGTCCAAAGCGCGGGCTTTTGTGCTGTTGATATTTCTGCGGGCATCATTCTTCCTCAATGTGTAATGTGAAATGTGTAGTGTTTAATTCCTCATTTCACATTTCACACTTCACACTTCACATTTTATTTCCTCTCCAGCATCACGATGGTTTCGAGGTGCGGGGTGCCGGGGAACAAATCGAGCGGCTGCACTTCGCGCACGCGGTAGCCGTAGCGTTCCCATTCCTTCAGGGAGGCGGGAATCTCGTCGGTGCCGCAGAACACGTGGGCGATGCGTATTGGCTTTCGCATGGCAAGGGCGTGAATCACGCCGGGTTCGCAGCCCTTTCGGGGCGGGTCCAGCAGAATTTTCTCCGGTTCGTTCGGCACGGGTCGCGGAAGCCTTGTCTGCACGAACTCTTCATCAATCTTTCCGGCGATAAAGCGGTACGGTTTTTTGAGGTGTCTGGCCGAGGCCTTCGCGCAGTCGATGGAAGGGCCTTCCCATTCCACTCCCAAAACGTCCTTGGCGGCTTCGCCCAGGGCGAAACTGAACAGGCCGTAACCGCAGTACAGGTCCAGAAAGTGGTCTTCTTTACCGAGGCTGAGCAGGCGGCTCGCCGCCTTGATCAGGTTGTGGATCTGGCTTTCGTTAATCTGGCTGAAACCGGTCACGGGGTAGCGGAGGCTGAACTTGCCGAGAGGGAGCGAAAGTTCCCGCGGACCGTAAAGCTGCTTGAAGTTCAGGCCTTCGGTAGGGCGTTTGGATTCCAGGTAGTAATCCGATTCGGTGGTATCCACGTAGGCGTGTGCCGCCGTCACGTGGAAGGGCGATTTCTGCAGGGCGTCGGCAATCAGCTTCAGCTTGCGCACGATGCTGGCATCAATCTTCTTGATGTTGAAAATCACCACCCGGTACTGGTAGGTGCCGCGAATGATAATCCAGTTCAGGGCGTAGGCCAGGGGCTTGTAGGCCGGCGTAATCAACTTTTCAAACAGAAAGTCATAAATACGGTTGTGTTCGTCGGGCTCCAGCAGGGAATCCTGACGGTCGAACTGCAGGTTGCCCGGTTCCATGTACACGCGCCTCTTGCTGGTGGTGCGGTAACCGCGGGGCATGGGGCTGGCCACCAACTTCTGGGGGTTGCCGGCCAGGCGGTTCACGTCCCAGAATTCCCGGATGGCGGCATCCTTGACGCGGAGCTCGTCCTTGTAGTCCAGCATGGCAAGGGATTCCCCGCGGAGGGAATCGGCTTCTTTTGTGTAGCCCGGAATCTGGTGGGCAATGGCTTGTTCGAATAGCATGGGGTAGGGGCTAGGATTTAGGGGTTAGGAGCTAAGACTTCGGAACGCAAATCTAGAAAATTAAATGAATGAAAAAAGAGGCGGACTTGCGTCCGCCCCATTGAGTTACTTGGTCGTTATATTAATTGCCTGTGAATTCGGGAGCTTTAGAATTCATCGCTTTGACCGTGGGGCAGGTCAAGGTTACCGAAGTGTTTTCTGCGGTGGTAACCTTGACTGTGGGGCTTGCAGTTTGGCCTTTTTCGGTGAATGTCATTGTTGCAGTGCCCGCAGTGCCTGTGGCCTCTGTCCAAGCGTAGGACGCGATGTCTGCAAGGGCGTGGCATCCGCTTACGGTCCAGGTGACGGTTACGGCACCATCGGCAACATCTGGCTGGGTGCTGCTCGCCATGCAGGAGCACCCTGTTAACGGTGCTCCTGTCACCTGCACGCTTCCGCAGCTGATGGTCTTTTCGCCTAGTTTGACAGAGGCGGAGAAGTTCCCGGTGGTTGAGTATGTTGCAGTCGCTGTCTTTCCGTCGGAACCGCACTTACCGCTAGAAGATGCCGGGGTGGCGCCATTCAATGTCCAGTCGCAAGTGGAATTTTTAACAAAATTCTGATATTCCATCATTTCGGTTACAGAGCTACCACTGGGCGAAACCGGCGTGAACACCCAGTTTACCGTCTCACCCTTGTAAATGCTTGTCTTGCTAGGGGCACAAGTTCCGTCCGGTGTGTAAACCACCTTCCAGCCGTAGTTTCCAGAGGTTTCCGAACAAACGTATTTTTTGCCATCCTTGGTCTGTTCTTCGTTCTTGCGGGCCTTCGTACAACCGCCAAAGCCTAAGGAACAATCATTGTAGTCGCCTTGTCGCCAGGCATCGCCGTCATAGACATAGCAGGTGCTGCTGTAAACATCTCCTTGTTTGGCGTCTCCGTCTTTGCCCGCTTCCCAGCCGTAGGTGTCGTATTCGATTTGCTTGGCTTCGGTCCATTTGCCGTCCTTGCAGATATACCAGGTGTTTTTAACCTTACCTACAGAATCTGCCGTAGCCTTCACGCAACCGCCCAGCACAGCCTCGACCTCGTCGGCGACGCTCCATTTCTTGTCTTTGTACACATAGACGGTATCTGTCGCGTTGCCTTTCTTGATGTCGCCCTCGGTGGCGTCCTTCCAGCCGAAGGTGTCCTTTTCCATGGTGGAGGCTTCTTTCCAGCTGTTGTCCTTGCAGATATACCACACCTTGTCGCTGCCCTTTCCGACAGTATCCTGTCTGGCTTCGGTACAGCCGCCTAGTTTCAGACTGCAGTCGGAATCGTTGGCTTCGCGCCAGGAGCCTTCTTCAAAGACATAGCAGTTCGTGGAAACGGAATCTCCGTAGCGGGTTTCCCCTTCCTTGCCGGCTTTCCAACTGTGGGTGTCCTTCGAGAAGTCTGTCGCTTCTAGCCATGCGCCATCGAGGCAGATGAACTCCATGTCCTTCAGTGCGCTGGCAGAATTGCCATTTTTCTTGACTTCGCCTTCACGCTTGGAGGTGCAGGTGCCCAGCTTGTAGTTTTCCCACCAGAAGCTGTTCACGTACTTTTCGAATGCGGGCACCTTGTCGGAGAGTTCCCAACCTTCGATGTTTCTGCGGATAGAGGCGAATCTGTCCTTGAGGCTTGTGCCTGCGGCCCAGTCGGCAATGGCGGTCTGAACCTTTTCGTTGTCCCACACGCCGTCGGTCTCGATGTCGGAGGCATAATCTGCAAGGCGCTTGCTGAAGGCTCCTTCCTTCAGGTCGCTCTGCATCAATGTGCTTATGGCAAGCAGGGCTGCACTTCCGTCGCCTGAGCCGAAGATGTTCATGTCTTCGGAACTTCCGAAGTCACCCTCGATTCCGAAGGAAGCGAGAATTTCTTTTTCGGCCTGTTCTTTCGCCTTCTTGACGGTGAGGTCGTTATTCTTCAGCAGGTAGATGGATCGTTCGTGTTCCAGGTGGGTGAGCAGGTTCACGTTCACCTGGTTGCGGTTGCTCAGGTCTGTAAAGGCGTACAGCGTCACCTGTGACTCCGATTCCTTACCGGTAACTTCGTTGAGGTAGAATCCGTTTGCCTTCAGGAGGGCGAATTGGGATTCCAGGTTAATTACGTCTACGGAGAATTCCCCGCGGTCGCCCTTGATCTTGCCTTCGTAGCTGCGACCGGTCTGGGCGAGGGTCTTACCTTCCAGCTCTTGCACGGTTACGCTGGCCCCTTCTACGAAGGGACCCTTTTGGGATACGCCGGAAATCGTCTTGTTCTCGATGGGGATGATCTCTTCGGCGATGATTTCCTGGTCCTCGACAGAACCGCCGGCTACACCGCCGGAACTGCTGTCGTCTCCACACGCTGCAAGAATGCAGGCTGCAGAAAGGGATGTTTTTAGGAGTTTGTTCATTTTTTCCTCCTTTGACTAAAGGGGTTGTTTTAAGGATGCCGCCATGTTGGTCAGCGGGAACAGCTGCATGTTCAAGCGGTAAACTTCTTCGGTCTTGGCGCTTTCGGTGGCAATGGCCACGATGCGACGGCGACATTCGGCCAGCTCTTCTACAATCTTAGCGTAGGCCTCGCGGGTGATACCTAGTGTCAGACCGGTAATGTTGCGGTCTTGGGCGGGGTCGTTTTTCAGGGTGTCGACGGCAAGTTCCGCCATTTGGACCTGCAGGTCGTGGGCTACGGCCTTCTGGACGGTTTTCGTGCTGCGGGTGGGGCCGCTCATGCGGAGCGAGCGGTCGGCCTGTCGGTAATGGCCCTGCTCATCCTGGGTCAGGTAGCCTGCCTCTTGCAAAAAGTCCAAAATCTCGCGGACTTCGCCCGTCTTGATACGGTAACGGGTGGCCTTGGAAAGTTCCTTGGGGCTTGCCCCGTCCATGGCGGGAGCGAGTTCACGTATTAGGGAATTCTTCCAGGACTTGAAAAACTGGTATTCTTCGGCGGTGACTAGCTTCACCTTGTGGATTCGGGCAAGCTCGGCGATGTCTTCCAGGATGCCCTTCTTGTCGTCTTCGCTTTTGGCGTTGTCCAGGGCTACTAGCTTGCAGAAGAAGGTGGATTCGAACCCGGCAAGCCCCATGGCGTCTGCTACTTGGGGGGCGGTGCGTTCGCCCAGGTTCTTCTTGCCTTCGCAGACGTACTGCAAAAACACGGGGGACGACAGCCCGGCGCTTTCTGCAAATGAGGCCCACGAAAAACCCTTGCGGGCCTTTCTCTCTTCGTAATAGTCCCGGATGCATTCCCGGTAGTCGATGTATTCAATGATGGGTCTCATGGCTCTAAATATATATCCTAAAAAATAATTTTGCAATAGCTGGAATATAAAAAACTTAAATTTTTTCCAAAAATCGGTAAATTTTGTGATTTTTAATAAAAATTTTTATAAAGCTGGAATATGTTTTGCGTAAAATGGGCGTTCCCCCTTGGTCCCTGAGCCACGCCGAAGGGCGGGGTCGGGCCCTGCTCGCCTCGCTTGCTCGGCTCATCGAGCCGCTACCCGTCTCGCCACCTGTGTGCGACGGTCCCTAACGCAAAAGAATGGAATGTGAAATAAAAAAGACCCCTCCGAAGAGGGGTCTAAGAGCGGCGGACCGGGATCGAACCGGCAACCATTAGCTTGGAAGGCTAAGGCTCTACCATTGAGCTACCGCCGCGAGCAAGTCCAATTATACAAAAATCGGCCCATTTTCAAAGGGTATCGGCAAAAAGTTGTTGGAAAATTATTGGAATCTTGCTAAATTTTGCCCCACATTAACTTTATACCGAGGAGCTTACTTGTATCCCAATCCGCGCGACCGCCGCATGCCCAACCGTCAGAGTGACGGAACTCGTATTAACGAGGACATCCACATTTCGCCCATCCGACTGGTGAAGGAGGACGGCGAGGCCGTCATCATCGAGACGAGCAAGGCGCTGCAGATGGCAAAGGACGCCGGACTGGACCTGGTGGAGGTGTCTCCCAACGCCAAGCCGCCGGTATGCCGCATCATCAACTACGGCAAGTTCAAGTTCGAGCAGATCAAGAAGGCCAAGGCCGCCAAGGCGAAGCAGCACGTGGTGAAGCTGAAAGAAATCAAGATGCACCCGAAGACCGCCGAGAATGACTACCAGTACAGGATCAAGCAGGCCTCCGAGTTCCTTCAAGACGGTATGAAGGTGAAACTGATTATGCAGTTCCGTGGGCGCGAGATGGCGCACATGGACTACGGTAAGCGCCTGATGGAGCGCGCAAAAGAAGCCCTGCTCCAGTTTGGCGATTTGGAAATGGACTCCCGGGTGGAAGGCAACACCATGCTTTCTATCTATGGTCCAAAACGCGGTGCAGGTACTGCCAAAAAGCAGGACCAGGCACCAAAGCCCGTAACCGAGCCCATGGCAGCAGGTGAGGCTTCAACTTAAACCCAAGAGGTAAAAATGCCTAAAATGAAAACACATAGCGGTGCAAAAAAGCGCTTCCGCCTGACTGGCTCCGGCCACGTCAAGTTCAAGCGTGCTGGTATGCGCCACATTCTTGCCAAGATGTCCACTAAGCGTAAGCGTAACCTGCGTAAGGGCGCTCTCGTTAAGAAAGTCGATGTTTACCATGTCAAGCGTCTGCTTGTCGTTGCATAAGGAGTGTAAGAATGCCACGCGCTAAAACCAGAGTTCCTTCCCGCGAACGCCGCAAAAAAATCCTCAAGGCCGCCAAGGGTTTCTATGGCCGTCGCAAGAGCAACCTTCGCCTTGCCATTGACGCCGTAGCCCACGCCGGTCAGTATGCCTACGCTCACCGCCGCGACAAGAAGGGCGATTTCCGCACTCTGTGGATCACCCGCTTGAACGCTGCTGTCCGCGAACTGGGCATCAGCTACAGCCAGTTCATTTACAAGCTCTCCAAGTCGGGCATCCAGCTGAACCGCAAGGTTCTTGCTGACATGGCCATCGCCGATCCTGAAGCTTTCGCCAAGGTCGTTGAAACTGTGAAAGCCGCCTAATTGACTGCTTTAGCATAACGCGAGAAATTGCGCCCTGCTCCTAACCGAGCGGGGCGCTTTTTATTGACCGCTCGCTCGACATCTCTGGTGCTGAATCTACGGTTCCTCACTCGCTTTCGCAGCCACGACTGGTCAATACCAGTCGCTTGCTGCTCACGGCTTCTTCCTGAGAGAGCCTCCTAAAAATTCTATAATTCATCACATGAAAAATTGTTTCAAGAGTTTTTTGCGTGGTGCGTGCGCCTTGGCCTTTGTTGTTGGCACGGCTCATGCTGCTGTGAACATGCCGGTCCACAAGGAAGTTCTGGATAACGGCCTTACGGTTCTGTTGCACCCTAATTCCCAGGCCCCCACGGTGAGCTGTAGGCTTTTCTACGTGACGGGTTCTGTCCACGAGGTTCCGGGCAAGTCCGGCCTGGCTCACATTCTGGAACACGAACTTTTCAAGGGCACGAACAAGGTGGGAATCTCCGATAGCGTAGCCGACGCCCGCTTCATGGCAATCCAGGATTCCCTGCAGGCTCTGATCCGTCCGGCGAAACTTGCCGGGGACACGGCCACAGTTAAAAGGCTTACGGCGGAGCACGACTCCGTGGTGAACGAGCACCGCAAGATTTTTGTGAAAGACGAACTGTGGAGCGCCTACCAGGCGGCTGGCGGCACCGGCCTCAACGCTTTCACCTCTGACCTAATGACCGCCTATATTGTGACGCTCCCTAAGGACAAGATTGAGCTGTTCATGTGGCTGGAATCGGACCGCATGCAGAACGCTGTGCTACGTGAATTTTATTCGGAACGTTCCGTGGTGCGAGAAGAACGTCGCATGCGTTACGATGACAAGCCCGCTGGCCGCTACATCGAGACGCTGAACTCCATGATCTATGAGGCGTTCCCTTACCGCGTACCCACCATTGGTTGGCCTAGCGATATTGACAACCTGACTCGGGAAATGGCTGCGGAGCATTACCGCAAGTATTACAAACCGAGGAACGCCATCTTGGTATTGGCTGGCGACCTGGATACGACGGCCACCATGGAAATGGTGAAGAAATATTTCTCGGGCATTCCTGCAGGGGAAGCCTTCCCGCCGCTGACCATTCGCGATCCTGACCAGGCGGGCGAAAAGCGTCTGGTGGTAAAGCGTCCCGACGCTCCCAATATGTATGATCTGGTCTTCAAGACGGCCGAGGTGGGCGACAAGAGTCTTTATGCTCTGGATATTATCGAGGGTGTATTGAACGGACGCTCCGGTCGCCTCTATCGGCGCCTAGTGGAGCAGGAAAAGCTCGCCGTAGGAATTCGATCTAGCAACAGCCCCAACAAGTACGTCTCCGAATTCGGGGTACATGTGAACCTGCGCCCTGGTGCAGACGAAGCCAAGGTAGAACAGATCGTGTGGGAGGAACTGGAAAAGCTGAAGACCGAGCCTTTGAGCGCGCGGGACTTTGAAAAGGTGAAGAACCACTCCTACGCCGCCTTGGTCCGTAGCCTTACGGACATGGAGAATGTGGCTACCATGCTCGCTTGGTACGAAATGTACGGGGACTACAATATCTTCTTGAATTGGGCCGATGAACTTTCCAAGGTTACCGCCGCCGAGGTTCAGGAGATTGCCCAGAAGACCTTTGTCAGGGAAAAATCCGTCTCCGGATTCCTGCTGAAAAAGTAACGTTCCCCGATAACGGCAAACAAAAACCCCAGGCACTTTCGTGCCCGGGGAACTGTGGAGGAGTAAACTCTTTTAGTTGGCTTACTTAGCCACTCGAGATATCAGCAGCTTGCATTTGCCGTCTTCGATGACAACGTTTTCGGGGGCGAGGTCAACTTTTTCCATATTCCAGTTGCCCGTGTACCAGTGGGTGGCGTCTAGTTTGTCGCCTTCGAAATCGTCTTGCCAGGCCTTGGTGAAAGTCTTGGTTTCTGTGTCGTAGCTGTACACGCGGACATAGTCAATCTCTTGGGCGATAGGGCCATCGGCCAGTTCAGCACCGGTGAACTTGCCAGTCCAGCTAGCGCTCTTGGATGCCCAGAGATTGAAACGCAGGCTTTGTTCCTTTGTCATGAATTCCACCTGGCCCTTGGCCATTCCGATAACATCACGACGGATTTCTACGCTGTCGATTTCCCAGGAGATGTATTCCGGAGTCCATACGAAGGCAAACAGATGGAAGTCTTCGGTGGAATTGAAACCGAATCCGGTCTTGTACTCGGAGGTGATTTTCGGATTCTTTTTTCCTTCTTCATCTGGGTAACGAGTGATTAGGTTGGATTGCCAGGCACCGGGATTGGTACCAAGAACTTCGATGTCAATTTCGTTCCAGGGTTCGTCTTTCAGCAAATAGGACGGGTCGTAGTACAGGAACATGGAACTCACGGAACCGGAGATGGAAACCATTTTCATTCTGGCTTCAAATCGCCCGTAAGTAAATTGATCCCTGCCGCTGAGTTCTGCTCCGTAGTATTTGTAGTTGTCGTAATCTTCGACTTCTGTAGCCACGTTATTTGGAATCGTGTTCTCGATTTTCTTGCGGAATTCTTGGAGGGCCTCGGCAGAGGAGGCGGGTTCAGTGTTAGTGGAAGATTCCGGTTCGACGCTGGCTGAAGATTCCGTTGTCGGCTCGGTGGCTGGTCCTGTGGAGTTGCTGTCGTCATCGCAGGCAGCGAGCAGGCCGAGTGCAATAATCGGAAGAATGAATTTCGTTTTCATGGGATTACCTCTCTTTTTCCCATAATATACAATCGTTTTGTCGCGGTGGTTAGCGTCCTAAGTGTTGTTTTTATAAAACTGTATCGATTGTTTTTTTTTGTTGGACGAACACAACATCCAAAATTTCGCTTAAAGCAGATTTGCTATTATCCAAAATCGAGATTTTGTCGAAAGGCAAGCTAGGCGAGGCGCCTTACCGGCCGTAGCGTATTGATAATACGTGAGGCCGGGGGCAACGAGGCATCGCGCCGGCTTTCGGCAAAATATCACCCTTTGATGGCGTCGCCCATCGAGAACATAGGCATATACATTGCGATCAGCAAACCACCGACCGCACCGCCAAGGAACACGATGATGATAGGTTCCATCATGCCCACCACGCTATCCACTGCAGCGTCCACTTCTTCGTCGTAGAAGTCGGCGAGTTTCAGGAGCATGCCGCCTAGGTTACCTGTCTTTTCACCCACGCCTGTCATCTGGATGACCATGGGCGGGAAGATTCCCACGTCGCTCATGGGTTCGGCGATGGATTTACCACCGGCGATACCGATAGAAATCTTGTTGATGGATTTTTCCACCACCTTGTTGCTCACGGTAGAGGCCACCACCTTCAGCGAATCCATGATGGATACGCCTGCATTCAACAGGGTTCCGAGAGTACGGGCAAAGCTTGCCGTTGTAGACTTGATCTGCAGGTCGCCCAGCTTGGGCACCTTAAGCATAAAGCCGTCCCAGGCAAACCTGATGGTGGGAACCTTCATGGCCAGCTTGAAACCAACAATAAGGATGACGACACCAATGACCATGAATGCCGCGTTGTCGCGTATAAAGTCCGATATGCTCATCACCACAAGGGTCGGGGCGGGGAGCTCGGCATCCAGGGCGGCGAACTGTTCGGCGAAGGTGGGCACCACGAAGGTCATAAGGGCGATCACCACCAGGATACCCACGATAACGAGCATCACAGGGTAGGTCAGTGCCTTCTTCACCTTGCGTTTTAGACGTTCCTGGTTTTCTAGGGTTTCTGCCAGACGGGCGAGAATGCCGTCCAAAATACCACCCGCTTCGCCGGCTGCCACCATGTTGGTATACAGGGGGCCAAACACCTTTGGATGCTGGGCCAGGGCGTCTGCCAATGAAGAACCGCCGTTGATGGACTGGGTGATCTTGTGAATGACTGACTTGAGTTCTGGGTTTTCGCACTGCTCTTCCAAGATGTTCAAGCACTGGAGCATGGGAAGACCGGCCGAACTCATGGACGAGAACATACGAGTGAATCGGGCGATGTCGGCATGCTTGATGCCGGAACCGATCTTAATCTTGATTTCGGTGGGTTTCTTTTTCAGGCTGGTGATGACAAGCCTGCGGCGCAGGAGCATGGACTCGGCCTCGGCCTTGTCCTTGGCCTCCAGAGAACCCTGGAAAACGTTACCCTGGGTATTTTGTGCCTTGTATAGGAATTCTGGCATAGATTACACCCCTTCCTTTACGAACAGCTGTTCCAGCTGGTCTGGGCTAGGAGAGCGAGAGAGAGCCTCGAAACGGTCCACCTTGCGGTTTTTGACCAGTTCGCACAGGCACATGTTCATGGTGTTCATGCCGAACTTCTGACCGATTTCGATCATGGATTCAATCTGGTGCACCTTGTCGTCACGGATCAGGGCGCGAATACCGGGAGTCACGTTCATGATTTCGTAGGCCATAACACGGCCGCCGCCAATGCGGGGAACCAGGGTCTGGCATATCACGCCCTGGAGCACAAAGGACAGCTGGGTACGTACCGTCTGCTGTTCACCCTTGGGGAACGCGTCCACGATACGGTTGATGGTCTGTACGCAAGAGTTGGTGTGCAGGGTGGCAAAGGCCAAGTGACCCGTTTCGGCAATGGTGAGTGCCGCGCGGATGGTTTCCAGGTCACGCATTTCGCCGATGAGCACCACGTCGGGGTCCTGACGCAGGGCCATCTTCAGGGCCTGGGCAAAGCTGTTGGTGTCGCTACCGACTTCGCGCTGGTTCACCATGCAACCCTGGTGCTTGTGCAAGAATTCGATAGGGTCTTCTACCGTGAGAATGTGGTCGTGACGTTCCTTGTTGATCTTGTCGATCATGGCGGCCAGGGTGGTAGACTTACCGGAACCGGTAGCACCGGTCACCAGTACCAGGCCCGAAGGACGGGTGGTGAACTCGGCCAGGATTTTCGGGAGCCCCAGGTCCTTGAAGGTGCGAATTTCCAGCGGAATGATACGCAGGGCAAGAGCCACGCAGCCACGCTGCAGGTAGGCGTTGGCACGGAAACGGGCGAGGTTTGCGATACCGAAGGAAAAGTCGCATTCCTTCTGCTGCTCGAAGGTCTTCTTCTGCATCTCGTTCATGAGACTATAGGTCATGCGCATGGTTTCGTCCGGTTTCAGCTTGTCAGCCCCTAGGGGGGTGAGCTTACCGGAAATACGGAGAAGGGGAGGGGAGCCTGCCGTAATGTGCAAGTCGGAGGCTCCACGTTTGACCATTTCAGAAAGAAGTTCTTGAATATTGTATGCCATATCCAAGAATATAACTAAAAAGGAGCGAAATTTCATAAATTCTACAGCGTAATGCGTTTTTCTTCACTAAAATGGGCCTTAATTCCCCTCTTTTTGCTAGGCGGTGTCTATCTGTACCGCACCATAAGCCTGGAGCGGTCCTTCAGGGAAATTCCCAAGACCGTGGTGAATTTCGAGGCCCTCAAAGCCGACGGCAGCCGGACGGACTATGCAAGTGAAAAAGGAACGGCTACTCTGATCGTGCTCAGCGCCAGCTGGTGCCCTGGCTGCCTTATGGAAATCCCCATGCTTCAAAATTTTCATCGGGAATATGGCCCCAGAGGGCTCAAGATTCTGATGATTGACGAAGACGAGAACCTAAAAGTGATGGCCCGATTCAAGAAGGCGAAGGAAATGCCCTGGACCGTGGTTCATTGGAACTACGATGCCATGAATGCTCTCGGGAATCCGGGGGTTATACCTGTTAGCTATCTGGTAGATGGCTCGGACAACATCGACAAGGTATTTGTGGGCGATGCAGACGAGTCGGAGTTGAGACGGCGGATAGAGAAACTGGTCGAAAAAGACTAGGCAATCGGGCTGGGGAACAGGATCACGTCCTTGATTTCTTTCTTGTTCATGGCCAGCATGAACAGACGGTCAAGGCCTAGCGCCACGCCGGAACAGGCGGGCATTCCCGATTCCAGAGCGTTGAGAAAATTCTCGTCCAGGGTAGGCAGGGGCTTTTCCATGCTACGGCGGATTTCAAGGTCGGCGTTGAAACGCCGACGCTGTTCAGCGGCATCGGTCAGCTCCGTATAGCCGTTGCAAAGTTCCACCTGGTCTACAAAAAGTTCAAAGCGTCTGGCCCAAGTGTAGCCATCTTCACCTACGTAGGTCTGGGCGAGAGCTGCCTGTGATTGCGGGTAATCCAGAATGAATTCCGGACCGTTCTTTGCAAGGGCGGGTTCTACGGCAAAGACCATCAGGTAATCCCACCAGTCTTCTCGGGACATAACCGTTGTGTCGGCGGGGAGCGGAATGTCACGGGATTTACAGGTCGCAACGAAATCTTCGGCAGCCGCGGAAAGCGGGTCTACGCCTGCATAGTTCCTGAAGGCGTCAATCCAGCGGGTACGACGGGCGTTGATGGGTTTTCCGAGAATCTCGGAAACGAGGGCTTCTACCTCGTCCATCAGTTTTTCTTGGGGCATGCCGACGCGGTACCATTCCACCATGCTGAATTCGTTGTTGTGGTGTGCGCCGAATTCGTCTTTGCGGAAAGACTTGGTAATCTGGAAAATGTCGCCGAAACCCGCGGCCAGCAGACGTTTCATGTGAAATTCCGGGCTGGTCATCATGAAACGGCGGGGCGATTCAATTTCAAAATAATCCAATTGCGGGTCGGTGCCGCAAGCGTTGGACAGTACCGGCGTTTCCACCTCCAAAGCTCCACGGGACTCAAAGAATGCGCGAACTTTCGCAAGGAGCGATTGTCGCGCTATCCAGGTTTCGCGGGAGCATGTAGGTGAGAAATTATTTTTCATTGTTGACTACGCAACGGACCGACAGGGAGAACTTCTTGTCGACCGAAATAGTGGATACTTCCTTGTCGGTGCTGAACATGGAACGTGCCACACCGCGACCGTCGCCGCCATCCTGGTTTGTCCAGAAATAGGCGCCTTCGCCGATGATGACTGAAATGTTGTTCTTGTTGGCGTAGCCACCGAACATGGCGGTAAAGGCATAGTTGTCGCTTCCGTTACTACGGAGCCTTTCTGCTGCCGTGTTGGCGCCACCGGCGTAAATCTCCAGCATTTTCCAGTCTTCGTCTGTGGAAAGGTGACTTCCTTCGGGGCAGGCCGTCTGGGCAGCTTCTTGGGTGTAAAGCCGGCCGTATACCTTGCAGTTGTCGTCTTCGCGATCGTAACACATGGAACCCTCTTCTATGGCGTAGTTCAGGTTCTGTACGAACCAGCGTGTACCGTTGATTTCCTTGACCTTGTAAGATTGTCCGTCGCGGTTGTCCACAAATGATTCAAAGACGGGACAACGGGTCTCGAATTCCTTTGATGCCAGAATAGAATCTACGGCAGGCTGCCAGGCCGTGCAAAAACGGAACAGCTCGCCACCGGGAAGGTCTGTGGAATCGGCCTTGTGCTTGTCTGCCCAGCGGTTCACGTAGGCAATGTTCGGAATGGCTGTGTCGGCGATAGCAAGAACCTTTGCGCTGGAGACAATCATCTTGGAGAACTGTTCTGCCACTGTCATGGGGCACTTCCAGTAACCTTCCGTAAGCCCTGTGCGGATCTTCTCGTAAAGGGGCGAGGGCTTGGTGACTGTAATAGTGGTTTCGATGAAGTGTTCGGGCTTGGTTTCGCAGGATTGCTTGTGGGCTTCGTCGTTCAGGGAGTCCGCCTGGGTTACGCACTGCAATTTGCAGAATTCCTTGTCCTTGCCTTTCTTGGGGCATGCTACCCAAGTGGTGGTGTCCACCTGTTCCTTGACAGGCTTGGCAAAAGCTTTGGTCTTTAGGGCTGCCTTGACCACCTTGTCCAGGGCTTCCAGGGCGTTAGAGTTACCAGCGGTGCCTTCCATGAGCAGGTAGCTTACCACCTCGCTACAGGCATTCATTGTCTTGGCGTTGGCGCAAACCTTGGCTCCGTAGCCGTAGGCAAACTGGGAAGGGCATTGGGCGAAGGATTCGTCGGGCATGGACTTGAAAATTTTCTCAAAGACTGCCACAGCGTCATTGGCGTTCAGCTTGCCGCAATAGATTTCCTCGATTTCGCCGTTCTTGACCATTTTCTTGGCGGTGGCGATGTCCTGGTTGTCTATCGCTTCGCGAAATGCCTCTTGGGCAAAAGCCGTGGTGAAGCCCAAGGTCAAAACACCTATACTTAGCAAGCCTTTAAGAATTTTCATTGTAACCCTCTTTTTTTTGCGGTGTAAATATATAAAAGTTCCACCCTGATGATGCTAGTAACTAGTAACTAGTAACTCAGAACTATTAATTATACCAGCTCTGTTTTCTATATTTGGGCCCATGATTGATGCAAATTTCGATGCCGAAAAAATCCGTAGCGAATTTCCGATGCTTGTCGCAGGCGATAAGGATGCAAAGCCCCTGGCATTCCTCGACAGCACCGCCACCACGCAAAAGCCCGCATGCGTCATCGACGCGATGGACGACTTTTACCGCGAGCACTATAGCTCCGTGAAGCGTGGCGTGTACCGTCTGAGCGCCCGCACCACCGAAGCATTCGAAGCAACGCGCAAGAATGTCGCAAAATTTATTAACGCGAAAACCGAAGACGAAATCGTGTTCACCCGCGGCACCACCGAAAGCATCAATCTGGTGGCATGGAGTTACGGTCGCAAGTTCTTCGAGGCGGGCGACGAGATTCTGATTAGCGGTCTGGAGCACCATGCAAACATCGTGAGCTGGCAACTGGTGGCCGAAATGAAGGGCGCCAAGATCAAGGTGATTCCCGTTTTGGACAACGGCGATTTGGATTTGGCGGCACTCCCCGGGCTACTCACACCGCGCACCAAGATGGTGGCCGTCGCCCACGTGAGCAATTCCGTCGGCACCGTAAATCCGATTGCAGAAATCATCGCGACCGTACGCAAACTCGCCCCGCAAGCTAAGATTCTGATTGACGCCGCCCAGAGTTCCAGCCACATCAAGATTGACGTGCAAAAGCTGGACTGCGACTTTCTCGCCTTCAGCGGACACAAGATGTACGGCCCGACAGGCGTGGGCGTACTTTACGGCAAGTACGAAGTTCTCGACAGTATGCCTCCCTGGCACGGCGGCGGCGAGATGATCAAGAATGTCACTTTTGAAAAGACGACGTACGCCGACGTTCCCGCACGTTTCGAGGCTGGCACGCCCATGATCGCCGAAGTCATCGGGCTCGGCAAGGCCATCGAATGGATTAACTCAGTAGGCATCGAGAACATCCGCAAGCACGAAGAAGAAATTACGCAGTACGCTTTGGAACAGCTCGCCCAGATTCCGCAGGTAAAAATCTTCGGGAACCCGAAGGAACGGGGTGCCCTTATCAGCGTTACGCTCAACGGCATCGCCGTCAGCGACGCTGCCATGATTCTCGACGAAGAGAACGTTGCGGTCCGCAGCGGGCACCACTGCGCCCAACCCGTCATGGACCGCTTCGGCGTTGACGCCACGCTTCGTTTGAGCTTCGGCGCGTACACCCTGAAGCGCGACATCGACCGCTTTATCGCCGGCATCAAGCGCGTTCTCCGACTCTTCGGTTAACCGGGACTCGTATGGGAATCGAGAAAGGCATCTTTAACCGCACATCGCTCCTGCTCGGGGACGACGTGATGGGCGACATCTACCAGAAGCGCGTCATCATCTTCGGTCTCGGCGGAGTCGGCAGCTGGTGCGCCGAAAGCCTGGTGCGTTCCGGCATCAAGGAACTCGTGCTCGTCGATTCTGACCGCGTGTGCGTCACCAACGTGAACCGCCAACTGATGGCAACCACGAAAACCGTGGGGCAAGTCAAGGTGGACGTGCTGAAAAATCGTCTGCTCGAAATCAACCCGCATGCCAACATCGTAGCACTCCAAGACATCTACGAAGAAGCGAATACGGACAAATTCCAACTGGACACATTCGACTACATCATCGATGCCATCGACAGCCTCGAAAACAAGATGCAGTTATTGTGGCACGCCACGCGCACAAAGGCCACGGTATTTTCTTCAATGGGGGCAGCCCTCAAGATGGACCCCACACGAATCAAGGTCGCCGAATTCTGGAAAGTCGCCGGTTGCCCGCTCGCCCGCGCGCTGCGCGACAAGTTCAAGAAAAAGAAAATGGCGCTCAAGAAAAAAGTGCTGTGCGTCTACAGCGACGAACTCCTGAAAAACCGCGGCAAGAATTCCTCTTGCGGAACGGACGCCTGCATGTGCCCCAAGGTGCGCCACGAAAGGAGCGAAGCCGAACTCCAGAATGCAAACCTGGTCGATCACGAATGGTGCAGCAGTAAGGCGCAAATCAACGGCACCATGGCACACTCCACTGCTATTTTTGGATTCATGATTGCGGGCCTCGTGATGCAGGACATTTACAAGAAGGCATTAGCCAGCGCGGAGTAACATGAAATTCTTGATTCAGCGAGTATTGAACGCCCAGGTGGATATCGAAGGGCAGACTGTCGGCAAAATCGGCAAGGGCTACATGATTTTAATCGGCGTGGGTGAAGAAGACACCAAGGAAATCGCCGACCGCCTCATCCGAAAGATGCTTGCGCTCCGCATCTTCGCCGACGAAAACGGCAAGACGAACCTTTCCATCAAGGATGTCGGCGGCGAGCTCCTGCTCGTCTCGCAATTCACGCTGTACGCGAACTGCAACAAGGGCAACCGTCCCACGTTCAACGGCGCCGGCAACCCCACGCTCGCAAGCGAGCTCTACGACTACATCGTCGCCGAATGCAAAAAAGAAATCCCCGTCGTTCAGACAGGGAAATTCGGTGCCGACATGCAGGTGAGCCTTGTAAACGACGGCCCGTTCACAATCATGCTGGAATAAAAACTTCGAAACTAGAATTCCGGCATGCTGAAATCGCCGTAAAGTTCACGGCCATCAAACACCCAGACCACCATCTTTTTGCCTTCCAGGAATTCCGAACGGCCCTCGAACAAGGTCGGGCCCAGGTTCCCGCCACCAATGCGGCTACGCGTAAACGTCTTTATCCCTGTCGCCTGTGCAATATAGGCCCCAATATTGGAAGAACTGTTCCAGCCGAAATCGGCATTGCTGTCACCGATTACCACAATGGGAGCATCCTTGGAAGCGTGATAACGTTTACCTTCCGCATCCACGGTCTTTAACACGCGCACATCGTAATCGAGGTAAGAATTGTACTTCAAGTGATAAAGATTTCCGGTACCGGGAACAACCGTATCGCGCAGGAACCATTCTCCCCTCGGGACATCCAAATCCATCTCGTTGATGGTATCGGCAATCATCTGGGCAAGCAGTTGCCGGCCTGCGCTGGTATAGTGGCTTTCGTACGCCTCGAACATGGGAGTTTCCTCGTTCTTTTCGAGAAACTCCTCTACCGCATCGACAACAACAACGCCTTCGTCTTGCAGAGCGTCCACCCATTCCTCATATTGTGGGGCGACAATCCCTCCCGACAATTCTTCCGAATAATGTTCCGCCTCGATTTGCAATTTGTCCGGAACAGGCACCACAACCAGTTTGATACCACGCGCTTCCAGTGAATCATTGAAGGCGACAAAAGAATTCAAGTTTTCTTTCCAGTCCACCACCAGATTGACAAGGCTTTCCTGCAGAAAAATCCAGCCGTCTTCGCCACTTACCGCACAGCGGGCCTCTTTCAGTTCACCGCCGCATTTTTCAAGATCGTCTTCAATCTGTTCCTGAACGACCAACGGGATAAGCGGACGAGTAGAAAGGTAGAC
>CAMHOW010000043.1 GCA_946186895.1 uncultured Fibrobacter sp.
ATCTTGAAGCAGTGGGCTTCGTGGGTGCCAACCTTGACGCAGGGCGGGACTTCTGCCGTAAGGCATGGCTTGTCGCATAGTTCGCAGCGGTCCGCAAAGCGACAACCCTGTACAAAATCCCTGGCGTGGGGTACCTGGCCTGGAATGGAACGCAGGGTTCCCAGGTCTTCGTGGCTTTCGGGAATGGCCGCCAGAAGTCCACGGGTATAGGGGTGCATTGGCGAACCGATAACCTCTTTAGTATCCCCCATTTCAACGATGCGGCCGGCGTACATCACAGCCATGCGCTCTGCATACTGGGAGACAATTCCCATGTTGTGGGTAATCAGGAGTACCGCCGTGCCCGTTGTGGCAGCCAGTTCTTTCAGCACCGCCAGAACCTGGGCCTGGACCGTTACATCCAAGGCCGTAGTAGGCTCGTCAGCAATAATCAGCTTGGGTTTCGGCAACAGCGCCATGACGATGCAGATACGTTGGAGCATTCCTCCCGAAAGTTCGTGCGGATACGAATCCAACACACGATCTATGTCCTTAAATCCCGCCTGGGTAAGCAGGTTACGAATAGCCTCCATCGGGTCGTCGCAATGCCGCCCACAGAACTTAAACACTTCTAGGAGTTGCCTCTTGATGGTCAGCACAGGATTCAAGGCCTGCATGGGCTCCTGGAAAATACAGGCGATTTCGGAGCCGCGGACCTTTTGTAACTCTTTCAGGGAAATCTTCGTCAGGTCAACCGGTTCACCGCCCTCACGACGCAACAGCACAGAGCCTCCGACCACCTTCGCCGAAGGCGTGGGCAAGAGCCGCAAAATGGCCATGGCGGTAACGCTCTTTCCACAACCCGACTCCCCCACCAGAGCAAAGAATTCACCATCGTCGATATGGAAACTGACCCGGTCCGTTACCTGTACTGGTTTCGCCGCCAACTCACCATTTTTGTGATGACCGAATGCGACAGATAAATCTTTTACTTCAAGCACCCGCTCATTCATACCGGTCTCCTGATTTAGGATCCATGGCGTCACGGACGCCCTCTCCAACAAATGTGGTGAGCAACAGCGTAATGAAAAGTGCTGCGACGGTGCTTACAGAAATCCAGGGAGCGTAAAGATTGTTCAGCCCCTGACTCATCAGCTCGCCCCAGCTAGGTGTGGGCGGTTGCAACCCAAATCCCAAAAAATCAAGGGAAGTGAGGCTCCCGATACCGCCAATCAGCGTAAAGGGGAACAATGTCACCACGGGGGTAAGGGCGTTAGGCAAAATCTCCTTGAAAAAGATATGCCTGTGCCCAAGACCAAGCACCTTTGCCGACTGCACGTAGGTCATGTTGCGGAGCTTCAGAAACTCCCCACGCATATAATAGCTGAGGGAAATCCAGTTGAAGGCCGCCATAATCAGAATCAAAAGCCAGAAACTCCGGCCGTAAATACTTCCAATCAAGATCACAATATAGAGCATGGGTAGCGACGACCAAATCTCAATCATACGTTGCATGCCCGTGTCCCAAAACTTGCCCAAGTAGCCTTGGATACCGCCAATCACAATTCCAAGGAACGTGCCCAACAAAGTCAAGAAAAGGCTAAAGGAAATACAAATGCGAAAACCGTGAATCAGGCGGGCAAGCACATCGCGACCGTTGCTGTCGGTGCCAAGCCAATGGCGGGCACTAGGGGCAAAAGGAGGCGTTCCCTCTTCTTCTAGGTCGGCCTTAAGCGGGTCATGAGCGATAGGCGGCATTAGGGCCCACATTTCGGGACAACCACCCGCACGGGTGTAGCCCTCTGCGGCCTCTTCTTCGCATTCCCGAACATCGGCAAAAAGCTTGCCGTAGTCGGCTTCCGTCTGATAATCCCCGCCAAAATCTTGTTCGCTATAACGCACAAAGGCGGGGAAATAGCTCTTGCCATTGTACTTCAGGTAAAGAGGCTCGTCATTTACCGTCCAAGGGCTGGTCAGCGAAAGTAGGTAGGCCACCACCAGCACCACTAAAGAAACAAAAGCCCGCTTGTTCCTGTAGAAACGGAGCAGCCGGTTCTTGGTCTCTGTGGTAATACGGATGTGCATTTAGTACTAATATAACTAATAAGGAATAAAATGCTGATGCTCGTATTCACGAGCATGACTAAAAAACACAAAAAGCAGATGCTCCCCGGAACTACTCCGGGGCAGTCTCTTCACGAGCATGACAAATTAGACCCGTCCGGCAAATTCGAAGCCGGCGTCCTCAATAGCCTTTTTCAGGGCCGATTCATCCACATCATCCTCGTCGTGCCATTTTACGCGAAGCTCCTTGCTTGCCACATCGGCCTCGGCAGACACTACACCGTCCAGCATCCTTGCGGCCTTTTCCACGCAGGCCTTGCAGTGGCTGCAAGTCATGCCCTTTACATGGTAGGAACAAACGACACTTTCCCCATGTTCATGAGAATGCTCATGTTCATGCTCACCATCGCAATGATCATGCTCGCAATCGCAGTGTTCATGCTCGTCACAACCGCATTCATGACCTTGGTCATAGTCGCATTCGCAGCAACCGCCGTGACAGCCGCAACCCTTGTGGGCAAACTTCGCACAAATCATGAGCAATGCAAGCACAGCCGCACAAACGTAATCGAATACGCCTACCGCCCCGTGCCCGTGACACTCCGCAGAAGCGTGGGGCAACATAGACGAGAGGAAGGTATCCATAAAGAACGTATCTACGACAAAGCCAAAGAACATGGCCCCAAAGGCGATAGACACAAGGTAAGCCACAAGAGTCCGCTTACCAAAGGCCTTCCCCACCACCAACATGCTCGCGATACTCGTGGCAGGCCCCGCCATCAAAAGCACCAGAGCCGCCCCAGGCGTAATGCCCTTCTCCACCAGGGCCAAGGCCAGCGGAATAGAACCCGTGGCGCAGGTGTACATGGGCATGGCAAGTACCAGCACCACCACCATACAAAGTAACGGATACTCGTGCAGGAACAAGAAGAAATCATCAGGCACAAAGGCCGCAATCAGGGCACCCAGCAACAGACCAATCACCAGCCACTTGCTCACGTCCCCAATCATGTTCACAAAGCCATATTCGGCAGTGGCCCGCAGCTTCTCTATAAAACTCCTCTTCTCTGGCTCGGAATCTGCCGAAAGACCGCATTCGCAATGTCCGCATTCACAGTCGCCGTCGTGACGGTCATGCTCATGACTATGTTCGTGTTCGTGGTGAAGTTGGTGTGCCTCTCCTATGACTTTTACACCGGTATCGCTCTCCCCCTTGGTTAGCAAGTTGGTAAACACCCCACCAAGCATAGCCGTCACGAATGCCGCCACCGGGCGCAGCACCGCAAAGGGCCCGCCCAAAAGAGAATAGGTAGCCAGAATAGAATCCACACCTGTGGCAGGCGTCGAAATCAAAAAGCTTACGCTGGCACCCTTGCTCGCCCCCTCACGCCTAAGGGCGATGGAAGTGGGAATCACGCCGCAGCTGCATATAGGGAGCGGAACGCCAAACAAGGCCGACCACAACACCGACTTGAAATTTGGCCTCGAAATCTTGGGTACGTACAGGTGGTTCGGCACCCACACATGCAGGATTCCCGCCAGTAAAAACCCAAGCAGAAGGAACGGGGCCATCTCGGAAAAAAGCGTTACAAACTGCCAGAAAAACTTTTCCAGAATATCAAGGAACGCGGGCATCTCAAGCTCCCTTCTTATGTAATATGTGTGCAAGTCCAGTATTGAAAATCAGACCAATATGCTCGTCGTCCAGGCTATAAAAGATGGTACGACCCGCCCGCCGCGGTTTCACCAACCCCGCCGTACGCAAAATTCTCAGCTGGTGGCTCACCGCGGACTGCCCAAGCTGTAACTTTTCGGCAATCTCGTTCACCGAAATCTCTCCCGACATGAGGATCTCGATAATGCGGATTCGGGTAGTGTCCCCGAAGAACTTGAAGAATTCGGACAGCTCGAAAAGGGTGTCCAGGGAAAGCGGTTTATCAACATATGAACAATCATTCATATTTTCATATATAGAAATGTCGCACCCGACTGTCAAGGGAAAAAGCCCGTTTTTCGTCAAATAACACGAAATCTCTCAAGGATTTGGACAATTTGTCCATGAGAAATCCATGAAATATGTAAATTTGGCCACAAAACAAAGGTATCTTTGTTATAAATGATTGAGTTTTCTGACACACAGGACTACCGCGACTTCCTGAAAGAGTATTATGACCGCAGGAAGGCGGAAATGCCCTTGTATAGCTATCGCATGATGGGCGACAAGCTGGGACTGGATTCCAGTTACCTTTACCGTGTACTCCAGAAAAAGCAGCACCTCCCCGCCCACGCACTCCCTGCCGCCAAAGACATTCTGGCTCTTTCTGGCAGGCAAGCGGAGTATTTTGAATTACTTTATTCTGCAGCAGTCACCAAGGATAAGAACAAGCGTGAAGAGCTGATGGCCAAGGCCCTCTCTCTCCGTGACGTTCACCTCCACAGTTTACAACAGGCCGAGCTGAAGCTCCTGGAAAATTGGTGGATTCCGGCCGTGCGCGCCTACCTGGAACTGAATGGTGGCGTAGTGAACCTGAAGCAGATTGCCAAAGACATTTGCCCTCCCATTACGGAGGACCAGGCCAAAGAGGCCATCGACACCCTGCTGGAGGTCGGCCTCATCAAAAAGATGGCCTCCGGCAAGCTGGCCCTGACCGACGCCCACCTCACCGTAGGCGGACCCGAGAAGGCCAAGGCTGTCCGACATTTCCAAAAGGAAATCCTGCAACTGGCAAGCGATTCCCTGGATAACATCGACGTTACCCAGCGCAATGTCTCTACTCTAACCCTTTCTGTTGACCAATCCTGTTTCGATGATCTGGGCGAAATGCTCAAGGAATTCCGTCGACTGGTCCAAAAAAGGGTGGATAGTGCCAAAAATCCCGACAGGGTGATGCAGCTTTCTATGGCATTTTTCCCAGTAGCCCACAAAAACAAATAAAAATTATATATTAAGGGTTACAGGACAAAGATGATTTGGGTAAGATACATAGGGATTTCGGCGCTGGCCATGTTAGTGGCTTGCTCTAACGACAGCAAGGATGTTGCCGGCTCTTCTTTTGAAACGGAAAACTCTATCGCTTTCCATGTGCGGCATGCAGACGGTAGCTTGGCAGCAAAGGCCAAGATCATTATCAATACCGCCGATTACCTTGCATCAGGTAATTCTACGATAGTCCGTGAAGATAGCACAGACAAGTATGGTGTCTTGAGACTGGACCGCCTCCATAGTCTTGCCGAAGGCGACTACATGGTCGAAGTCCGCAGCCTCGATGGTTCAGAAGAACAGAAGGGAGCCGTTTCCTTCGAAGTTCCTAGGACCATCCCCGATTCTGGCATAATTGTGCCCGTCAACACCGCCCTCCCCCACAAGTTTAGCGGAAAAGTACAGACCGACAAGTCTCCCGTGTGGGTGAACATCCGCGGACTGGACTACCTGGTTCAGGTTGACAATCAAGGCTCGTTCACGTTTGAATCCCTGCCCGAAGGTGACTTTGAATTTGTCCTGGTAACCCAGGGTGCAGGCAACGATACCAAGCCTGTTGTGATAGGCAGCTCCAAGTTCTGCGTGGGTTGCAAGGGCAGCGGCACCAGCGTTCTCGTAGATACAACTGTCGCTCCGAAGGACACCACCGAAAAGGATACTCTCCCTAAGGACACACTCAAGCACTTCATGTTCGAAGACTTTGAAGACGCCTTTGATGAGGAAGGTGGAATCAAGGAATGGTATCCCTCTAACTCCAAAAATGCTACTGCAGAACTTGAAATAATTAATACGCTCAGCGACCGTGAGGGTTACGTAGCCCATTTCCAGTGCACCAACGACTCCGCATACAACTGGGCCCTGATGGGGCGTTACCTGGGCGGTGCCATCGACATGAATGATTTGGATTCTATCGTGTTCTGGGCCAAGGGCTCCGTAAAGAACTATATATCCTTCTCATTCGATATCATTGAATCCGACACTACGGCAGACATCAAGAGCGGAAAGTCCTGGATGCACATCGAACTTACCGAAGACTGGGCCCGTTATACGGTAACCCCCTCTAGCCTCCTGGCTGTAGACAGTAATAACACCGGTGGAAACATCGGGTGGGATGCCGTCAAGGATCACGTCACCAACATATCCATCTTTGGCGGAGCCGGTGGAGAATTCTGGATTGATGATATTGAAATCTTTGGTTACGAAAAGTTTACACCAAAGGTTGTTTCCGCAAATAATTAGATACATACTCATTGATAAATTGTCAACAGAAAGAACGGGCCAAAAGCTCGTTTTTTTGTTTTTCGAGGCTATTTTTAGAGTATTAGGGATTAAAAGGATTTCTTATGAACAATTGGATGTTTTCGGGTCTTAAAAGCACAGTTTTGGCAGTGGCAGGACTTGCCACATTTGGCCTTGCCGACAACCCCATTTCCACTTACCATTACTTAGCGGACCCTTCGGCTGCATCTGACGGGGACACCTTCTATATCCTGACCGATACAGACGACATGTGCGTCAGTTCTGACCCGTTCAACTACGACATTATTGGTCTTTACGCTTTTACCTCGAAAGACATGAAGAACTGGACCGACCACGGCCTGATTTTCAAATCAAAGAGAGAATTCGAAAGCTACCCCGGAAACACATGGGCATCTGGCATCGCCGTTAAAAATGGCAAGGTCTATATCGTCTATCCAGACGGTGCTAGCGGCGTGGGCATGATTACCGCCCCCAGCATTGACGGGCCCTATACGGACCCCATTGCAGAGTCCTACAGTGGCAAGAACAAGATTGCCGCCTCTTCCTGGAATGCAGGGGCTAGCGTTCTTAACGGCTGTGACGATATTGACCATTGCTTTGATCCTGGCATTTTCTTCGACGACGACGGAACCGGCTACGTGATTTTTGGTGGAGGAAGCAAGGATTCGCAGAAGCGCCCCATCGGCAACAATTTCGACATAGTCAAGTTTACCGACAACAACGGCAAAATCACGATTGACGCAAATTCTCTTACACGAATCCAGGCTCCGGGTTCTTTTGAGGCCCCCTATCTACACAAGTACAAGAACAAATACTATCTGAGCTTCAATAACGACAAACAGATTATCGATTATGGCATGTCAAGCAGCGTAACCGGCCCGTATACCTATATCGGCGAAGTCATTCCCGCTATTTGGCAGGTGCCCGATGCTGGTGGACATGGTGGCAACAACCACCAAGGCTTCGCGGAATTCCAAGGCAAATGGTACGCCGTTTATCACGACCGTCGTCTGGTTTCCGCTAGTGAACACCCCGTTTCTTGTAGTACGAAAGAAGGTTGTGTTGCAAACCCCGAGCCAGGTAACCACAGAAGCGTCTCCATTGACGAACTGACCTGGACCAATGACAGGATGAATACTCTCACCTTCACTAATGCAGGTCCGAAACAGATCCAGAATTTCGACCCCTACCAGACCTATAAGGCCCTTACCAGTTCCAAGCAGCGCAACGTGCGCAGCCGTACCGACTGGACCAAGGGACAGCCTGTAAAACATGTATTGACCCCCTGGGCATCCAAGGAATCCTGGATTCGCGTGTCCGGCGTTGACTTTGGCGGTGGCGCAAAGAGCTTCCAGGTAGTGGCAGCAAGTGTTGACAACGGAAACAAGATTGAAGTTCGCAAAGGAAGTGCTTCGGGCACCCTGGCCGGATGGCAGGATTATGTCGAAAATTCCTGCGATATGTCTGGACTTTCCGGCGTTGTAGATGAACTCTTTATCGTGTTCAAGGGATCCAAGGATTCCACCATGGGCGTTCTGGAATGGGGATTCACCTGCAACGGAACCTCTTGCGGTACAACCGAAGCTAAAAAACAGACCCCCTACAACGGCATTGCCGCCGAAATTCCGGGCAGAGTAGATGCCGAATACTACGACGTTCCCGGCACCGGTTACGCCAACAAGTCTTACAATGACGACAGCGAAAACGAAGGCAACGCCAATTTCCGTACCGACGAAGGTGTGGACGTTGTCTTGGTTGATTCCGATGACGCATCGAAGGGCATGGCTCTTGGCTATACGAACGAGGGCGAATGGCTGGAATACACCATTAACGTAAAGACCGCTGGTAAGTTCAAGATGACTGTAAACGCGGCCTCCAGCTCCAAGGGAGCGTCCGTTGCCTTCTCCATCGATGGCAAAGACGTGGGCGAAACCGTCATGGTCGATTCCACCGGTGCAAACTGGAGCGTTTACGAAAGCTTTGACGTGGGCGAAGTGGAACTGACTGCTGGCACTCACGAAGTGCGCCTGACCATTATGGGCAACTACACCAACGTAGATTACTTCAAGTTTGAATCTGTGGGTTCCGATGGAAAGGTCGTTGAAATCGATGATACTGTGCCCCCCACCAACAGCACACCCACTAACACCACCGATAAGACAGATTCTACCAAGAAGGACAATGGCAAGAAGGGCGAGACTGCTCCGGAAGCCATCTTCGGGAATCACTTAAGCATGGGTCTTGGGGCAACCACAACATTCGAAGTTTTTGACCTGAAGGGCAACAAGATTGCCACATTCAGCGCAAAGAGCATGGCCGAGGCTGCTCGGCTCTGGAAAAACGGGAACGTCAAGGGAGACGTTAGGGTATCCGGAATAAACATTATCCGTAACCGCGCAAACGGCATGGTTACAAAAGTCCGTATCAACAAATAAGGGATTAAATAGGGAGAAAATAGAGGATGGTGAAGGGTTTAAAAGCAACGCTTATGGCCGTTGCCGGTTTGGCCACGTTTGGCCTAGCCGACAACCCCATTTCAACTTACCACTACCTGGCAGACCCGGGTGCAGCTGCTGACGACGAATATTTCTATATCATCACAGACTCTGATGATCCGGCACCAGCAAATGCGACCAGTTACTCCATTAAGGCGCTCTACGGTTTTCGCAGTAAAGACATGCAAAACTGGACCGACTTCGGCATCATTTATGATGCCCGCAAGGTAAACGGCATTAATGACATTTGGGCCTCTGGAATTGCAGTTCATAAAGGAACTTTCTATATCGTATTCCCCGATGGCGGTGGCGGTGGTGTCGGTTATATCAAGGCACCATCCATTGAAGGTCCGTGGACAAACGCGGTGGGCAACGGCAGCGATAAGCTTGTTGGCGGCCGGAATGGACTTATCGGTTGCGATGGTGTTTCGTGGTGCTTTGACCCTGGTATCTTTATCGATGACGACGGCACGACCTACGTGACGTGGGGCGGCGGCGAAAGCAACAGCCGTCCGAATACCGACAACTTCGATATCGTCAAGCTGAACGATGCGAAAAATGCTCCGGTGGGTAACGGTTCTCACGTGAAGGTGAACGGCTTGCAAAAACGCAAGATGCTCGAAGCTTCTTACATCCATAAACACAAGGGTACTTACTACTTCTCATACAGTACCGGCTGGCAGGATGGTGCTCCCACAATTGACTATGGTATTTCTGACAACGTGATGGGTCCTTACACTTGGAAGGGCACCATTCTTGGCGACCCGAGCATGAATGGCCGTAGCATTAACGGAAATAATAACCATCACGGTATTGCCGAATTCAAGGGCCACTCCTATGTGGTATATCATGACCGCCGTATTGCCAAGGGACACAACGGTCTAGAAATTATCCCTGCCGATGACGGCCAGCCGAAGCCGAATGAAGGGTATCACCGTAGCGTTTCCGTAGATGAGATGTTCTACAATGATAATGGTACCATTCAGACCGTCAAGGTGACGGACGAAGGCCCGAAGCAGATCGAGAACTTTGACCCCTACGACTGGTATCCGGCTCTCACCAGCTCCAAGCAGAAGGGTATCCGCAGCCGTTCCAATTTCACTCTGGGCAAGGCGGCAGAACATTACCTGCTTCCGCTTTCAACCAAGGAATCTTGGATTCGCGTGTCTGGTGTAGACTTTGGCACTGCTGCAACAGGATTCACTGTAGAAGCGGCAAGTATTGACGATGGCAATAAAATCGAAATTCGCACAGGTTCTGCTACAGGAACCCTAGCCGGCACATGTACACTCCAGAAGACGAAAGACAAAAACACCTTCGTGGAAAGCAAGTGCGATGTAGAAGGCCTCAAGGGTATTGTAAAATACTTGTTCCTTGTATTCAAGGGAAGCAAAGACTCCACCATGTCCATCAAGGCCTGGGGTTTCGAAGGCAGCGGTTCTACTCCCCCTACCCCGAAAGCTCCGTACGGCGGCAAGGCTGTTGAACTTCCGGGCATCATTGAAGTCGAACTTTTCGACGTTCCGGGTACCGGTCGCGGTGAAAACATGGCATCTTATAGCGACAATGACGCCGATAACCAGGGCGATGCCGATTTCCGTATGGATGAAGGTGTCGATATCGTAAAGGGCGGTACGGGCATGGCCATCGGTTATACCAACAAGGATGAATGGCTGGAATACACTGTAAATGTCAAGACCGCGGGCAAGTACAAGATGACCGTCAACGCAGCCTCTAGCTCCAAGGGAGCCGCTGTTGATTTTGCTATTGATGGGAATAATGTCGGTGAAACGGTCCTGGTAGATTCTACCGGTGCCAACTGGAGCGTCTATCAAGACTTTGACGTAGGTGAAGTTGAACTTTCAGCCGGCACCCACGTAGTCCGCTTGACCATTGCCGGAAGCTATACCAACGTTGACTGGTTCAAGTTTGAAGCCATCGATGCAGAGGGCAATGTCATTGAGGTTGTCAAGAATGACAGCACCGGCACCGACACGAAAGATTCTACAAAGAAAGAGGGCGCAAAGGACGGCAAAAATGGTGAAGCCCCTGAAGCACTGTTCGGGAATCACATGAGCCTCAACTACGCCACAAGCGCAAGCTTTGATGTCTTTGACCTGAAGGGCAACAGGATTGCCACCTTCAGCGCCAAGAACATGGCCGAAGCAGTGCAGCTCTGGAAAAATGGGAACGTCAAGGGAGACGTGAGGGCTACAGGTATCAATCTGATTCGTAACCGCGCTAACGGCATGGTTACGAAGGTCCGTGTAAATTACTAGGGCAATTTAACTAAGGGAATGGGAGTAAACATGAACGTTCAATCTTTGTTCAAAGGCATGGCAATAGCTGTAGGGCTTGGCGGACTATGTGGATCCGCCATGGCCTCTACCGTAAATGTAGACCTAGACGAAGAACATCAGGTGATCCGCGGCTTCGGCGGCATGGTACATAACACCTGGCAAGGTGGCAAGGGGCTTAGCGATGCTGACGCAAAAATCGCCTTCGGCACCGGTGACGGAACACTTGGTCTCAATGTACTGCGTATTCCGGTAAACGAAAGTAGCAGCAACTTTGGCAAAGAATTGGACGCCGCAAAATCCGCCAAGAAATATGCCGGTGATGACTTTCTGGTCTATGCCACCCCTTGGAAACCTCCTCAGAATTTACAAACCCCATACACATTGAACAGGTGGGGCACAAATTATCAAACAACAAAAGTTTCCGAAAGCAACTGGCCGGCCTATGTAGACCACCTTAACAGTTTTGCGGCCTACATGAAAAACCAAGGCGTTCCTCTTTATGCCATAAGTATTCAGAACGAGCCGGACTGGTGTGATTCCTGGACCTGCTGGAGTGCTGACGAGCTCTACAAATTCACCAAGAACTACGCCGACCAACTCCGTAAAAACGGCACCAAGGTTATTTCTGCGGAATCGTTCAGCTACGACAAGAATTTGTACAACAAAATTCTTAACGATGCTAGCGCCTTGAAAAACATTGACATTCTCGGTGCACACTTCTACGCCAGCGAGGCAAATTCAAAAGATGATTTCTACGCCTACAGCCTTGCAGACCAGAAGAACGTAGAACGCTGGATGACAGAACACTACACCGAAAGCCAGGGCAGCGCCAATTATTGGCGTAAGGTGATGAATACCGGTGACCAGGCGAACCAGAACAAGCTTGATACCGTTCGTGCCATGGATGTGGCCTACGAAATTCATCGCGGTCTTGCCATCGGTAACTTCAGCCAATATACCTGGTGGTATATCCGTCGCTGCTACGGCCTGATTATGGAAACGGATGCAAGCGGAAAATTGCAGATTCCAAGTAACGAAGTGGGTAAGATTAGTAAGCGTGGCTATGTGTTATCGCAATTTGCCCGTTTCATTCGCCCGGGTGCAATCCGCGTGGGTGCCACAGCCAAACCCGAAGCAAACTTGTTCGCTTCTGCCTACAAGAGCGCAAACAGCGACAGCGTGATCGTGGTACTTGTGAACCGTGACTATACGAATTCAAAGACTGTAACCGTCAAGGTCCCTGGCGCAAAAGTTGAATCGTTCCACGTATACACCACCAGCGAAGCGAAAAACGCCAAATATGAGGGCGAAGTCGAAGTAAAAGACGGTTCCGTGACCATTACTATGGATGCCGGGAACACAGGCAACAAAGACTGCATCGTGACCCTCGTGGGTGAACTTGGCGATGTGGAGAAGACTCCCCGCGCCCCCTATGGTGGAAAAGTCATAGACTTGCCTGCTCTAATTGAGGCCGAAAACTACGACGTACCCGGTACAGGAGTCGTAAACAAGACCTACTACGACGAGGACTCCGAAAACAAAGGCGATGCAGAATTCCGCAGCGACCTGGGCGTAGACGTGGTGAAAAGCGGTTCCAATATGGCCATCGGCTACACCAGCCAGGGCGAATGGCTGGAGTATACCATCAACGTGAAAACTGCCGGCAAGTACAAGCTTACCGTGAATGCGGCCTCTAGCTCCAAGGGGGCAGCATTAGACTTCTCCATAGACGGAAATCCTGTCGGTGAGACAGTCCTCGTTGATTCTACGGGAGAAAACTGGAGCGTGTACCAGGATTTCGATGTGGGAGAAGCAGAACTTACCGGCGGAAACCACGTGATCCGAATGACCATTGCGGGTAGCTACACCAACGTAGACTACTTCAAGTTCGAGTCCATTAATGACGAAGGAAAGGTAGTTGAACTAAGTCCCACAGAAATCGCTAAGACCAAGAATCCCGTAAAGAAAAACTCCACGGAAGAAGAGGATTCTACGAAGGAAGAGGAGGAGGAAGCACCGGAGTCTATTTTCGGCAGCAACCAAAAGCTGGAACGAGCAGCCAGCGGAAATTACGAGGTCTTTGACCTGCGTGGTAAAAAATTGGCAACATTCACCGCCAAGAACATGGCTGAGGCAGTTCACCTCTGGAAAAATGGGAACGTCAAGGGAGACATAAGGGCCTCGGGAATCAACATTATCCGTAATCGTGTGAACGGCATGATTACAAAAGTCCGTGTAAATTACTAAACTATGAAAAGGGATGATGATTGGAAAATCATCAAAAGGGAGTATTAAATGCGTTCTAAATTCTTTCATGCCATTGCTGTAGCCGGTATTTTCGCCCTGGCAGGCTGCTCTGACGAAGCTAAACCTACTCCGGTTTCTCTCGGAGAAGGCCCGGATAATCCCGAATTGTCCTCGGATTCCGAAGGGGGCGAACTGCCGCCCAATGGTGGCTCCGAGATTTTCAGCTCGGATGCCTCTACCCTACCGGGAACGAGTTCCCCGTCAGGAAACAACCCTGCGGATATCAACTCTTCGGCTACGGGTGAAAGCGGAAATCCGGAGGTCACTTCTTCGGAAAGCAGTTCTCAGCTGACCACATCGTCTGAGACTGCCCAGGAGCAGACCTACGCCTTCGGATATGCCATGGGTAATGCGCCTACCCCCAGTAAGGGCTGTGGCAAGAACTCCACTCTTCAGCAAAAGGGCTCCAATAGCAATGCCAAGAAATACAGCATGCGGAGTGCCGATCTCGACCGTGCATTCTGGCTGACTCTTCCAAAAAATTACGACAATAATAAGCCTTACAAGATTCTTTTTGCTATGCATTGCATGGGTAGTAACGCCGAGGACTTTACCCAGCACACTCCAGACTATGACCATCCTTCTCCGTACTATGGTCAGCAGAATCTGGATACAGAGAATAATTACATCTTTGTTTCTCCGGAAAGCAACAGTAACAGTTTTGGTCCATGGCGCATGGACGATAAGGACCACAAGTTCTTTGGTGACATGTTGACCCTTATCGAAGAAAACTACTGCATTGACACCAGCCGTGTATTTGTGACTGGTTTCAGTTTTGGCGCCATGTTTACGAACTCCCTTTCTTGGGACTTCCAGGACCGAATCCGTGCCGTAGCGGTCTATGCGACTGCCGCCTACAACATTTACTTGCCGGAAAAGAAGAACCTGCCTATTGCTTGGATGGGTGTCCATGGAAAGAACGACGAAACCTGCCCGTACAAGACCAATTGGAATCCTGGCGCCCGCGACAGTGCTCTAGTGCAAATCCTTAGGTTTAATAGTGCTGAAGGCAAGAACGCCGTCAACGAAAAGGAGAATGGCCTCCAGGAAATTGCTGACAACCAGGCTGGTCACCTTTGCTACGACTTTAAGGATGTGGATCCCCGATTCCCGGTTAAATGGTGCAGTTGGAACGGACCTCATCGTTGGGCGGCTCACGATGAATACGACTATGCCAATATCAACAGCCCAGAAAGTTGGAAAAAAACCTGGGTCCCGAAGGTCGTCCACGAGTTCTTTGAGCAGTTCTAAATCCTGATTTTTTTACTTATTAGGGAGGGTGTAACCCTCCCTATCCATTAACCATTATTGACGATTTGTCCATAGGGAATCGTGAAATATGGCTAAAAAAGACCCCTTTTAAAGGTATTTTTAGTCCAAAACGGAGTGTTTTATGGATCTTAAGAAAGTTTCGGATGTTCTCACTATCGCCGCATGGGTAGTTGGTGGCCTTCTTCTGATGCCTATGCTTGCCCAGGCCGCTCCTGACCCCAACTTCCATATCTACATTGCCTACGGCCAGTCCAACATGGCCGGCGCCGGTGACATTCGTGACGGAGTCGATAACGTCGAGCATCCGCGCTTCAAGATGTTTGCAACGACCAAATGTGTAGGAACTTTTAGGCCTACAGGCTTGAGTCAAGCAACACTAAATCGCTCCACTGTTGGCGAGATCTACCCCGCCATTCCCCCGATGTTCCATTGTAATGAAGGCCTCTCGGTAGCCGACTGGTTTGGTCGCGCCATGGCGGATGCCCTCCCCGATGTAACGGTTGGCATTATCCCCGTTGCTGTAGGTGGAACGAAGATTGAACTATTTGATAAAGACAAATACGCCCAATATTTAAATTCCCTACCTCTCCCAAACGATCAATACTTGATTAATTGGGCTAAAGATTATGGCTCCGACGGCAATGCACACGCCCGTATTGTGGAAACCGCCAAAAAAGCCATGGAAGTGGGCGTCATCAAGGGTATCATCTTCCACCAGGGTGAATCGGGAGCCATGAGTGGCAACAACTGGCAGTCCGAAGTCAAAAAGACCCGCGATGACATTCTTGAAGCTCTGGGCTTGACCGCCGACGAAGTTCCGTTCCTTGCCGGGGGACTAGAAGAACAAGACGCTGGCGGATGCTGCTGGTCTTTTTCAAGGAACAATATCAAGACTCTCCCCAACGTGATGGACAATACTTATTTTGTGAGTTCTGACGGACTTTCTGGCAATGGCAAAGATCCCTATCACTTTAGCAGCGCATCATACCAGGAGTTTGGAAAGCGCTATGCCGAAGAAATGCTCAAGCACATTACCGTAGATGTAGGCCCCCTCACCCCGCAAGAACCCTACAACGGAAAAGCCGTAGAACTTCCGGGAATCATCGAGGCTGAAAACTTCGACAAGCCCGGTACAGGAGCTGCCAATAAGTCTTACAGTGACAACGATTCCGAAAACCAGGGCGATGCCAAGTTCCGCACCGAAGACGGTGTCGATATCGTAGAAGGTGGCTCGGGCAAGGCTATTGGCTATACCAACGCAGGCGAATGGCTGGAATACACCATCAATGTGAAGACTGCTGGCAAGTACAAGCTCACCCTGAACACCGCCTCGGGCTCTACCACATCTAGCCTCCAGTTCTCGGTAGACGGAACCAACATTACCGATGAAATCAGCATCCCCCAGACGGCTGAAAACAAGTGGGACGTCTATCAGGAAGTCGATGCCGGCGAAGTCGAGCTGAAGGTCGGCGAACAGATTATCCGCCTTACCATTACGGGAAGCTACGTGAACGTGGACTGGTTCAAGTTCGAGGCTATCGGCTCTAACGGTGAAGTCATTGAAATCATTGATCCGCCCTCTTCGAGCAGTGGCGCCACGACTACCCCCGGCTCTTCTACATCCAAGGGTTCTAACGACAGCAAGAAGGAAGAGGCCCCCGAAGCCATCTATGCAGGCAACATGCACATGGGGATTTCGACCTCCTCCACTTACAACGTCTTTGACCTGAAGGGACAGCGCCTCGCCCGCTTTACCGCCCGCAACATGGCAGAAGCTACCCAGATGTGGAAGAACGCATCCATGAGTGCCTCCAAGATCCAGGGAATCGTCCTGATCCGTAACCAACACAGTGGAGAAACCGTACAGGTTAAGTCAATACGCTAAATTAGCCAAATTTGACAAATTTCGCCACATTCCGAAGCATAATGTTTTGGAATGTTTACAAAGCTATGGACAGATTGTCCATGGCATCTTATATTCCAACTTGTAATAATCAAGGCGTAGAGAATAAATTTATCCGTAATAGATAAACATAAGGATACGCCAATGAAAAAGTCTGTTCTCTCCGCTTTTGCGCTTGCCGTCTCAATGGCAACAGTAGCAAACGCCGCTCTGGCCGATGGTGCAACCAAATTCGTCGGTAACATCACTACCATGGGTAGCGTACGCAATGACTTTGGTACCTACTGGAATCAGATTACCGCTGAAAACGAATGTAAGTGGGCCTCCATCGAAGGCACACGTGGTCAGTACAATTTTAGCGGTTGTAAGGCGGCCTATAACTGGGCGAAAAACAATGGCGGTCATTTCAAGTTCCATGCCCTGATTTGGGGTTCTCAATACCCGAACTGGCTGAATGGTATGAGCGTCGCAGACACCAGAACAGCGATTACACAGTGGTTTGACAAGGTCAAGGAAAATTTTCCTGAACTTGAAATGATTGACGTGGTGAACGAAGCAATCCGAACAGGCAACAATTCGTACCATTCCTGTTATACAACAAACAGTGGCGATTGTCAGGCCAACAATATTATGGCTGCACTTGGTGGTGACAACAATGGCGACTACGCCTTTGTGACAAAAGCATTTCAGATGGCCCGTGAACGCTGGCCAAAGGCAATCCTAATCTATAACGACTACAATACCATTCAGTACCATGTTGATCAGGGCATCAACCTTATCAATACCATCAAAAAGAATGGAGCCCCTGTTGACGCTTATGGACTTCAGGCTCACGACATGATGACCCAAGGTGGCGGCGCCAACGGAACTGGCGGCGGCGGAAACTGCATGAACCTCAGCACTTTAAAGAGCACCATAGACAAGATTTGGAATCAAACTCATATGCCGATGTTTATTTCAGAATATGACATAAATACCTCTGATGACAACACCCAAAAAAGGTGCTACGAAGAGCAGATTTCGTACTTTATGGAAAACGAACATATCGCAGGCATCACCATTTGGGGTTATATCAACGGAGCAACATGGCTTTCAAATTCTGGAATTATGCAGCCAGAAAGCAAACCTTCGTACCAAAATCCCAACGTGAAAGCTACAGACCGCCCGGCCATGACCTGGCTGAAGGAATATCTGTCTACACACAAAGGCAACAATTCGACGAAGCTTGCAACTGGAGTTGCCGTAGATCCTGTTCCCCAGAAGCCCTTCAACGCCACCAACACCCCGTGGGCCGTTCCCGGCAAAATTGAGGCCGAGGATTTTGACATCACCGGCGCGGGGATAAATGACGACGGAACGAGCAACATTTCGTACAGCGACAAGGATTCAAAAAACCAAGGTAACTCAAGCTACCGTCCGGACGCCACCGATGCTGATATCTACGTAAAGCCCTTTGGCACCGTAATCGGCTACAACGAGACCGGTGAGTGGTTTGAATACACCATCGACGTAAAGGAAGCTGGCGACTACACTCTATTTGCGGCGGTGGCATCTGCCAATAACACCAACGGTTTCCAGTTCTCACTAGATGGCAAAGACCTGACAGACGAGCTTACGGCACCCAAGGCCACGACACCGGACAGCTACGAAGAATTTGACAAGATTTCTGTCAATGTGAATATTGCAAAGGCCGGAAAGCACGTTCTTCGCCTCACTGTGACTGGGGATTGGTTCGACATCGACTACTTCAACTTCGTGAAGGGCAAGAACGCCACAGACGACGCACCCCTTAGCAGCTCGGCGGCGACAAACAATAGCAGTTCTTCCGCAGCGATTAGCAGCAGCACCTCCTCGGCAAGCAACGGTAATTCTTCCGCCTCTGTCAACAGCGGCAGTTCCACTTCAATTGCCAACGGAAGCTCCGCCTCTGTCGAGAACGGTAGTTCGGCTTCTGTCATCAACGGAAGCTCCGCTTCGATTACCGACAATCCGTATTCTTCCGGCAGTACCGCTCCGGTTATTTCCGGGACACAGGAAAACCCCGGCGAGGCTCCCGAGGCCATCTTCGGCAGCCTGCACCTCGGCAAGGCTTCGGCCTCCACCTACGAGGTCTTTGACTTGAAGGGGCAGCACATCGCCCGCTTTACCGCCAACAATATGGCGGAAGCCACCCAGATGTGGAAAAACGGACTGGTCAAGAGCGGCTCCAACACCAAGGGTATCGTTCTTATCCATAACCGCCACAGCGGAGAGACGGTTCAGGTCAAGACTATCCGCTAAAACGCCCAATTTGGCTTAATTTCGCAAAATTTTAGTTTACGAAACTTTACAATTCCATGGACAAAATGTCCATGGAATCTTTTATTCCAACATGTAATATATTGCTCCCAGAAGATAAATTTAGAGGTAGAAGGACGAAAAAAGGATGCCCACTATGAAAAAATCTGTTCTCTCCGCTCTTGTTCTGGTTGCCTCCATGGCGACCGTGGCAAACGCCGCCCTGGCCGATGGCGGTGCCAAGTTCCTCGGAAACATCACTACTAGTGGTCAAATCCGCAGCGACATGGGCACCTACTGGAACCAGATTACCCCTGAAAACGGCTGTAAGTGGGGTTCCATCCACTCCCTTTCTAACGGAAACTCCGGCACCAGCAAGTTCGCCTGGGACAACTACGACAAGTGCGAAGGCGCCTACAAGTGGGCAAAGGAAAAGCCCGGTGAGCGTCACTTCAAGTTCCACGCCCTGGTTTGGGGATCCCAGTACCCGAACTTCCTCTGCAAAAAGAAAAACCCGGGCATCACTGTTGAACTGACCAAAAAATACATTACGGAATGGTTCGACGCCGTGGCCGCCAAATTCCCCGACCTGGAATACATCGACGTGGTGAACGAAGCTATTTGGGCAGGCAACAACTACCACTCCGGTTACGGTAAGCCGGCTGCCGGCGCCGAAGGCCGTAGCACCGACGATACCGAATGCGGTGGCTCTTACATTATCGAGGCTCTCGGTGGCGACCGCGTGGTAAACGGCAAGCACCAGTATGACTTTATCACCACGGCCTTCAAGATGGCCCGTGAACGCTGGCCGAAGGCTATCCTTATCTATAACGACTATAACACCCTGAGCTGGCAGATGAACGAGGGTATCGAACTGATCCAGACCATTCTGAAAAACGGCGCTCCGGTTGATGTCTACGGTCAGCAGGCTCACGACTGCAAGGGCATGAGCAAGTCCGATTTCGAAAGTAAGCTCAAGACCATTCATGAAAAAACCGGACTTCCCTTGGTCATTTCGGAATACGATATTGGCGAAGGCGATGACAACAAGCAGAAAAACGACTATGCTAACCATATCCCCTTCATGTGGGAAACCGACTGGATTGTGGGTATCACCATCTGGGGCTACATCAACGGAGCCACCTGGGCCGCCAACACGGGTATCATAGAAAAGGACGGTAGAAAGCGTCCGGCAATGACCTGGCTCGAGGACTACTTCTCCAAGAACTTGGACAAGGGCAAAAGCATTATGGTTTCGGCAACCAGCACCGAAATCGCCTACTCCGAAGAAAAGCAGCAGGAGCCCTACAACGGAACCGCAATCGTAATCGACATGAAAGACACGATTCAGGCCGAACACTTTGACAAGGCCGGTGTAGGCTTTGGCAATGATTCCTACAACGATGGAAGCTCGGGTAACAATGGTGACGCCGATTTCCGTATGGACGAAGATGTGGATATCTGGGTTGGCGGTGCCGACATGAAGGGCAAGGTTATCGGCTATACCGAACCCGGTGACTGGGTAGAATACACCGTTGACTTCAAGCGTAAAGGCCCCTACACCATTAAGGCCAGCGTGTCTTCGGCCAATGAAAACTCCAGCTTCAAGCTTTACGTGGACGACATTGCTATCACAGACGAAATGCTCGTTCCCAAGACCGGCGAGGACTCCTGGGATACCTACCAGGAAATCGGCGGAAAGGTTGACAGCGTATCCATCGGCAAGCATATCCTGAAGGTGGAAGTTGTGGGCGGTTGGTTCAACCTGGACTACATCGTCTTCGAGAACATTGCTCCTCCCGAGGTGATCGCCAAGGAAGATTCTGCTGCCAAGAATGATTCCACCAAGGCAAAGGATTCCAAGAATGCGGACCAGAAGGCTCCTGAAGCACTCATCAAGGGCATTCACCTGAGCAGCAATTCTCTCACCGATTACGATGTGATTGACATTCGTGGTGCCCGTCTTGGCCGCATCAGCGCCAAGTCCACGCAGCAGGCCGCCGAATCCCTGAAGTTCAGCAACATCGTTAAGACCTCTGGAATTTATTACATCCGCTCTAGGGCTACCGGCAAGATGCAGAGCCTGCGGATCGTCAAATAAAAGAAACACCCAAACACCCAATACCCCACCCTGGAACGTTCGTTCCAGGGTGATTTTTTTTATTTTTCCACAAGATGAAAGAACCCGCGGAGCATAAGCAAGAAAAGGAAAAGTGTATCCTGGTAGGGATTGCCACTCCAAAGGTCCGCCCCTGGCTTGCCCAGGAGCAGCTTGCCGAGTTGGGCAGGCTTGCCGAGACCGCCGGAGCCGTGGTCACAGCCACATACCTACAGCGGGTCCAGAACTTTAGCCCCGCCACCCTCATCGGCGAGGGCAAGGTAGAAGAAATTAAACATGCGCTTGCCCAGCTAGACGCCAAGATGGTGGTTTTTGACGACGACCTTTCGGGCTCACAGGTGCGCAACCTGGAACAGCGACTGCCGGGAATCAAGGTGCTGGACCGTACAGGCCTGATTCTGGACATTTTCGCGAAACACGCCATTACTGCCGAAAGCCGCCTGATGGTCGAAGTAGCCCAGCTCCAGTACATGATGCCCCGCCTCACCCGCGCCTGGACACACCTTTGCCGCCAGCACAACGGAGGCATCGGAACAAAAGGACCCGGCGAAACCCAGCTGGAAACGGACCGCCGTATGATCCGCAAGCGCATCCAGGAGCTGAAAAAGAAGCTGGCCAAGATCGAAGATGCCCGGGAAAGCCAGGCCGAAAAGCGAAACGACATCTTTCAGGTGGGAATCGTAGGCTATACCAACGCCGGAAAATCCACCCTGACAAACCGCCTCACCGGAGCGGACGTGTACGTAGAAGACAAGCTGTTCGCTACGCTGGACAGTACCACCCGCAAGCTTTTTCTGGACGGGGAGAACATTATCCTTTCGGACACGGTAGGCTTTATCCGCAAGCTCCCCCACAACCTTATCGAGACCTTCAAGAGCACCCTAGGCGTAGCAGCTCATGCAGACTGTATCTTGGAGGTGGTAGACGGTTCCGCTCCTGACTACCGGGAACATCTGGAAGTGACTCACAAGACTCTAGAGGGCATCATTGACGAAAGTACGCCCCGCATTCGGGTATTCAACAAGGTGGAAATCGCCGACGAGGCACGCCGAACCGAACTTTTGCAGAACTACCCGGAGGCCATCCAGATCAGCGCCAAGGAGAACATCGGCATGGAGAGGCTCCGCAAGGAATTCAGGGACCAGCTGGAGCGTTGGAAAGAACGCCGAACCGTCCGTGAAGCCGAAGAAAAGGAACGTGCCGAGGCGGCGTGGCCTGATTAATTCTGAATTCAGATTTCGGAATTCAGAATTTAAAATATATAATGTGAAGAGAATCATGTAGAGTGCAGAGCGAGGCTTAATGAACAAAGAAGAACTTAAGCAAAAATATGGCAAGAAGCGTGTGCCTCACGAATGGCGCGGCACGGACCGGTTCACCGCCCTCGTAACCACCTTCTTTGGCTCTGGAATGTCGCCCAAGGCTCCTGGAACCATGGGAAGCCTCGCCGCGGCTGTAGTGGCCTACCCTATGGCCCTAGCGGCGAGTCAGAGTGGCGTTATGATAGGGGCCAATATAATATTCCTCGTTGCCTCCATCGTAGTATTCTTCGGGGCCATCCCGTTTGTGAACAAGGCCATGCATGACACGGGTACCGAGGACCCGGGCTGGATCGTAATCGACGAGGTCTGTGGAGTGTTCATGGCACTGGCCTTTGTGCCGACAGGGACCATCGTGGCCTACCCATGGATTTTGGCCATCGCCTTTGGGCTTTTCCGCTTTTTCGACATCTTGAAGCCGCTGGGAATTCACCGGTTCGAGAAATTCCCCGGAGCCTGGGGCGTCATGGCCGACGACCTGCTAGGCGGAATCTATGCAGGGCTGCTGCTAATCCCGGTTTACTACGCGACGACACTCTGATTTTTCTATCTTTGAGCCCGAAAATTTAAGAGGTAACCATGCTTTTCAATTTCGACATGATCCAGGGCGTCTATGCCCGCATTCCTGCCCGCG
>CAMHOW010000044.1 GCA_946186895.1 uncultured Fibrobacter sp.
CGAACTTGCTGTGGGTAACTTCCGGGTGGAACTGGATGCCGAAAATCTGGCGTTCAGGCTTGTCGCTGTCGAAGGCGACGGCGGCAATTTCGCAGTCCTTGGTGCTGGCCACGATCTTGTAGCCTTCGGGAAGCTTGGTGACCTGGTCGCCGTGGCTCATCCACATGGGGGATGCCTTCGGGAGATCCTTCAAAATCGGGCACTTTTCGTCGCCCACGATAAGGTCGGCGATGCCGTATTCCTTGACCTTGCCCGGTTCCACGTGCCCGCCCAACTGCTGGGCGATGAGCTGGTGACCGTAGCAGATGCCGAGCTTCGGCACCGGAAGGTTCAAAATTTCGGGATTGTATTCCGGGGCGTCGGCCGCATATACGCTAGAGGGGCCGCCACTGTAGATGATTCCCTTCACGCCTTCAAGTTCGCTGACCGGAGCGGCAGGGGAGTGGATTTCGGTAAACACGCCAAGGCGGCGCACGCGGTTAGCAATCAGGTGGGCGTACTGCCCGCCAAAGTCCAAAACAGCAATCGTATCAACGTTCTTCATACGGTCTAAAATTTAGAAAATTTGTATTTTAAGCATTATGAGAATCAGTTACCTTGCTCCATTTGTTTTCATCGTTTCTGCCCTGGCTGCTGCAGATAATGCGACCGCCTCAGACACCCTGTTTATCAGAGTGGATTCGCAACCCATGCCTACAGAACAGGTTACAGCGCCTGTGGATACGGTTGCGCCTTTGGCAGACCAATCGGCCGCTCCGGACAGTGTTTCTCAGGACTCCGTGGTGGCACAGTCTGACACCCTTAAGGTGGAAGAAACTTCTACAGTCGCAGATAGCGTGGCTCCGGTACAGAGTGTCAAAGCAGAAACTCCGTCTTCTGATAGTGTTGTATCTCACCCTCAAGTACAGGTTTCCATTGGTACGCTTCTGGCGTCACAGGCTCAGTCCAGCGATGAGAAAATCCTTCGAGAGAGGAATAAGTTCTTCCTTTCGTTTGGTTTGGGACTCCGCTATGTTGATCTTTCTTTCAAGGAGTATGTTAGGACAAAGGATCCAAACAAAGATGGAGTCTGGATAATTGGTGACAAGGGAAATTCAATCCGTAGGTGGTACTCCGGTTTTGGCCCTGATATTTCCATGAAAATGGGAACCCTGGTTTCCAATAGGCTTGCCCTCTTCTGCAATATGTCTCTGTCCGCTGTTTCTTCTGGAGATTTTAAGGTTCGCCGTTACAGCGGTGGGCATGAGAAAATCCGTGCCGACTTTGAAATGGATGGGCTCCGTTTTGCGTTGGGCGGAGGAACGAATTTCTTCCTTTCTACGGATACGAATAGCGTAATGCACGGGGCCTATGTTGGAGCCTCTGTCGGCATCGTTTACGAGGCCGCTGGAACGGATTCTGAGTATGATTATTACGATGACTACAGCGATGATTTTGAAATCGCGGAGTCAGGCATGGTAATGGTTCTTGAGGTTGGAAAATTGTGGAGGATTGCCCCGGATTGGAGCGTTGGTCTTTCGGCCAATGGAACCATGGATGGTTTGTTCTTCAATGGTGGAGCGGCCACATCCAAGTCCTGGACTGTGGGGCTGAATTTCAATTTTGTCCGCTACTAATAAGGCGGATTAATTCAGCTTAGAAACTGCAGACGAGCAGGGCTACCAGGCCTGCGAACATGGCAACCTTGACGAGCTTTTGGGCTCGACGGTAGTTTTTCTTGTAGGCGAAAATAAGAATGGCGGCAAATGTCGGTGTAAGAACGGCTGCCGTAATAATTAGGAATAGGTTGGGGTAGTACCCCTGCACTACAGGAAGCGGAAGCAGGGCCCAGCAGAAGATACAGATGAATCCTGCGAGTCGCCTTGCTACAGGGGCTCCTGCGATCAGTGGGAACGTCATGATGCCCGCCTTGAGATCTCCGATTTCGTCTTCCAGATCCTTATAGATTTCCCGTGCGGTTGTGAGTAGGAATGCAAACATCATGGCCGGGTACAGGAATCCGATTTTGTCGGCAATTATCCACTGGATGTCTTCGGTTTCCGGGATTCCTGCAGGGGTGAAAAGGCACAGGATTAGAGGGGTGGCGCACATGAGTGCCACCGTCATGTTCTTTAGGAGAGGAATGTGCTTGAGTTTCTTGTTGTAGGCAATCAACAAGCCGCAGAGCAGTACAAAGAAAATGGCTGATGTGAAACCGGTCTTGCTGATAAGGCTTTCTGAAATTCCGCAGAGGAGCGTAAGGACAAATAAGACAATCCAAACCCGCTTGGCTACTGGAATAGATACTTTTCCAGTGACCAGAGGGCGGTTTGGCTGGTTCAACTTGTCTGTTTCTAAATCTAGAATGTCGTTTTGGATGTTGGCAAAGCCAATGGCAAAAGCTAAACCGAGAGTCTGAAGAATCAGCGTAATCCAGCTGATGTTTTCTATGTAGCGTGCACTTGTGGCATCGACGGTATCACAATGGGTGATTTCTACGAAGGTCCCGATCTCCTGCAGGGGCAAAACTCCCAGCAGGTAATAGCCGATGGATAGCGTCACCATGGCAATGACGATATTGACGGGACGAATCATTTTGAAAAGCGCTAGAACCATGCCAAGAATATAGTAAAAGGGGAGAATTACTATATTTGGCTTATGGCGTTTTTTACCAAGAGTAACCTGGTCGATTTGCGTGCTGAGGCCGATCAGCTCTCCATATGTGTGGAGCATTTTCTGTATGCATCGGAACGCGTTGTCGAAGGTGACTACAAGACTAAGGGCTTTTACGACAACTGCATTGAAAAGTGCAACGGGCGACTCAAGGCAATTCATTTTCTGATGGAATCTATCCGACAGAATAGGCCGGTTACCGAAGAAGAATTGGAAGAAACGCTCCCTGCTTTTCTAAGTGGCAAGAAAGATGCAAAATAGGGATTTTGAAGACGAACCGGAACCGTTCCGCCGTGTAAAACCGACGCGTCGTGATCATCGTAGCCGCCGTATTGACGTGATGCGGGAGCTGGAATCTGGCGTGGTGGACGAGCGCCCGGTCAAGGAACGTTTTAGCCGCGAATTCAAGAATCCCCGCATTAAAAAAATTAAGGACCCGTTAGAAAAGATAGACGAGAAGGGTTGTGTAGAAGGCCTGGTTGTGGAGGTGCACCGCCGCACCTGCGAAGTCCGATTGAAGCCTTCGGCTTCAAATTCAGATTTCGGAATTCAGAATTCAGAATTATTAACTCCGAACTCCGAACTCCGAACTCCGAATTTAATTGTTACTGCCATGTACCGGGCTACCACCTCCAAGGCGTTGGGCGAATTCCCTGCCGTAGGTGACCGTGTGCTGCTGGGTCAGGTGAATGAGGATGAAGATACTGGCGAGGGTGTTGGTTCCCAGAAGTACTGCGTGGTACGTGTACTTCCCCGAAAGAGCGAACTTAAACGGCCGGGTCCTCGGGACAGTTTTAGGCGTAAGCTAACGTTGGCGGCCAACATTGACCAGGTGGTGATTGTGGCCAGCGTGACCCAGCCCGAATTCAATTATGGTTTTATGGATCGTTTCTTGCTGGCGGCGAACCTGAATGACCTGCCTTTTGTGTTGGTGCTGACCAAGATGGACTTGCTCCCTAATGGGGAGGCGGACTTGTCCGACGACATTCGGGACTTTATGACCATCGTGGACAAGGTGATTCCTGTAAGTGTCAAGACCGGCATGGGCCTGGAAGAACTCCGTCGCGAACTGTTGGGTAAGTCTTCGGTATTCAGCGGCCAGAGTGGTGTGGGCAAGTCCACGTTGGTGAACGCCCTTGTGCCTGGTGCCGAGCTAGAAACGGGTGAGGTTCGGGAACGGGATGGCAAGGGTCGGCATACAACGACCTCTTCAAGCCTGTTCGATTTCCCGGGAGGCGGCTATGTCATCGATACGCCGGGTATTCGGAGTATCGGCCTTTCCAATGGCGAAGACGACATGGACGGCGAAACCCTGGCAAAGATTTTCCCGGGCTTTTTTGAAGGCGACCTGTTTACCTGCAAGTACAGCAACTGCCTTCATCTCAAGGAGCCTGGTTGTTCTGTTCGCGAGGCTGTGGAATCAGGAAAACTTTCGCGGGCCCGCTATGCTAGTTACTTGCGCATCTTAAATTCGAGAAACTAGGGAGTTTGGGTAGGTGGACATTGCTTCTAAGATAATGCTTGTGGCCTCGATTCTAATGATGGGTTATAATATCTCGGAATTTTTGGCTAGCTACCAGTCCCTTTCGGAAAAGGCAACGGATTTGAAGGAAATTGCCAGTGAAAATGGGGCCGGAGAAATGGCCATGCGGCGTTCCAATTTTCTGCTGTCTTTTTTCTTGTCTGCTGTTTATGGAGCTTTGACTTGGTTTTCTGGGCTTGCTCTGTGGATAACGGTCTTGGTTGCTGTAAAATTGGTCTTTACGCTGGTTAGTTCGGATTTTGTGCTTGTTCAAATTCTGAGAAAAGGCGAATTTCCCCGAAAAACCTACTTGTTGTCCAAGGTGGACGCCTTTTTGAATGCCTTGCTTGGGCTTTCGATTGCTCTTTTTTTAGTTTTATAGGGTACGACGGATAAAGTATGAAGTTTCGTTTTTTGTGGACCATCGTTTTGTTCCTGTCGCTTTCGGCGGCAAGTGCCTTTGCCCAAGAAGGCGGTGGCTCCGTTCTTGGCGGAATCCGTACGCCTTTGTTTTTGGGCGGTGCTCTTGGGTTTGGTTCGGGTACGGGAGTGGGGGCGAGCCAGGGGCTCGGCCTTCGCCAAATTGAGCCGATGATCGGTGTTTGGTACCCTGGTCTTGGATTTTTGAGAGTGGGTTACGGGTTCTTCGACTATCAGGAAGATTCGGACGACGAAAAATACGAGATAGAGCACTCCAATTTTGACGTGGAGCTGGGCGTCCATGCCTGGAGTTTGTTCTATATCACGGGTTCCTATTCCAGAGCCAAGGAACTTTCCGACCTGGGTGATATCGCCTGGAATGAATGGGGAGCCGGTTTTGGTTCTGTAGTCCATATTTTTACCACGTCTATGCTTTTTGCGGAGATCAGTTACCGCTGGGTCTTGGACCATTATGACCCCTTCATGGGAAAAGGTGTTTCCGGAACCCGTCTCCAGTTTAACTTGGGATTTGCCGCCTATGTGTTCTAAAACAGTGGCTATCATGGGCGGAGCCTTTGATCCGGTCCATCGTGATCATGTTTATGTGGCTGAGCTTTGCCTTAAGAGGGACTTCTGCGACGAGGTATGGTTTATGCCTAGCCCTGATCGCTGGGACAAGACCATCAATGCTTCTCCGGAACATCGTTTCAAGATGCTTTCTATGGCGACGGGCCACGAACCTCGCTTTATCCTTTCGGATTTGGAAATCGAACAAGGCGACTATCGGGGCACCTATGTTTTTTTGAAGGGCCTGCGTGAAAGATTTCCCGACATCAATTTCCGCCTGCTTACGGGAGCCGATAGTTATGAGACCATGCCTCATTGGCGTGATCCCCTGAATTTCTACGGTACGGAATTCAACGGCGAACAATTGATGAAGGAATTCGAGCTGATTGTTTTTGCCCGTGCCGGTTCCCAGATTTTAGATCCCGAAGAACACAAGTCCAAGGGTTATGCAGGCATGTTCTGGCTTGGCCCTAAGGAGGGCTTTGTGGGCAGGTTCTCTAGCACCGAGATTCGCAGAAGCCTGCTGAAAAACAGGGGTGTTTGCCCTGAAGGGTTACGCCCTGAAATCTACCAATATATTTTGAAGAACGACCTTTATAAGGCGTAGCCGATTCTTATGAACAAGTATATAGAACAGCTCCGTTCGAATCCTATTGTCCAGAGGCTGGAAAAGTTCTTTCCGGCCATAGCGTTCCTTGCCGGATTCGGTTGGGACTCCATTACCTTAGGGACTATGGTCTACGGTTCTGACCTGCTGATTCTTTTGGCGTACTACATTGGAGCCTTTATTCTTGTGATTCTGTTGTCGGCCAAGCTGGACCATCCGGAGGGGTGGACTAAGGAGAGGGTTGCTGCTGTAGCAAAAGCCCAGGGTGTTCAGACGGCCCCTGGACCGGCTTCTTCCAAGGAGCCTCAGACCAAGGTTGAAGAAGTCGCGGAGAAACTTAAATCCGCGGCTGAAAATAAGGCACAGCAGCTTGCTGATAAAATTGGTTATGAGTCTACGGCGGTTCCTGCCAATGCTATCGTGGTTCACCATCGTTTTTTGGATAGGGAATGGAGCCCGGTATGGAAGGCCCGTTTTACCTGGGCGGTTCAATTCCTGTTTGGAGGTCTGTTCAGTGCCCTGGTCGTGTGTTATTTCAAGAGTAGTGGTTCCTTGGCTTCATTCCTGTTGGTCATTGTTCTGGCGTGTATGCTGGTGGGTAACGAGTTCTTGCAGAAGCATTATGAAAGTTTCGGTGTGAGTCTTGCTTTTTTCTGCCTGCTGGGAACCATGTTCATGAACTTTACCATTCCGCATTTGGTTCACCGGATTGGTTTTTTCTGGTTCCTGCTCAGCACCCTTCTTTCTTTGGGCCTTTGCGTGTGGATTTGGAAAATTTCGCACCGGAGTAAGGCAGTCTTGATTGCCCCGGTCGTTATCAGCTCCTTGCTAGTGGCAGCCTACCTGATGAACTGGGTTCCGCCGGTACCGCTTGTTTTGAAGCAGCAGATGCCCTGCCAGAATTTTGACCGAACGAATTTCTCTTGCGATGTAGATGCTCCAGGCTTTTTACAGAAGCTAGGCCTGAAGGCGCCATCGGTCCACAAGGCCCCTGATGGAGAAGTCTATTTCTTGGCGGCAGTCTATGCTCCTGCTGAACTTAAGGCGGAACTGGAATACCGCTGGTATTACAAGGATCCGTCTACGGGTAGTTATCGTTTGACGGATAAAATTTCATCGGGCCGCATGGTTATAAACGGTGGCCGTGAACGGGGCTTCAGGAGTTATTCCAAAAAGAGCAAGGTTCCTGCTGGCAAGTACCGGGTGGAAACGGCCTATAAAGATGGAGCCGTGATTGGTTCTCTTGCTTTCGACGTCATAGACGAACTTAGGGACTCTACAGGCTACGTTAGGGATTCTCTTAGGTGAGTGCACCCAAAGACATGTTCTTTGAAAGCGAAGTTCGGCCGGAACAGAATGGCCGGCTTTTGCTGGATAGCCTTTCAGAACGGTTCACCTACCACAGCAGGGAAGAGTGGACAGATCGCCTTTCGCGTGGGCTGGTTTCTATCAATGGAAAAACCGCTGACTTGGAAACGGTGGGCCACAGGGGCGACAAGGTAGTTTACCATGTAGAAAACTACAGTGAACCCGAAGTTCCCACCCATTACGAGACGCTTTTTGAGGACGATGAATTCTTGCTGGTGGCAAAACCTGCAGGGGTTCCTGTTCACCATACGGGACGAATCTTCTATAACACTTTTGCGGCAATTATCCGCAGGGGCTTTGATTGTGAGACGGCAACTCCCATGCACCGCCTTGACCGGGATACTGGCGGAATTATGCTGTTTGCGAAAAGTGCGGATACGGCGTCCCGCTTCCAGAAACACCTGGACAGGATTTTGTTACGCAAGTTCTATATCGCTGTGGTTCCGGGAGTGTTTCCCGATGGAGAAGTTCGGTGTGACATGCCCCTGGCCGAAAATCCGGAAGCCCCTGTGCGTATCAAGATGTTCCATACGCCGGGCGGAAAGCCGTGTTCTACGGTTTTCAAACGCCTTGCTGTTTTGGATGGCGATGTGCCTCGCTCCGTGGTGGAATGTGAACTTTTGACGGGGCGCAAACACCAGATCCGCGCTCATCTTTCGGAGCTTGGATTTCCCATTGTAGGGGATAGACTCTACAGTTTTGACGGAAAGTATTACCAGAAAATGTCTGGGGGAGGAACGCTTTCCAAAGAAGATTTCGCAGTTCTTGGGGCGCACCACCAGATGCTTTATGCCTATAAAGTAGAGGTGCTGTTGCCCTATTGGGACAGCCCGAGAACTTTTACGGATTTACACTTTCCAGATGAAATGGCTGAGCTGTTGAAAGGTGTAGATTTTACCACTGTAAGCTGCCGGCAACCCTAGCCGCAAAACCCTCGTAATCTCCGAAGAAGCGGGAGTAACCGGCTTCCACCGAAATAAAGCTCCAGGGCGTAACCTTCAGGGATCCGCCAAATTCCTGGTATTCGTCGGTCCATCCCTTCCTCAAGAAGTGCTTGTTGGTGGCACCCTCGGGGTGGTGGATGTCCTGTATGCGGCTTCCGAAGGTGTTGCATTTTTTGACCATGCTGGCAAAAAGCGCAACGTCCAAGAAGGCAATTTTTGCATCCAGTTCCGTGTATAGTTCTTCGCTGTTGGGGCCTAGGTTGCTTCCCAAACTTTGATTATAGTGGGCATAGGTGTAGCCACCACCCTTGTGGTGGGTGTAGACCCAGGGTTCTATGCGGGTAAATTCCGTGAACCAACCGAACATGGCTGGGCCTAGGCGCAGGCTGTCACGGGCGATACCTATGGAGGTGGCCCACTTGTTGCCCCACCAGCTGTCATCGAACATGCTGGTAGGTGACTTCATGTCGTCCCACAGGAGTTCTCCGTAGAGTTCCCAGTGGCGGATGGTCTTTATGCTCAAATCAAAGGCAAGGGAAATGTTGTCTCGGTCCCCTTGCAGGTGTTCTTGGAAAACATAGGGCACAAAGGGGATTACGTAGGCCCATTCAAAGTCCCGTCCGCTACTGTCGGCGTCGGGATTTGGGTTCCATCCGGCAGGTTCCGTAGTGGTTCCGTAGAGGGCTGTTTCCGAAAGCCCCAGGGTAATGTTTTCGGGCAGGTTCAAATCCAATCGATGGACATGGACATACTTGTTTTCGCCTTTCTTTTCAAAAAGCTTGGCGGCGTATTGGGTATATTCCACCGGACCAATTTCGAATACATAGCCAAAGTAGGGTGTTGGTGCCGGTTTTTGTAGACGGCTGCTACTGTCTTGCCAGGGTCGGTAGGGGTTCTGTTCGCCACGGAGGATGACGTGGTTCCTGTGGGCAGGACCCATGCTCAGGAAGTCAAAGCCGGCAAGGAGGGTTACGGGCTCTAGCTTGTAGCTAGCGTGCGCTGCAAAAAGGTCCCAGGTGCGCTTGTTTTCACTCTGCTTATTGTAGGGAATACCGTCTTCAGGGTTGTAGCTGTGTTCCGGAATATCCCTGTTAGTGTAATCCGTGTTGACATTGACCCGTGCCGCAAATAAAAAATTCTCAGTGAAATGCCCGTCTAGGAAAAAACGGATGGACATGGAATTGTCGTAATGGGTGGGGGCATTTTTCAGGTTGGTGATGGTCAGGGAATCCAGAAGCTGGGCGGAAATGTTCACTTCGCTGTTTCTGGCAGAGTCCTGTAAAGTAATATGGCTTGCAGCGAAGGCACAGGCGGATAGGGCGAACAGAATCGCTACAATCTTAAAAAATGTCTTAGGCATTCGGTTCATAATGTCCGCCGTTTTTAATAATAAATTTTTTCAAGGCCTTCGCAGAAAGGATTATTTGAAGAATCTTGAAGATTCTTCTGAATTGGCAACGTTTTGCCCTCAGTAAAAGGCTGATGCCAAGGCCGAGAGTAATTCCAACTTTTGGGAAACCGTTTTTGCAAGCGAAATGGATGCGGTTCCTCACAGAAAGGCAGTCGATAAAGTAGGGGACTTTTCCAAGGCCCAGATCACCCCCTGTAGAAGAACCGATATCATGAACGACGATACTCTCGGTTGCCCAGGCTACAGGAAACTCTTTTTTCCTAGCCCTGACGCAATAGTCGGTTTCTTCAAAGTAAAGGAAAAAATCTTCGCTTAAGAGGCCCACTTGGCTTATGCATCGCGGTGAAATCAAAAAGGAGGATCCTTCTACGTAGTTAAAGCCTGTTTCTTCTGGGTTCTTTGGCCTTCGTACCGATGCGAAAAAGGGGTGGATGAATCCGACACCACCGGAAAAACTTCCGTCGGGCTTTCGAATTAGTGAACCGGTAATCCCTGCACCTGTTTCAAGAGCCTTGTCGAGAAGTTTTTCAAGGGCTCTTGATTCTGGTTGCGTGTCGTTATTCAGTAACCAGATGAAACTGTCTTTCTGTCTTGCAAGGGATTCTTTGATGCCCTGGTTGCAGGCGGCAGCAAACCCAAGATTTTTTTCGTTGAAGATAAAATGAATGGGAATGCTATAGGAACTTGCCTGCAAGGCCTCCTTTGATGCTTCGGAAGATTGGTTGTCGATGACTACGACCAGATTGGGTTTGATCGACATTTCTTCAAGCTTTTTCAAGCAGCAAATGGTCTTTTCGGTTTGCTTGAAGTTTACGAGGACAACGGAAACAATGGGCTTCAGCATTCGATCCCCTTCTTGAAGGCTTCCAAAAAGGCCGTTCCTGTTTCTTGATCCGGTTCCAGGTGCGCACTTTCGGCCCATTCATTCCAGGCGTTGATGAACAGGAACTGATTTTCTTCAGGTCGCTTGCGTATTAAACTTGTGGCATTCTTGACCCATCTGTAAAAATCTTCAGGTGAGTCATTTTGAATGATTGTCGCTGCTTTCCGCCTTGGTGAATTGTCCCAATTGGGAAATACCGTGGGGTAGTGATGCTCGCTGAGAGTATCATACAGTTTTAATGCGTTTTCAACGACAGAGTTGTAGTTGACCCTTAAAATGGAATAGAACTCCGGTCCATGCCATGTTTTTGCAAAGGAGTTCCACATTCTCTGTAAAAACCGGGATGCTTTCCCGATAGGGCTTCGTTTAGGGAAATCCTTGGCATTAGGCTCAAAATCGGCGATGTCGTTAATCCCCCAACTTGCGAGAGTTGCGTCGGGAACGTCACAAGAGGGATTTCTGACAGCAAAGACCCGTACGCCCTTGAAACCCGATTTTATGGCTTGCTCATTTAGAATTCGGACGAACTGTGCCGCATCGGGAATTTTTCCTACGCGGTAGATGACAAGTATGGGCATCCCTTCGGATTTGAGGTAACGGTTGTCTTTGAAAATATTGCAGAGGTATTCGGCATGCTTCTGGTGGTCTTCAGTGCTGTAGGTTTGCGCCATCAGAATTTCGTGGTTTTTGCCATCCCACGCCCTAGACCAGTTTTCGTTGGCCCAACAGAGGCAAAAGGGCATGTTGCAATCTTTATCGGCGAGAAGCCTTGTTAAAGGGGTTTCCAACAATTGCTTGCCGTTGAACCAATAGTGGTAATAGCAGAAGGCGTCGATTCCGTATTCATGAGCAAGTTCTGCTTGCCTGTGGCGAGTCTCGTCGTTACGCAGGTCGTAATAACCAAGCTCGCTAGGAATTTGCGGTTGGCGATGACCGCTGAAAAGGGCTTTTGCCTTACGTACATTATGCCATTCGGTAAAGCCCTCTCCCCACCATTTGTCATTTTCGGGGATAGGGTGAAACTGGGGCAAATAGAAAGCGATGGTTTTCATTTGTCTTTTCCGAACAGGAGATGTACCGCTGGGGCTCCTAAAAGAGAAAATAGGATTTTTCGGTTTCTGGTTTGCGGGTCAGGAAATAGAACCTTCCTGTTTTTGATTAGGAAGGGAAGTGCACCCAAAAGAATGGGTGCCTTTGTCCTTCGGTTCCAATAATGATTCAGCTTTCGGGCGAAATCAAGTTCATCGGTGTCCAGGGATATTGCCTGACCGTTTTTTGCCAAGAAATCGGTCCATGCGATTTGCCTTTCGCAGGTTTCGTCAAAACTGTATTTGTTACCGAGTCCCACAGAATTGTTTTCATGTAGCCTGTATTCGGCAACGGCGGCATTGACTGGGACTATGTCACCCTGCTTTATGGCAATTAGGCTAATCCATGCGTCGTGGACCCCTACCGCCTGGGGAATAGGAACAATTAGGGGTAAGAGTGATGCCCTGAAAAGGGATAGGCACCCTGTTACATTGTTGGTTCCTGCAATATGGGCCTTTACGGGAATATCCACGTAGATGCGGGCGAAATTGCGCCATGACTTATCAATGACGGCTCCCTTGGCATCAATAATTTGGGCGTCTCCGAATACAAGTGTGGGAATAATTCCATCCTTGTTCGGTGTCTCTATGGCTTTTTCTAGGGTTTCTAGTTTGGCTGGGAGCCAAATGTCGTCTTGGTCGGCCAGGGCCACGAGGTCGTTTTTACCTAGTTGGGTCTGGGCGATTTCCAAGGCTTTTGAAAAAGCGGCACGATGACCTCTGTTTTGTGGGAGTGCGGTAATCTGCAGGGGCAACCTTTCTTGATAGAACCGTAATATTTCGGTCGTTTTATCTGTTGACCCATCATCTACAGCAATAATCAGGTCTGCCTTGCGGGTTTGGTCCACAAGGGAATCCAGCATCTTTGTCAGATACTTTTCTCCGTTGTATGTTGCAAGCGCAATGCAGATTTTGGCCATATGCTGAATATAGCAAAACAACCTATTGCTAGACCTTTTTTAGGGGATTCTTTTTTATGGAAGTTCTGTTTTTGTATATTGAAAATATGAACTGGAACGAACCTCAGTTGCTGGATATCCCTATTGCCCATGACCAGCGGGGTAACTTGAGCGTAGTCGAGGGGGGAGAATTGATTCCCTTCGATATTAAGCGTGTGTACTACCTGTATGATGTTCCTGGTGGAACCACTCGTGGCGGGCACGCCCATCGTAAGCTTAGACAGCTGATTATTGCCGCAAGCGGTAGTTTCGATGTGGTCTTGGATGACGGAAAAAAACGCACCAAGTATTCACTGAACCGTTCCTATCACGGACTTTATATTCCCACCATGCACTGGCGTGAAATTGAGAACTTTTCTTCGGGTGCCGTATGTATGGTTTTGGCGTCGGAACACTACGATGAATCCGACTACATCTACGAGTACGAAGACTTCAAGAGAGAGATTACTTCTCGTATCTAGCGTTTAGGCAGGGGAGTGCTCCAAAGGATTCCTTGAACCGATAGAGGTTCTCATTCAGGTAGTTGCCACCCTCTTCTGTAGAAATTCCCCACGAAAATTTTTCAAGTCCGGCTTTGGCCGCCTCGCGCATGGCGTTAATGAATAATGCGGTCGTCGCGTTTGTCTCCCGCTTGGTATCATCGGGAGCAAGGTACTGAAAATGAAAGGCTTTTGCTTGTCTGAATGTAAAGATCATCATGCCCGAGAGGTAGACGTCGTCTTTCCATACGCCCCGGAATAAAACCTCTTCAGGAAGCCTTTGCTTGAGGTCTCGGAGTTCTGTAAGGCTGTGGACGGGCTTGGTGTTGTGCCTTGCCTTTGAAAGTACAAGGAAGTCGTAAAACTTTTCCATCTCGCTATCGGGAATTTCCCTATAGGTCAAACTTTGCTTTTCGGCCTGTCTAAAGTTATGACGGCATTCCCGTGTACAGAATTCTAGCGGGTCGGAGCCTTGTAAAAGGGGCGTGTAGCAGCTGAGTTCCGTATGCCGGCTATAACCTACGTGTTCCAGCGCATAGTCTATCAGGTCTGTGGGTGTAGTGGCAAAAATCGGAGAAGTGGGCTTGAGCTTGATGCTCTTGAAATTTTGTACAATATGGCTGTCTATGACCTTGATGATGTCAAGAATCTTGTTTCCGGAATAGAAATCCTTGGAAACAACGGGGCCTCCAAAGGTGGATCCTTGGTGCGAAATGAAATTGCCCTCTATATTGCATCCGGGGACTGCGGCGACAATGATCCCACTTTTTTCCACGATAAAGGAGGCGTCCGTGAACCGGTCTTTGGGGTGGTAGTTTAGGAATCTGCGTGTCTGCAAAAAAGTCCCGTTTATGGAATCCTCCATAACAAAACGGTCCCAGCGGGACTCCATCTCGGGGCTATAGGGCAAAATTTCGTACATATCCAGAAAATAGCAAATACCAATTTGCTATTTTCCTAAATAATGATGAATGTCCCGTTTTATTCGCTGGATTACGTAAATCGCGATTTAGGTCCGTCGCTTGGCGAGTCCATTGAGGCCGTTGTGAAGTCGAACTGGTTTATTCGCGGTTCGCGTTGCCAAGATTTTGAAGAAGCTTTTGCTGCCTATTGTGGGGCAAGGGTGGCCGTGGGAGTGGGAAACGGGCTTGATGCCCTGACCTTGATGCTTAAGGCATCCATTGTTTTAGGGCGTATGGCTGAAGGTGATGAAGTAATTGTCCCTGCCAATACGTTCATCGCGACGGTGCTTGCCGTGAAGGCGGCTGGACTTGTTCCTGTTCTGGTCGAGCCAGATACGGAATCCTGCGACTTGGATGTAAAATGCCTGCAGGCAGCCTGTTCATCAAAAACCCGTGCCATTTTGGCGGTACATCTATATGGTCGTCTGGCAGATATGCCTGCTATTTGCGACTTTGCTAAGGCACAAGGAATGCTTGTGTTTGAAGATGCCGCCCAGGCCCACGGAGCATTTTTAGATAAAAGACGTGTTTTATCCAATGCTGCCGCCTATAGTTTTTATCCGACAAAAAACCTCGGAGCCATGGGCGATGGGGGAGCGGTGGTCACCGACGATGTAGAACTGGCCCGTGTAGTGCGGATGCTGGGAAATTATGGATCCGAAAAAAAGTATGTGAATCAATACGTCGGCGTAAATTCTCGCCTTGATGAAGTCCAGTCGGCGATTTTGCTGGCAAAGCTCCCGCATCTGGATGCCTGGAATAGGCGTCGTCAAGATATAGCGGCCCGCTACTGTGCCGAAATCAAGAATCCGCTGTTGCGTGTAACGCCTGTGCCGCAAAATCCGCAGGCCCATGTTTGGCATGTGTTCCCTGTTTTCTGCGATAGTCGCGATGAACTGCAGGGGTTCTTGAAAGGTCACGGGGTAGAAACCTTGATTCATTACCCGATTCCGCCGCATCAGCAAGAGGCTTTCTCGGGGGCACTCGCCCGAGGAGGACTCCGTCATGGGGCACTCCCAGTTGCCGAAAAACTGGCCCGCACTGAACTCAGTATCCCCATGGGCCCATCCATGACGGACGATCAGGCAGCGTATGTCATTGATATGATTAACTCTTACAAGGCATGATAATGTCATTGCGAGCGAAGCGTGGCAATCTCTAGAAAAAAGTCGTCTAATTCAAGTTATGCAAAGCTCTTTGCCGGTTCTGGCGCGGTCACTCTGTTCAATGCCCTTAGGGCTTTTGCCATTAACAAGCTGTTGGCCGTGTTCTTGCCGCCTGCCGCATTTGCCTGTGTTGGGCAGTTCCTCAATCTGATGACCATTGGCCAGGCCACATCGTCGCTTGCATTGCAGAATGGTTGGACGGCTCTTACGGCCCAGAATAAGGATTCTAGCGACAAACTCCTTGGAATTTGGCGTGGCGGGCTTAGGCTTACCACCTTTGCGAGCTTGTTTACGTTTATTGCGGCTATCCTATTCTGCTTTATGGCCCCGTTGGAAAGTTTTTTGCCGGGTATTCCGACGCGCCTTGCCCAGGCGGCAGTCCTTTTTGCCTTGCCTGGGATTTTTGCCACCAACATTATTACGATTTCCGCTGCGGTTATGAACGGTCTCGGCGAGAACCGTAAGTGGGCAACTATAAACATTGTGGCTTCAATTTGGCAGGTTCTTTGGGTGGCGTTTTTCCTTTATTCCGGCCGCCTGTCGGTTCTGTCCATTATCGCTACCCAATCCATCGTGGCAGCTTTTTTTGCCATCCGTGTGGCAGCTCAGGCGGGGTTCAGCGTAAAGCAGATTTGGAAAACGGCCTTGGATACCCGGGGGCCCTGGCTATCTTATGCCTTGATGGGGCTTGTTCCTATGGCCTTGACGCCCGTGGTGCTTACCGTTATGCGTATGCTGGTGGCATCAAACTTCGGTAACGATGCGGCTGGCATTTGGCAAAGCATATGGAAAGTTTCGGACTTCCTTTTCATGGCCATGTCGGCTATTCTTACGGTTATTCTTTTGCCCCGTGTTTCCCCTAAAATGAATCGGGGAGATTTTTTTGGAATGTTCAACCCTCTGTTGTTACGCATTATGGGGGTTGCTCTTGCTATGATTGCGGTTCTGTATTTTGGCCGTGGAATCCTTGTACAGGTGCTTTTTTCGTCTGCCTATATGGGTGCTGTGGATTACCTGCCATTACAATTGGTTGGGGATTTCTTCAGGGCGGGTGGTTACGCCCTGGCACTGGTGTTGATTGCCCGTGCCGAAACGACTAAGTTTATAGTTGTAGAAATTGGTTCGGAGATTTTCCTCGCCTTGGGGACTTTTGTGGGGATAAGGCTTTTTGATTTTAACGGCCCGATGCTTGCTTATGCGGTGGAAAATTTCTTGTATCTGGTGACGCTCTATGTTTTGGTGCGGAGGCTCAAATGGAATACTCCGTAACCAATATGTTTGCCGAGAAGATGACGGAAAACGTCTACGTGAAGGCTTTTGCTCAGGGAGTTGAGACAGAACAGCGGGAACTCCCTCCCGTTGTATCGGTCTTGATGGCTAGCTACAATCACGAAAAATACGTTGAGGCCGCCGTACGTTCGGTAGTGGCGCAGGAAGGTGTCAAGTTTGAACTTATCGTGATTGACGATGGCAGCACAGATCGTTCTCCCGAAATACTGGAAAAGCTTTCGGCTGAACTGAGATTTACCTATATCCATCGCGAAAATAAGGGCGTAGTGGCCACCATGAATGAGCTTTTGTCCATGGCTCGTGGCAAGTTCTTTTGCTCCTTCGCGTCAGACGACATCATGCCGCCGGAGCGCTTGAAAATCCAGAGTGAGTTTTTGGTCAACCACCCCCAGTACAAAGCCTGTTTCGGCCAGATCCATACCATGGATGAGAATGGGGTGGTGAATCCTGAATTGGACCCCCGTTACGTGAAGTCTATTCCTGCAGTTTCTTTTGAAGATTTTTTCTTGGGGAAAAAGGAAATACATGGCTGTACCGAGATGATTGATGTGGCCGAGTTCCGCAGGCTTGGCGGTTATAACGAGGCTTGTTTCCAGGAAGATTTTCCCATGATTCTTAAGTTGCTGTACGAATATGGAAGCCTTCCGGTCAATAATTGTAATTGCTGTCATTACCGTATCCACGGGAATAATCTGTCGTCTCTGAAGAATAAGGAGACGATAAACCGGATATACGAGGGCATGCTCAAAGCGATTGACCAGTACAAGAATCATGCCCTGTATTCTAGGGCATCTCAGGCGTTTAAGACTGCATGGTTTTCGGCTCTGGCCTACAATAACAAGGCCGAAGCTCTGAAAAGGTTCCCGCAGTTGGCAAATTTCTCTTTTGGATTTATTAAGCGTGTTCCCAAATTATTTATCCCAGGGATGTTCCTAAGGCACTAGAATATGATTTCGGTCTGTATGACGACATATAATGGAGAAAGATACCTCCGGCAACAGTTGGAGAGTATCCTTTCACAGCTGTCTGAACAGGATGCCGAGATCATTATAGCCGACGATGGCTCTACAGATGAAACTTTACGGATTGTTGAATCATTGAAGGATTCCCGTATTCGTGTGTTGCCCTCCGAAAAGCATTTGGGAACTATTTATAACTACGAGCGTGCTTTGCAGGTGGCAAAAGGTGATGTGATTTTTCTGGCGGATCAGGATGATATCTGGTTGCCAGGAAAGGTTGCTGTTGTTCTTGACAAGCTTAAGGAATGTGACTTGGTGATGCACGATGCCTATATGCTTCGCCAAAAGGATTCGCAGGAAGGGGCGTGGCAGCGTTCTGGGAAATTGAGCGACATCCGCCCTTACAAGAGCGGGGTAGTCAGCAATTGGTGGAAAAATAGCTTCACGGGTTGTTGCGAGGCTTTCCGTCGGCAAGTTCTTGAAAAGGCACTTCCGTTCCCTAAAAATCTGCCCATGCACGATCAGTGGTTAGGCCTTGTTGCCGAAAGGTACTTTAAGGTTCGCTGGATTGAAGAACCTTTGGTTGAGTATCGCCAACATTCCTCTAATGCCACACACATCGGGAACTCCCCGGCAGGGGTCCTTCAGAAAATCAAATGGCGTGTGAACTTGGTGTGCGCTATTTTGCGCCGTTAATCGCCTGAACAACTTTTCCCCAGCCCAATTGTACAATGGCCCCTGCGCGAACCAGGTCGCCTTGGGCTTTTTCGTATCCCTTGAGAATCTGGTTGTATTCCGAAACATCCCGGCGCAACTTGACATCTTTGTGGATGCGTTTTAGGAGCATGTCCTGCTTCCATTGGGCGGCATTGGCCAGTTTTTGGCACGAAACATCCAGGGCGTCTAGGTAGGCGGGAACGGCGTTCAAAAATTCTCTTTCAAAATCTTGAGCAACATTTTTCGCTTGCAAAACCAGATTTTTTTGGATGATGGCGTTTTTGCGGATTTCGCTCATTAGGCGAACGATACGTTCAAAATCGACTTGGGGCCAAATGAGGCTGAATGGCCACATTTTTTTCCAGTGGAACTTAAACATGGATTCGTGGGCGGTGTTTTTGGCCCTCAAGAGTTCCCGCAGGTTCTCGAAGATAATCTGAGAGGGAATCTTTGTTTCTTTGGTATCGTTTTCCATTGCCCCCCAATATAAAAAGGTTCATCTTGGTTTTTTGGCTTTTTTGCGGAAGTTTTCCTTTTTTTTACGCAGGTTGAGCCCTTTTTTGGGATTTTTTTTGCTTTTTTCTTTCTTTTTTACCAAATTATGAATTAAATTCTAATAAAACCGTTCTACTAAGAAGGATTTTATATGAACAATCAAAAATTCAAGATTTTGGCCATCGTGGATGCGGTTCTTATCGTAGTTCTCATTGTGGTCATGATGGTGCTTAAGGGTAATTACAATGATCAGGCTCAGGCCTCGGTCAAGGAGCAGGTTGGGGCCTATCAGGAAAAGGCCAACGGAATGCTCCAGGAACAGTGGAAGTCTATGGACCAGTACGGCATGGCTTGGAAGCTGGTCTATGCCACCTTGACTGGTGACAAGTCGGAAAAGAGTTTCGATGCCGCTGTCAAGGCTATCGAGGGCGACAAGGATGCCCGTCTGAAACAGCTTTCTTACATGTACACTGCTGCAGGTATCCCGGACAAGGTTCAGAACGATATCAACGAAAAGGGCGGCCTTGCCGACAAGTTCCTACTGAAGGACGAAGGCGGCGTAAAGGAAGTGGCCTGCGGCAAGAATTGCACCCTCAGCTTCACCTTTGTAAAGGGCAAGCTCAAGGACAGCGATTACAAGGCCCTGGTGGAATACAACATGGACGAAGCCTTTAAACTGGAAGCTCCTGCGGCTTTCCACTTTGAATAAGGAGATTTAGGATGAATATCAAGAACATTGCAATCGTTTTGACCGTCCTGGTGGTGGCCATTGCCGCCATGCTCTTTATGCAGAAGGGGAACTATGTGACCCAGGCGACGGAGCATTACAACAAGACCACGGGCAACAGCTTCAAGGGTTCCAGCAAGATTATCGAGTACGTGAACTCTACCGCTGGCACCACCAAGATGCTGTGGGCGCTGACCTGCGATGCCGTACAGGGGGCAAAGACTTCCCAGGACATGGCTAAGCTGGAAGGCAAGTATTTCCCGGCTACCAAGGGTTCCAACAGCATTTCCCAGAAGACCCGTCGTTTTGAACCGACCGCGGCCTACTACATCGTCACGACCTTCGACAAGGTGGATGTGGACAAGAAGACCGACCTGAAGACTCTTGCTGGTCTTAAGTCTATAGACGTTAATGCTCTTCTTGGCAATGCGACCATCGCTGCCGCTGCCGAAGAAGACGAGGGCGAGGAAGAAGGGGAGGAATAATCCTAACTCTTTGTCTGTCATTAGGTTACTATTTTACCAAAAACGACCCGCTCTACGGGCCGTTTTTTATTGTCTTTGCCGATACATTTGGGGGTAAAAATGCACGGCCTTTTTTCTAAATTTGCGTTGGAAAAATAAACTCAATCGAGGTTAAAATGCTCATCTTACGTGGTACGCCGGCTCTGTCGGATTTCCGTCTCCAGAAACTTTCTTCCGATTTCAAGGCTGCGGGGCTCTCTGTCGCTTCCGTCTACGCTGAATTCCTGCACGTGGTGGACCTGTCCGCCGACCTGACCGATGCGGAAACCGAAACCTTGAAGAAGGTGCTGCACTACGGTCCGGCTCGCGAACCCAAGGCCCTTGAAGGCGAACTTTTTGTGGTATGCCCGCGTCCGGGTACCATCAGCCCGTGGAGCTCCAAGGCTACTGATATCGCTCACATCTGCGGCCTCCCGGCTATCAAGCGCATCGAACGCGCCATCGCTTACTACGTGAAGTTTGAAGGTGCTGTTCCCGCCGGTGCCCGCGAAAAAATCTCCGCCAAGATTCACGACCGCATGACGCAGGCCGTGTTTGGCGATACCGCCTCGCTCGAAGTCTTGTTCAGCAAGGAAGAACCGCGTCCGCTGAACGTGATTCCGGTGCTTACCGAAGGCCGCGACGCCCTCGTGAAGGCCGACAAGGAAATGGGCCTCGCTCTTTCTCCGGACGAAATCGACTACCTCGTGAAGAACTTCACCGAGCTCAAGCGCAACCCGACCGACGTGGAACTCTACATGTTCGCGCAGGCCAACTCGGAACACTGCCGCCACAAGGTGTTCGGTGCCGAATGGACCATCGACGGCGTGAAGCAGGACAAGTCCCTGTTCCAGATGATCAAGAACACCTACCAGCTCCACAACTCCAACATCTTTAGCGCCTACAAGGACAACGCCGCCGTGATGAAGGGCGCTGTCGCTGGCCGCTACTACGCCGACCCGCGCAACAACAAGTACGACTTCCACAACGAAGAAGTCGACATCCTCATGAAGGTCGAGACCCACAACCACCCGACGGCCATTTCTCCGTTCCCGGGTGCCGCTACCGGTAGTGGTGGCGAAATCCGTGACGAAGGTGCCACGGGTAAGGGTTCCAAGCCGAAGGCCGGCCTCACGGGCTTCAGCGTCTCGAACCTCAAGCTTCCGGGTGCAGTCCAGCCGTGGGAAAAGGACTTTGGTAGCCCGTCCCGCATCGCGTCCGCTCTCGACATTATGATTGAAGGCCCGCTCGGTGGTGCCGCATTCAACAACGAATACGGCCGTCCGAACATCCTCGGTTACTTCCGCACTTTCGAACAGGAAGTCGATGCCCAGAACGGCAAGGAAGTCCGCGGTTACCACAAGCCGATTATGTTGGCTGGCGGTCTCGGCAATATCAAGCACCAGCATATCGAGAAAGGCCACATCGACCCGGGTGACCACCTGATTGTGCTCGGCGGTCCGGCGATGCTTATCGGCCTTGGTGGTGGTGCTGCCAGCTCCGTGCAGAACGGTGCCGGTAACGAATCTCTCGACTTTGCCTCCGTGCAGCGCGAAAACCCCGAAATGGAACGCCGCTGCCAGGAAGTCATCGACCGCTGCTGGGCGATGGACGAAGAAAACCCGATTACGTTTATTCACGACGTGGGTGCAGGTGGACTTTCGAACGCCTTCCCGGAACTTGTGAACGATGGCGGTCTCGGCGGTAAGTTTGAACTCCGCAACGTTCCCAACGACGAACCGGGCATGAGCCCGTTCGAAATCTGGAGTAACGAATCCCAGGAACGTTACGTTATCGCTATTGCGGGCGACAAGCTCGACGTGTTCGACGCGATTTGTAAGCGTGAACGCTGCCCGTACGCTGTGGTGGGCGAGGCCATTCCTGAAAAGCACCTGACTTTGACCGACAAGCACTTCGGCACGACTCCGATTGACATGCCGCTCGGCGTGCTCCTCGGCAAGCCGCCCCGCATGATCCGTAACGAAAAGAGCCAGAAGCGCCCGCTGAACTCTACCGTGGTTCCGGCCGATGCCTCCATCAAGGATGTGGCACACCGCGTGCTCGCAAACCCGACCGTCGCCGACAAGACGTTCCTCATTTCTATCGGTGACCGTTCCGTGACGGGTATGATTTGCCGTGACCAGATGGTTG
>CAMHOW010000045.1 GCA_946186895.1 uncultured Fibrobacter sp.
TTTGCGGCCGCAAGATTTACGCCGAAGGCACCGTAGACGCCGTGAACTTCCTCGCTTGCCACATTGCCAATGGAACTGCCAAACCCTTCAACATGATGGACGTTTTGCGCTCTGGAAAGATGCGCTAATTAATTATGAATTCGGATTTCGGAATTCGGAATTATTTAGTTTGGCGGCATTGCCGCAACTATTTTAGGTCCGAATTTTATATTCCGAACTCTGAATTCTGAACTCCGAATTAAACATGCGCTCCTACATCCTCCGACGCCTGCTGCTCATGATCCCGACCCTCATCGGGATTTCGCTGGTGTGTTTTATACTCATCCAGCTGTTGCCGGGCGGCCCTGTAGAGGAGATGATTTCCAGGGCCCAGCAGGCCGCCGCCATGAAGGGCGGGGTAGATGCCTCCAAGGCTCTCTCCCCAGACCAGATTGCGCAAATTCAGGCCTACTTTGGCTTTGACCAACCGGCATGGAAACGCTACCTGACCTGGCTCTGGAACGTATTGCACTTGGATTTGGGTTCCAGCTACACCTACGGCCTCCCGGTATGGGATGTTATCGTGAGCCGGTTCCCCATATCGCTGTTTTTCGGAATCACTTCGTTCTTCTTGAGCTACCTGATTTGCATTCCCCTTGGCCTCTGGAAGGCGGTGCATCACGGGAGCAAGCTGGACTCCCTCAGCTCGGGCCTGATATTTTCGGGCTATGTGATGCCGGGTTATGCCCTGGGCATCCTCCTGATTATTTTCCTTGCGGGCGGGTCCTACCTGGATATCTTTCCGCTGGGGGGCCTTACCAGCGACGACTTCGAGGATTTCTCCTTTTTCGGGAAAATCGTGGACCTGGGGCATCACCTGATTCTACCGATTTTCTGCTACATGATTAGCGAGTTCGCCTTCCTCACCTTCCTCATGAAAAATTCCGCCCTGGAGGAACTGGGCAAGGACTACATGCGCACGGCCCTTGCAAAAGGCATGAGTTTCAAGCAGGCCTTGGTGCGCCATGCACTCCGCAACGCGCTCATTCCCATTGCCACCCGCCTCTCCGAAATCTGCACCCTCATGTTTGCGGGGGCGCTCCTTATCGAGAAGGTCTTCGACATCGACGGCATGGGCCTGCTATACTACAATTCCATGGTAAACCGGGACTACAACGTGGTCATGGGCATCATCTTCCTCAGCAGCCTCATGGCCATGGTGGGCCGCCTCTTCAGCGACATCCTCTACACGCTGGTGGACCCGAGAATCAAGTTCTCGTAGTTTTTTTAATTTTTAGTTCGTTGCATAAAGGAGTAATCAAATGAAACGTTTGTTATGGATTTCATCATTGATTTTGGCGGTCTGTCTATTGGCCTGTGATGATAGCTCGAGTGCAGGTGATGACGATGCCAAAATACAGCTAAGCAGTGATTCTCAAGATGTCCACGGCTCAAGTGAAGGTGATGTTGATTTGTCTAGTAGCTCAAACACTGCAGCTGATTCTATAGAATCGTCATCATCTGTATCGATATTAGGTGGAAAAGTATCTCCATGCAAACAGGAAGATAAAGATGATTGTGAGTATGGAGAACTGATAGATTCTCGAGACGCTGAGGTTTACAAGACCGTGAAAATTGGAAATCAATGGTGGATGGCTGAAAATCTGAGATATGCGGACTCTACGGAAACAGAAAACCTTAAGGGCAAGAGCTGGTGCTATCTCAACAAATCTGAAAGTTGCGAAAAGTACGGACGCCTTTATGCATGGTCGGTGTCAAATGAGGTCTGTCCCCCGAAATGGCACTTGCCGACTGTTGCGGAATGGGAAGAGCTAAAAGATAATACGGGCTCTACACAAGGAAGTAACAACAACGCAGGAAAGAATCTCAAGTCGCGGACCGGTTGGAATGAAGGGAGTGGAACCGATGCTTATGGCTTTACGGTACTGCCTTCGGGATTAGGAAGCGGAGTCAATTTTACCCTTCTTGGAAATTATGCTGGGTTTTGGACGGCAACGGAATATGATGAAAAAAATTCCTCTAATATGAATATCAGTCATAACAGTCATAGCGCAAGTATTAGCTATCTGTCAAAGACAGTAGGAAATTCTATCCGTTGCGTCAAGGACTAATCCTGGCTAAAAACCGAATTTGTGATAGACAAACCTCCTGCAGCAATCGCTTCGGGAGGCCTTTTTTGTTATTGGCCCTTATTATAACGCCACGCTGAAGCTTGTTTTACAGCGGCAGTTCCATCTGCTCAGGGTTTTTCTTGTTCGGAAATTCCTTGTGGAGCAGCTTGTAGGCACTGCTTGTAGCGATGCGCCCCCGTTGGGTACGGGCAAGCAGGCCCTTTTGAATCAGGTAGGGTTCGTACACCTCTTCTAGGGTGTCGTTCTCTTCGCCGAGGGCTGCTCCGATGGTGTTCAGGCCTACGGGGCCTCCGTCAAACTTGTCGATCATCATAGAGAGAATCTTGCGGTCCATGGGGTCCAGGCCCTCGCCATCGATGCCAAGCATCTGCAGGGTACGTTCCGCTGCTTCTTGGTCGATAATTCCCATGCCTCGGACCTGGGCCACGTCGCGGCACCGCCTTAAAATGCGGTTGGCGATACGGGGCGTGCCGCGGCAACGTCCGCCGAGAATTTTGGCGGCGTCGACCGTAAGCTCGATCCCGAGAATCTTGGCGCTTCGCAAGAGAATTTGAACTAGGTCCTTCTCGTCGTAAAGCTCCAGACGGTACTGCAGGCCGAAACGGTCACGGAGCGGGCCCGTCAGAAGGCCGGTTCTCGTGGTGGCGCCCACTAGCGTAAAATGCTTGAGGGGCAGGTTCACGCTTCTTGCCGCAGGGCCGGAATCCAGCATGATGTCTAGCCGGAAATCTTCCATGGCGGGGTAGAGGTATTCTTCGACGGTGCGGCTCAGCCTGTGAATCTCGTCGATGAACAGCACGTCGTTCTCTTGAAGACCTGTCAAAAGCCCAGCCAGGTCGCTAGCCTTTTCCAGCACGGGGCCACTAGTGATGTGGATGTTCACGCCCATCTCTTTAGCGATAATTCCGGCTAGAGTCGTTTTCCCAAGGCCCGGTGGACCGGCAAAAAGGCAATGATCCAACGCGTCGCCACGGTGCTTGGCCGCCTCTATGGCGATAGAAAGGCTCTCCTTGATGGAGGCCTGGCCCGTGAACTGCTCCAGACTGAGCGGCCGGAGGGTCTGCTCCATTTCGGGCTCGTCCATGGAGTTTTTGCCGGGAGAAATGACGCGTTTATCTTCCATACTGCACAAATATACACCTATTGGATAATCTTGTCAAGGCGTAAGCTTCATAATCCCGAAAATAAATCTCTTTTCTATATTTGTATACGATGAAATTACCCGTGGTGTGTATTATCGGACGGCCCAATGTCGGGAAGTCCTCTCTTTTTAACCGGATTTTAGGCCGTAGGGCGGCTGTGGTTTCTGACCGTGACGGCGTTACTCGCGATAGGCATTACCAGAATGCAAATTACAAGGGCCATGAATTTACGGTGGTAGATACCGGCGGATTCTTGCCCGACGACACCATTGATGTTTTGGCCGATAGTGTCCGCACGCAGATTTTTAATGCCGTCGAGGAATCCGACCTGGTTCTTTTTATGGTGGATGTCCGCGTGGGCATTACCAAGTTGGACCAGCAGTTTGCTAGGCTGATCCGCAAGCTGGATAAGCAGGTGATTTTGGTGGCCAACAAGAGCGAAAATCTCGGAGACCGTCAAGAAAGCTACGAGTTCCTGAAGTTGGGTTTTGGTCAGCCCCGTACCATTAGTGCTCTGACAGGCTACGCTTGCCTTTCTTTGATGGACGAAATCATTGCAGTGCTCCCCACACCTGTGCGTGGTGAACGTAAAGAAGAACGCCCCATCCGCTTTGCCATTCTTGGCCGCCCCAATGCGGGTAAGAGCACTTTGCTGAACCGCCTGATGGGTGAGGAGCGTGCCGTTGTTTCGGACATTCCGGGAACTACCCGCGATTCCATCGACTGCTCTTTTACGGTGAATGGCCAAAAGTTCGTGGTCACCGATACGGCAGGACTTCGCAAGAAGGCTAAGGTAGACGACGAGGTAGAGATTTTCAGTAACATGCGTACCATGGAAAGCATCCGCCGTTCGGACTTGTCCGTTCTTTTGGTGGATTGCACTCGTGGCCTGCAGGTTCAGGACTTCCGCATTATTACCGAAATTCGTAAGGCGGGTAAAGGCCTGATTCTTGTGCTGAACAAGTGGGATATCCTGCCCGACAAAACGGAAAAGTCCTTTGACCGTATGGTCAAGGAAATGCTGGAACGTGAGCCCATGCTAGAATACGTGCCTATCCTTTCGATCAGTGCCAAGGAAGGCTTACGCATTAACCGGGTAATCCAGTCTATCCAGACGGTGTATGCCAACTGCCGCCGTGTGCTTGGTCGTGATCGTGTAGCCGAAAGCTTTGCAAATTTCTTGCAAGAAAAAGCTCCACCCAGCCACAACGCTCGTGTGGTGGCCCTTACCCGAGCTTGCCAGATTCTGGTGGAGCCTCCCGTGATTGCCATCGAGACTCGTACGCCGGAACTGGTGGACGAATCTTACAAGCGTTATTTGCTCAAAAAGTTTTATGAAGAATTTCAGTTGCAGGGTGCGCCCCTCCGCCTGAATTTCGACCAGAAGTTAACCCTCAGAAAGGACGAAGAACTTGAACAGTTTGCTGAGTCTTCCGATAGCGTACTTGTTGGGGTCGATCCCAAGCGCAATCTGGATAGCAAAAATCGCGAAAGGTAAGGATTTCGACATTCGGAACTACGGTTCCAAGAATGCGGGTCTCACCAACACGTTCCGCGTGCTGGGCTGGAAGCCTGCGCTCCCCGTGGTGTTCATGGATTTGCTCAAGGGATTCTTTGGCCCTTGGATTGCCATGCAGATGTGTGCCTCTCAGGTTGCCGCCGGTGGCGAGGATTATTCCCATTGGGTACCGCTGGTGGCGGGCTTGTTGGTGATTCTGGGCCACAGCTTCACTTGCTTTGCGGGTTTCCGCGGAGGCAAGGGCGTGCTTGCTGCTCTCGGTGTTTTCTTGGCCCTTTGCCCCATTACCGCTCTTAGTGCTTTTGGCGTGTGGATTGTTCTCACGGTTTCTACTAAGTACGTTTCTGTAGGGAGCATCGGCGCTTGTGTTGCCCTCGGTGTTTTTGCGGTGATGGGCTACCTGAAACTGCCTTTCCCGCCGGACAACATTAACCTGGGACTGATGATTACTTGCCTTATTGTGGCGGTTTTCGTGATTGTGAAGCATAAATCCAACATTAAGCGGCTTTTGAACGGCACGGAGAATGGATTTGGCAGCAAGCGCAAGACTTCGAAGGCTTAATTATTGTAGATTATTAGAAAATTAGGGATAAAGACGATGAAAGTTACTGTACTTGGAACGGGCGGCTGGGGACTTTCCCTTGGCCAGGTAGTTTACGAAAACAAGAACGACGTGATGTTCTGGACCAACTCCCAGGCCGAAGTGGACCTGCTTTCCACGGAACACCAGTACAAGGACAAATTGCCGGGAGTGATTTTCCCTGAAGACTTTAAGTATACCACCGATATGAACGCCGCCCTGGAAGGCTGCGACATGGTTCTTATTGTGGTGCCCTCCCAGTTCATGGGCGGCGTGGCCAAGAATCTTGGCAAGTGGACGCCGGCGAAGGGTAAGGAACCTGTGGTGGTCTGCGCTACTAAGGGTATTCTCGAAGGCACGAACCAGCTCATGAGCGAAGTGCTTTTGGAAAACGTTCCTTGGCTTACCGACGACAAGATGGTGGCTTTCAGCGGACCTTCCCATGCCGAAGAAGTGAGCCGCCACATCTTTACGACTATTGTGGCTGCTTGCGTGAACGAAGAATCGGCAAAGTTGGTGCAGAAGGTTATGAGCTGCTCTTACCTGCGCGTTTATAGCTCTACCGACATCATTGGCGTGGAACTCTGCGGTTCTGTAAAGAACGTGATTGCTATTGCCTCTGGTGTGCTTTACGGTCTTGAGGCTACGGGTAAGTACAAGGTGGGCGACAATTCCCGCGCTGCAATCCTGACCCGCGGTCAGGCTGAAATGTGCCGCTTGGGCAAGGCCCTTGGTGCAAAGCCCGAGACCTTTGCTGGTCTTGCCGGTATGGGCGACTTGATTGTGACCTGCCTTTCTCAGCATAGCCGTAATCGCTATGTGGGTGAACACATTGGTAAGGGTGAAACCATCGATCAGGTTCTCGCCGGCATGAAAATGGTGGCCGAAGGCGTGCCTACTTGCAAGAGCACCAAGGCCCTGGCCGATAAGCTCGGTGTCGAAATGCCCATTGTGAACGCCGTTCATGCCCTTCTCTTCGAAGGCAAGTGTATAGACGACGTTATCAAGGAAATGTGGGGCCGCGAACTCAAGGAAGAAGTCTGGGGTTAATCCTTCTTACTTCCAACCAGTACAACGGCACCTTGTAGTGCCTGGAACAGCATGGGAATGTAGCCGATAAGGGCTGCTGCAAGTACTGTGTCTGCGGGAATTCCGAGAAGTCCCGTAAATAAACTCACATTCACGCCTTCGCGAATGCCAATCCCGTTGATAGAAATCGGGAGCATCGACACCGTAATGGTAATGGTCATGAATACGGTGATGGTTGCAAGGTCTACCGGAACGCCTACCGCCTGGAAGTAGGCGTAGTGTATGGCGATAGAGGAAAGCTGTAGCCAAATAGAATCAAGCCCCGAAAAGGCAAAAGCCTTCTTGTGGTTTCTGTAAATCGAAAAGGCGTCTTGTAGCTTAGGCAGGAATGGAACCCTGCTTGTGATGACTACGGGAAACTTTATTTTATCAGAAAAAAGCCCGCCGACGATAATGAGTACAGAAACAATCGCAACGGCACAGACCGCGCCGGTGTACATGGCAGGAATCTGGTAGCGCGAAACCACAAAGGGTAGCGTAGCGAAAAAGCAGAGGAACATGGCTAGAAGTCCCATCACTCGGGAAATGGCTACGGCTGCGACGGAGTTGGCCATATTCCCGAAACGCCGCCCGAAGGCCACGGTCTTGACGGCATCGCCGCCGAAACCGCTAGGCAACAGGTTGTTGAAAAAGTAGCCGAGGGCGATGTAGGCGTAAAAAGTGCGGAACTTAATCTTTTTGCCTTCGTCAAGCAAAAGACCACGCCAACGGTTGGCCTGTATAGCCATGCTGAATATGGTACAGGCGAGAATTAGGCCGATCCAGGGGAGAGCTGTCGCCGTCCAATGGGTTGCCACTTCGGCAAGGGGGACTTTCCAGAAGATATAGGCAAGACCGCCGAAACTCACAATGAATTTCAGCACATTCAAAAGGATTTTCTTTGTCTTGCCCTGCTCCACGCTGTACCTTACTTTGCCGCCACTTCCGCGGCAATTTGCCGGATTTGCCTTGCGCTGTTTTCCCAGGTGAAGTTCTTTACCCAGGCATCAATTTCACTATCGTATTTTCCCTTGTCGTCGATACTGCTTTCGAGAGTACGGGCGATACTTGCGGCATCTTTGGGGTCAAAGTATTTGGCCACCTTTCCGCCGACTTCGGGGAGCGATGAAACATTGGAACAGGCGACAGGTGTGCCGCAGGCGAAAGCCTCCAAAACAGGAAGCCCGAATCCCTCGTACAGCGAAGGGAGTACGAATAGGTCGGCCAGGTTATAAAAGTTTACCAGGTCTTCCTGACTTACCATGCCGGCGTGGATAGTAAGGCCTTCAAGCCCCAAGTCTTTTTCACGGGTTTCTCGGGTACGTCCGTCAAAAGCTTTGCCTACAAGTACAAGCCTGCAGTTCTCTTTGCCTTTCATCTGGGCGAACCCTTCCAGGAGCCCGTTTAGGTTCTTGTGGGGGAGTAGGTTCCCTACATAGAGTATAATCTTCTTGTCGCAGGGAATTTGGAATTTTTCGTACAGGTATTCAATTTCGCTTTGGGGCTTTCGAACGAACTCGCTTCCGACGCCGAGGGGAACTACCGTCATTTTCGATTCGTCTGCTTTGTAGAATCGCAAAAGGTCCCGTTTGGTGCTTTCAGAGTCTGTGAGAATCCGGTCGGCACGTTTGCAGATAAACCAGAAGATGAATTTGAAGTACAGGTGCACCAACTTCATTGGTAAGAATTCGGGATACACCAAGTGGGTGAGGTCGTGGACCGTCACCATCATTTTCCCACGATAAAAAAGCGGTATGTTGCAGTGGGGAACGTGCAAAACTTCGGGCTTTTCTTTACGGAGCCTGCTATAGGGGAATCTTAACTGTTCCTTGTAACCGTAGATGCCGCACTTGAAGGGTATATGCGTCGGAACTTCTTTGTACGCTTCCAGTTCTTTCTGATCACCGAGGGCTACGCTGTAGCCTACGTCACGCAACCAATGCTGGATACAGGTGCCGATTCCGGAGCGGTTCACCATGCGGGCGTCTATGGCGATTTTCGGGAAATCACCCATCGTGGCTCCTAGACCTTAGACCTGTAATGGTCAAACATTTTCTTGAGTGTTTTTCGAATGTCGGTGCCGTTCCAATATTTTTGAATACGGCTGTTGTCGGCGCAGAGGTAGGGCGTTTCGACTGGGCGGACTTTATCGGGGTCTACTACGATTTCTATGTCGACGGACGTTAATTTCAAGATTACTTCTTTTAGCAGGTCTTCAATCTTGTGGGCGATACCGGAACCTACATTGTAGATGTCAAATTCGTTTTCGTTTTCGAGCAACATGCGGTAGACATGGACCACGTCTTCTACGTCCGAAAAATCCCGCCGGGCACTCAGGTTTCCTACAAGAATCTTGCCGGGCTTGCCCGACTTGTCGATTTCGGCGACCTGCTTTACAAAGCTCGGGAGTGCAAACGTAGTGGTCTGTCCGACGCCTGTGTGGTTGAAAGAGCGGGTGCACACAATTTTCATACCGTATTTCTTGCGGTATAGTTGTGCAAAGTTTTCTTGGGCGATTTTCGAGATGCCGTAGGGGTTGCTGGCCTCTAGCGGGTCTGTTTCCTTAAGCTTTGTTGCGCCTTCGGGAACGGCGTATTCTTCGGCGCTCCCGATTAAAAGCGTCTTTGCCTGCGGTGCATGCTTGCGGACAGCTTCTAGCAGGTTCAGCGTTCCGTTTACGTTCACGCTGATGGTGTCGGCTGGGCTTTTCCATGAGGCTCCAACTGAACTGATGGCGGCAAGATTCACAACGGCGTCGGGTGTTGTGCCTTCGATGAGCGCATCCACCTGGCCTGCGTTTAGCAGGTTCAGTTCGGGAAGGTCCGCCTGAACGACGGAATGTCCTGCGGATTCAAGTTCGCGGGTTAAATACCGCCCTACGAATCCAGATGCCCCGACGATGACGACTTTCATCAAATCTTTCCTTCGGCAAGGAGCTTGATATCGCTTTCCACCATGCGCTTTACCAGCTGTTCGTAGCTGATTTCGGGCTTCCAGCCGAGAACCTTCTTGGCCTTGCTGGCGTCTCCGATGAGTAGGTCCACTTCGGCGGGGCGGAAGAACTGCGGGTTCACCTTCACCACCACCTTGTCGGTTCCCTTGAGAGTGGCGTATTCGTCAACGCCTGTGCCGTGGAATTCGATTTCCATGCCGGCGGCCTTGAAGGCGAGCTGTACAAATTCGCGAACCTTGTGAGTTACGCCTGTGGCCACCACGTAGTCATCGGCTTCTTTTTGCTGAAGCATGAGCCACATGGCCCGTACATAGTCGGCGCTATGGCCCCAGTCACGGCTGGCATCCATGTTGCCGAGTTCAAGCAAGTCTTGCTTGCCGGCCTTGATTTTTGCAACAGCGATAGTGATTTTGCGGGTCACGAATTCGGCGCCGCGGCGTTCAGATTCGTGGTTAAATAAAATGCCCGAGCAGGCGAACATACCATAGCTTTCGCGGTAGTTCTTGATAATCCAGTGCCCGTAGAGTTTGGAAACTCCGTAAGGGCTGCGCGGGTAGAACGGCGTCGTTTCGTTTTGCGGAACCGCTTGAACCTTGCCGAACATTTCGCTGGTGGAAGCCTGGTATACGCGGGTATCGGGCTTGCACAGACGGACGGCTTCTAAAAGCTTGGTAACGCCGATGGCGTTGATGTCTGCCGTAGAAAGCGGTGTTTCCCAAGAGGTGGTCACAAAAGACTGTGCGGCGAGATTATAAATTTCGTCGGGCTTCGCAATTTCCATGGCTCGCAAAAGCGATGCGGAATCAGTCATATCTCCAAAGATGAATGTGACTTTTCCTTTGAGGTGCTCTGCGTTGTTAAAGTCAAGCTTACTTTTGCGGCGGACAAGCCCGTAAACTTCGTAACCCTTTTCAAGAAGGAATTCTGCCAGGTACGAACCGTCCTGACCTGTAATACCAGTAATAAGTGCGCGTTTCATGTGAGTAAATATAAATAATTATGAATTTACTAAATTGCAGTTATGGCTTTTGTTCACCTGCAAGTTCATTCCGAGTTTTCCGTTTTAAAATCATCGGCCCGTCTCGACGGCATATTAGAAGCTGCCGCTGCAGAAAATGCTCCTGCGGTGGCCCTTACCGACCACGGCGCCATGTTCGGTATCCTGGAAATCCAGACCCGCGGAAAAGACTTGAACAAGAAACGCAAGGAACAGGGGCTTCCGCCGGTAAAGACCATCTACGGCTGTCATGTCTATGTGGATTCGCCAAGCGCAAACCAGAAAGACCCGACAACTTATGAACGACTAACCCTCCTGGTAGAAAACGAGGTGGGGTATTACAACCTGCTTCGTATAGTGAGTTTCCGCTACGAAGATGGAGACCGCTGGGCCGAAATCCCGTCGGTCCCGCTGTCGGTGGTAAATGAGCACAAAGAAGGTATTATCGCCATTGCAGGGGATTTCTTTAGCCGCTACGGTCAGAATGTGGCTGCCGGCCGTAACAGTGTTGCTCGGGAATACATAGAATCCCTGGACAAAATTTTTGACCGGGACCATCTTTACCTATCGGTTTGCGATAACGGAATTCCCCAGCAGAAATTGCTGAATGACTACAATGTGCAGTTGGCTGGGGAGTTAGGCCGCGAAGTGGTGGCCGTAGCCGACGTTCATTACATCAAGCAAGAAGATGCCCAGGCCCACAAGGTTTTGCGTTGCATTTCCCTTAAAGAAACCCTGAACGATTTCACGGACAAACGGTTCCCTACGGATCAGTTCTATTTTAGAACCGAACAAGAGATGGTGGCACTGTTCGGCCACATTCCTGGCGCTATCGAAAATACGGTAAAGATTGCGGATCGCTGTAATTTTACAGTAAAAACCGGCATTGGCGACGAATATTGGCCCCGGTTTAAGATTCCCGAAGATTTTTTGGCCTCTGAGGAATACCAGAGCATCAAGGCCATCATGAAGGCGGAATACGACGCGGAGTATCCGGTCGTACGTGAACGAGAACTCAAGGGAGTTGTCAAGGAAAAGAAGAAAAAGGTGACGGCCACTTATTGCGCGGACAAGGGAATTGCCGAAGATGCCCTGACCGACGAAGACAAGGCCGAAATTGAACGCTTGTCGCAGCCTGAATTTTTTGACGAAGATGACAAAAAAGCTTGGGACAAGAACATTCGCCGTTGGTGCAAGCCAGGTGGTGATGCTGATATTTACATCACTCACCTCTGTAACCAGCGTCTTCAGAGGCGTTTCCCGAAAGAGAATTTCAAATTTCCGGCCCACGATACCGAAGTGGCAGCCCGCATGTACAAGGAGCTGAATTGTATCCGCAATATGAATGTGGCGGGTTACCTCCTGATTGTGTGGGACTTTATCAACTGGTCTCGTGAACATGGAATTCCTGTGGGCCCTGGCCGTGGTTCTGCAGCTGGTTCCTTGGTAACCTACATTATCGGCATTACCGACATTGACCCCCTTACGTTTGATCTCCTTTTTGAACGCTTCCTGAATCCGGAGCGCGTGTCCATGCCCGATATCGATACGGACTTTTCGGATAGGGACCGCGGTCGTGTGATTGACTATGTGACCGAGAAGTACGGCAAGGAGTGCGTTGGTCAGATCATTACTTATGGCATGCTTAAGTCCAAGGCGGTGATTACCGATGTGGCCCGTGTTTTGGGAATCCCGCCGCAAGAGGCTAAGGCTATCACCAAGCTGTTCCCGCAACGTACCTTGAATTTTAGTTTGAATCAGGCTTGGACGGGTAAAGATAAGAAAGGGAATACTCTTGAAGACGGCTATAGCCCCGAGCCTCTGCAGGCTATGATCAATAGCCGTGCCAGCTACCAGACCCTTTGGGAAATTGCGAAAAAGCTAGAGGATTTGCCACGCCAGACAGGTGTGCATGCCTGTGGTGTGGTGATTACGCCGACCCCGATATATAACCTTGCCCCTCTGTACCGTGCGGCCCCTGCCGATACGCCTGTGGTGATGTACGACAAGCACTACGCCGAAGATATCGGGCTTTTGAAGATGGACTTCCTTGGCCTTATCAACTTGTCCATCATTCAGGACACGGTGAATATGGTCAAGAAAAATCGTGGCATTGAATTGGACATGGGCCATATCCCGCTGGATGACAAGGAGACTTTTGATCTTCTGGGCAAGGGCATGACCACCACGGTGTTCCAGTTTGAATCGCCGGGTATGCAGAAGTACCTGCGCGAACTAAAACCGACTCGAATTTTTGACCTTATCGCTATGAACGCCCTGTATCGCCCGGGGCCTTTGGAACAGATTCCTCACTTTATTGCCCGTAAGCAGGGTAAAGAAGAAATTGACTGCTACCATCCTGATTTGGAACAGGTACTTGGTGAAACCTACGGTGTAATTGTTTATCAGGAACAGGTGATGAAGCTTGCCCAGATTCTGGGTGGTTACACCCTGGGTGGCGCTGATAATATCCGTCGTATCATGGCTAAGAAAATGCCAGATAAGATGGCCGTGCTTGAACCGGAGTTCCGCGATAAGTGTATTGCGAGGGGTTACGATAGAGCCATGGTCCAGAAGGTCTGGGATGCAGTGCTCCCATTCTGCGGATATGCCTTTAACAAGAGCCACGCTGCTGCTTATGCCTATGTGGCTTACCAGACGGCTTACCTGAAGGCCCATTATGGTCCCGAATACATGGCGGCATCCATGACTTCTAAGATGGGCAAGACCGAAGATATCGTCACCATCATTCAGGAATGCAAACGCTTGGGAATACCGGTGCTTTCTCCGGATATCAATTCGTCCCAGGGAATTTTCACCGCCAATGTTAAGCACCAGATTCTCTTTGGTCTTGCGGGAATCCGCAATGTGGGAATCGGTGTGGTAGAGGATGTGGTCGCCGCCCGCGAAAGGGGAGGGGCGTTCAAGTCCATATTTGATTTCTGTAAACGGGTGGCGGAATATCAGGGTTCCTTGAAGGAAAAACGTCCGCCGCTTAGCAAGAAAACCTTGGAATGCCTGATTATGGCCGGAGCCTTGGATAGTCTGCCGGGAAGTAGGGCTGTGCTTATGGCTACGGTAGACAGGGCCATTGAAGTGGCTGCCCGCTACCAAGAAGACAAGTCCAGGGGTCAGATGTCTCTCTTTGATTTAGGTGGAGCAGATTCTTCCATGTCAAACATTGCCGAGGTTCTAGAAGAAGCCGAGGAATGGGGCAGCGTAGAAATGCTCAACAAGGAGCGTGAGGTTCTGGGGCTCTGCCTTTCGGGGCATCCTCTGGATGAATTCCGCCCCGAACTGATGGGCTTTACCACTTGTAGCCTGGGTCAAGAGGAACTGAGCCGAAAAGAAGGCTGCATGGTGGCTGTTGGTGGAATCGTAACGCGCATGCGTTCCGTGGAGACCAAGCGTGGGGCCACCGTTGGCTTTGGCGAAATGCAGGATTTCCAAGGCGAAGTAGGTCTGTTCTTCAAGAAAGACACTTGGGAAAATTTCCGCGATAAAATTTCGGAAGATGACCGTATTCTGGTAAAGGGAATGCTGGAATTCCAGCGGGATAGGGATAAGAACGTCACCGAGCAGATGCAGGTGGTGGTTGAAGAGGCTTACCAACTAGATTATGTTCGTGAGAAAATGGTCAAGTATGTACATGCCTCCCTTTATTCTTCTGTGCTATCCGAAGATTTTCTGCAGAAACTTAAAGCGGGCATGCTGCAGTTTGAACCCTTTGAGGGGGAATCCAGCTGTGAATTGGTTCTGCATATAGAAACAGAATCCAATTACGAACATGGATTGACTCTCCATAAGTATAAATTATCCTATTCCCAGGAATTGCTGAGTTGGCTCAAACAGGATATGGGTGCCTCTAAAATTTGGGTCTCGGCAAAGCCCCGCAGGTAGTTTAGGTGCAAGAACCGTTCGTCCTTTTCTGTGCTGGCGAAGATTCGGGGGATGTCCTAGGCGAGGCCTTTGTTCAGTCTATAGTCCAGCGGGGCGTTCTCCCTATGGGTGTAGGCGGTAGGCGAATGCAAAATGCGGGCCTTGTTCCCATAGCTGATTTTGAGGAACTTCCCGTTTCTGGCTTTTTAGATGTTTTGCCTCGCACTGCCAGATTGCGTAAGGTTTATGGTCAGCTAAAAAATCTTCTTTGCTCTGAAGAATGTAAGGCCCTTGTGGCAGTGGACTATCCCGGTTTTAATATGAAGTTGTGCCGGATTGCCCAAAAGATGGGTAAACCCGTTCTTTATGTGGCTCCGCCCCAAATATGGGCCTGGAAATCTGGCCGAGCCAAGAAACTACGGGGTGCAAACCTTGCAGTGCTTTTTGAATTTGAAAAGTCTGCCTATGCCAAGATGGGTGTAGATACGGGTCTGCTGCTGCATCCCTTCTTGTTGCATGAAAATCTATACCATACGCTACCCTATTCTGAATCTAGGGATAAGTCATCGGAAACGCTTTTACTTTTCCCGGGAAGTCGGTTGTCTCAGGCAAGGCGTAACATGCCGCTCTTTTTGAATGTGGCAAGGGGCTGGCTTCAAAATAAGCCCGAGGGCGAAGGCAGAAATGTAAGGCTGATTGTTTCTCGGGATACTCTTATCCAACCGTTGGAAAAATATCTCGAAAAAGACGAAGATGGTGCATTTGCGGACGTTTCCATACAAGTTGCTCCCGAAGATTCAGAAGAACGTAGGATGCTTTATGGCTCGGCGGCGGCAGCCTTGGCTACTCCGGGAACAGTAACCCTTGAACTAGCCCTTTCGGGAACACCTCTTGTGGTGGCTACCAAGCCGGATTGGTTGACCTATGTTTTGGGCTCCTTGTTCGTGAAAACAAACGCTTTTGCCATGCCCAATCTTTTGATGGGACAGTTAATGGTTCCTGAATTTATAGGATTGTGCTCCAAGAAGATGCTGCCCAATATTTTGAAAGCCTTAGAATCCCTAGATCCGGCTTCATCACGTCAGCTGTCTATAGATTTAACGGAACGTCTGGGCAAAGGCTTTATCCCAGACTATTTTATGGATAAGTTAATTAGCGGCTAAACTTCTTAGCTAGTTCATCCAAAGAAATCCGCATTAGGGTAGGGGTACCATAAGGGGATTTTAGCGGGTCTTCGGTGGCCATCAGTTGGCTTACCAGTTTGGACATTTCCTCGGGCTTGAGCTTGTCTCCCGCCTGGAAAGCATTGGCTTTGGCCCAGGCCTTTGCCATGGAATCCTGAATTATAGCCAGGTCTGCTTTACCGCCATTTTCAATGCAGATTTCCAGGAACTCGTGAACGGATTTTGCCGCTCTAGAAATGGGCAGGTTACAGGGAATGGACCTGATTTGGAATTCAGAACCGCCGAAGGGCTCCACGTAAAAACCAAGGGTTTTCAGGGAGTCTTTTACGGAGTCGAAAATTTCCCGTTCCATTCTAGAAAATTCCGTCAGTTCGGGGAAAAGCAGCTCTTGGCTATCGATGGAACCGCCGCTTTTCAAAGTTTCTAAGGCCTGTTCGTACAAGATTCTGCTGTGGGCTGCATGTTGGTCGATAACCAAAAGTCCTTCGGAATCTTCGCTCACAATGTATGTGTTTGCTGTCTGGAATACTGCAGGGGGTGTCCAGGGGTTGCTTTCTGGTTCGGCCGTTTCCTTGTTCCAGAGCGGATCCTTTATGGAATCTTCTAGGGAAATCAGCTTGCCCGCTTCAGGCTGCGAGAACAGATCCTGAACTTCGTCCTTGTCGGGCGTGTAGCGGTTTGTGCCACTGTCTTTTGCCCGCTGCGCGGGGGTCCGGATCTCTTGGAAGAATGCCCCAGAAGTATGCTCTGGCTTAACCTCTCCGCAATTTTTGGGTGCAGCGGCTATTTCAGAACTCAAATCGATAAGAGGGGAGTTCTTTTCCAAATCCTCTCTAAAGGTTTCTCGGATGGCGTGGGTGACCACCAGGAAAACCAGGTTCTGGTTGGCAAAACGGACTTCCCTTTTGGCGGGGTGCACGTTTACGTCGAATTCCATGTCAGGCATGTCCAGAAACAGGACCGTTACTGGTTTACATTGAACTCCGTAGGGCTCGTAAGCCTGGCTGATGGCTTTGGCAATGGCCTTATTCTCGATGGGTCGGTTCCGTAGGTATAGGTATTGGTGATAGCGCTTGCCGTTCTGTTCCGAAGTTGGCGAGATAAACCCTGTCACGTGGACTCCTGCTTCGGTATAGTCCACCGGGAGCATCTTCTTGGCAATGCCAGACCCGATAGCTTCGGCAATCCTGGTCCGTAAATCCCCGGGCACTCCGATAAAGACGGATTTTTCGCCCACCTTGTAGTCAATGCGGATTTCGGGGTGGGCGAGGGCGATTTTCAGAACGATATCTAAAATTTTGGAGGATTCAGCCACCTCGCTCCCGAGGAAGGTCCTGCGGACGGGGGTGTTGTAAAAAAGGTCCTCGATAAGGAAGGTGGTACCACGGCTGGCGGCAACGCCCTCTTTTTCAATGACGTTTCCGCCATGAAGCACAATGCGGTTGCTTTCCCCTTGGTCTGTGGCGCTGGTAATGGTCATTTTGGAAACGGCGGCAATAGATGCCACCGCTTCTCCGCGGAAACCGTTGGTATGCAGGTGGAAAAGGTCTTCGGCGGAGCTTAGTTTCGAGGTAGTATGCCGCAGGTAGCACAGGTCCAGATCTGCCTGTCCCATGCCCTTCCCGTTGTCGGAAACCACGATTTTTTGCTTGCCACCCTGCTCAATTTGCACCTGGATGCGGCTGGCGCCTGCGTCGATGGCGTTCTCTAGAAGCTCCTTGACCGCCGATGCCGGACGCTCAATAACTTCGCCAGCAGCGATTTTATTGATGATTTCGTCGGGTAAAAGGTGTATTTTGGCGGTTTCCATGGCCAAAATATAGCTATTTTGTCGTTTTTCTGTTTTTTTTGCTATATTCTTTTAATAGTGAGGGAATTATGTTATCGAACCTTTTTTTGCAGTTGACTCATGTGGAATTGCTGGTCTCGTATCCTGTGAAGGAGATTCTGACCCTGGTAAAGCGTGATCCTCGCTTTACGGTGAAAACTCTGAATGACATTTACTTTGAAGATTCCTTTGTTGACGAAGACGTGTACCGCCTTGTTATGAATACGGTGGTGAACTGGCTTTACGACCGTGGGGAGAACCCCGACGCCTTTGTCCAGCGCATTATTGACCGCTGCGCCGCCTTTGAAGGGGTTCCTGCCCGTAGTGTTTTGCGCTCTTATTTGCCCTATATTTCGCAATTTTATTCCACCAGCGATGTTCGCCAGCTCTGTCTGGACATTATTCCTAAGCGTTATCCGTTGCTGAGCGATTGGAAATTCCTCCGTCGTGACCTGGTAGACGGAAATCGTAAGGAATATGTATCATTTAGGTTCGATACTCCGGGTATGCTGGTGACGAACCCCATGCGCTGGTTCAATGGCTTTGTCCAGATAGGACCGATCCTCCTGGATACGCCTCCTTATGAGCATATGGAATTTAAGGCCTCCCAGACATCGTTCGTAGAGGCCCTTGAAAATCGGGTTAATGCCGAAAAGCGTGACGATGGATTTATTTATGTGAACGGTCGCGCAGTAGGCAAAAACATGACTTTTGGCGATTGCCTTGCCGAAAACAACCTGGATTGGGAGTTTGACGCCGAAAAGAAGTTGGATTGCGTCCTGGCTCTTGAAGACGTGGTCGACGAGAAGGTTGGAGCTGTTCTTATCCATAAAGGCTGCTATTATGGGGCCCCGGCTTCAATCGTATATATTGATTACAAGGCCGACGTGGTGGCTCCGGAGCCCTTCAACAAGCTGATGAGTGCCGTTGTTAAGCAGGAATTCGATTCCTGGCAGCCTATCCAGAAGGCTCAAGAACAGCTCTTGGAAGGCATGAATGACTCTGTGACGGTCATCTACTACAAGAGCGATGACTCCATTTCAGTGAACAGCAAGCACTTGATGCGCAACGTTCCGGCCCGCATTCTTCGCAACCTGCTTCGTGAATATACGGCTACTGGTCGTGAAGAGTACGAAAACCGCGAATTTAAGCGTGACCCTGCTATATGCATGGATCCTCTCCGTCCGAACTTCGAAAGTCGCTTGAACCGCGTCATTGCTCATATTAATGGTACTGACGACAAGGACGGCAACGTGACCGAAGGTGTCAAGAAGTACTTCGAAATTGAGCGCCACCGTCGTGGTGGATTCCGGTTCGTCCCTAAATGCAAAATTATCTTTAGGGAAGAATAGGGCTTGTAAGAAAGAAGTAGAAATTTAAATAAGAAAAACAAAAGTTCCAAAGAACCGAAGATTTGGTATATTTGGATTGTTGGGATATTAATGGGTAAATCTTAGGGCACCTATATCATTGCTCCCCTCCTGATGAGCTCTAAGTACTTTTGATTTCTCAATATTTTCTCCTTCTTAGGAACGGTCTCCCTTGTGGAGGCCGTTCTTATTTTTATGCGTAGCAGGTTAGGGAAGGCGAAGCCCGCCCTAGTCAGTTATCGCCCTGAGTTTTATTTAGCGCCGCTAGGCGCCCACGAAAATAAACCGCAAAGTCTAAAGATTTATGACCAGAGTAAGGCGGATTATTGAGTGCAAGGAGGGTCTTAGGGAGGGCGAAGCCCGCCCTAGTCAGTTAAAGCCCGCCCTGGTTGTTATAAACCTAAGCTTTATTTAGCGCCGCTAGGCGCCCACGAAAATAAACCGCAAAGTCCAGAGGTTTGCGGTCAGAATATTGCGGTTTATTGAGTGTAGGGGAGGGTCTTAGGGAGGGCGAAGCCCGCCCTAGTCAGTTAAAACCCTCCCTAGTTGTTATAAACCTGAGCTTTATTTAGCACCGTCAGGTGCGCACGCAAATAATCCGCTTAACCATAGGCTTGCGATTAGAGTACAGCGGATTATTGAGTGCCGGGAGGGTCTTAGGGAGGGCGTAGCCCTCCCTATTCATTAAACGCCCTCCCTAGTCGTTATAGACCTGAGCTTTATTTAGCACCGTCAGGTGCGCACGCAAATAATCCGCTTAACCATAGGCTTGCGATTAGAGTACAGCGGATTATTGAGTGCCGGGAGGGTCTTAGGGAGGGCGTAGCCCTCCCTATTCATTAAACGCCCTCCCTATTTAAATAAGTCGATATCGTCGTCGTCCTTGACGGTCACGTCGGCGGCGCTAGAAGAGTCCTCTTCGGCTTCGTCGCCAAACGGGTCCGGCGGAGTGATGCGGCTTGTGCGCTTGACCTTTTTGGCGGTGAACTTGCTTCCCATGGCCTTGTAGCTCTTGACGTCGGCTACTTCAGTCAGGTCAAGTTCTTCTTTCTGGACTTCGCGGCCAACCTGGTATTCCATCAGCTGGCGTGCGTCGTCTGTAGCAAAGAATTCGATCATCTGGGTGTCCTTATGGTCGGTTACCAGGCTGAATTCTGTGGTCATGGGGCAGCCTTCCAGGTTGAAACGCTTCACCATGTAGTTGAAGTTTCCGCCCTCGAAGTAGAGAACCGTAAAGACCTGTGTGGGGTCGAATTTGTGGATATACTTGACGCCTGTACCCACGAGAATCGGGTCTGCCATGTCGTGGACGCGGGCCGTACCGTTCTCTTTAACAATAAGGATCTTGTCCTTCTCGCCAAATTCACCGATACGGTTGCCCCTTCTCTGGGAGCTGATGAGTCCAGAGGGCGCGTCAAAGTACAAGACGCGGGCCCCGAGGGTGCTTACGCCCTTACGGACACGACGGACCGTCTTGACCGGGTACTTGGTAACGATATTGCCCATGGCGCCGCGGCCCTTCACTTCGATGGAGCTGAAGTCCACTTCAAAGTTCAGCTTGGTACGGGGCCGCGGTTTCAGAGTGACTTCTACCACTTCTGCTTCGCCGTTCAGGTTGCTGGACATGTAAAGCAGGCGGCTACCGGGCTTGTTCTTGCCCATATAATAGTCCTTGTCGCGGGTCACGCCACCCACGTTAAAGCGCTTGATGTAGGCGGTGCCGTCTTTGCCATCCTGGTGGATCACGTTGTAGATGTGGCGCTCGTCGTCCTTGTTAAACTTTTCCACAAGCACGATGTTCTTGCCCACAAAGTCCTTATCGCTGACGCGGACCACCTTGAAGCTGCCATCGGCCTTGAACACGATGAGGTCATCGTATTCGGAAACGTCGAAGAGGTATTCTTCCTTCTTCATGCCCGTGCCCAGGAAGCCTTCCTTGCGGTTCACGTAGAGCTTTTGGTTTGCGAGAGCCACATGCACGGCGCTCACCTGGCCGAATTCCGCGATTTCCGTCTTGCGGTCGCGACCTTCGCCGTACTTCTTCAAGATGTTCTTGAAGTAGTTCACGGCGTAGTCGGTGAGGTGTTCCTTGTTGTAGTTCACTTCCTCGATCTTCTTGTCGAGTTCTTCCAGGAATTCGTCGGCCTTCTTGCGGTCAAAACGGCTGATGCGGCGCACCGGGATTTCGGCGAGCTTGAGGATTTCTTCGCGGGTCACTTCGCGGCGGAGCTTGCGCACATAGGGCTTCAAGCCTTCGTCAATCAGCTGGACCATCTCGTCGTGGGTCTTGGCCTTCTTGATGACCTCGTAGACTTCCTTCTCGATGAAGATCTTCTCGAGGCTGGTCATGTGCCACTGGTCCTGCAGGTGCTTGAGCTCGTTGTCCAGCTCCCAGTCGAGCAGGTGCACGGTGTGGTCGGTGCTGAGTTTCAAAAGTTCGGTGGTGTTGCTGAAGCGCGGCTTCTTGTCGATAATCACGCAGCTGTTGGCAGCCAGTGTGGTCTGGCAGTCGGTAAACGCGTAGAGCGCATCGATAACGACTTGCGGGTCGGAACCGGCCTGCAGGTGGATTTGGATTTCCACGTTTTCGGTGGTGTGGTCCACAATCTGCTTGATTTTGATTTTGCCCTTGTCGTTGGCCGCCACGATGGAGTCAATAAGGCTGTCCGTGGTGGTGCCGAAGGGAATTTCGCGAATGACCAGCGTCTTGTTGTCCAACTTTTCGATTTTCGCACGGACCTTGAGGCGTCCGCCCCGTTCGCCGTCGTTGTATTCGCTGACGTCGATGATGCCGCCCGTGTAAAAGTCCGGGTACAGCGTGAACTTGCGGCCGCGCAGGTAGTCAATGCTCGCCTGGCACAGTTCCTTGAAGTTGTGGGGGAGGATGGTGGTGGAAAGGCCCACCGCGATGCCGTCCACGCCCTGTGCCAACAAAATCGGGAACTTTGCGGGGAGCGTTACCGGTTCCTTGGAACGGCCGTCGTAGTTCGGAATCCAGTCAGTGGTCTCGGGGTTGAACATCACGTCCAGCGCAAATTCGCTGAGCTTGCCTTCGATGTAACGCGGGGCGGCAGCCTCGTCGCCCGTCAGCGGGTTACCCCAGTTACCCTGCGGCTCGATAAGCAGGTTCTTCTGGCCCATGT
>CAMHOW010000046.1 GCA_946186895.1 uncultured Fibrobacter sp.
ATATACAAAAGCCGAGAGTCGTGGGCAAATTCATTTGCACATGACCGAGGCGCCCTATATGGCTCTGCAAAAACAGAGCCCATATACAAAACCCCGGACGCAATGTCCGGGGTTTCGAGCAAACTATGGATTATCCTAAATCGCCGGGCGAGTGTACACGCCGTTCAGCAACTGGCTGTACATCACGAGCAGAATGTCGGAGAAATAGCTGCTAGCCGTGTTGGACACAGACTTCGTGTTCACCGCACTCGTGCAAGCCTTAAGCCAATCAGCATTCGTCCCTATACCCGTTGCGCACCAGGCAGAGAGCCACTGGGCCGAGACCGCGCTATTCCTGGTATCGTCTGCACCGAGCGACAGATTCCAGGAGTAGTTGACCGCGAGAGCTGCAGAAGAGGGACTGCCTCCCGACTTGGCCACAATGAACTGGTTAAGCTTCTGCAATACAGCAAGAGCGCGCGGATCCTGGAACCAGTAGTAGTCCCACGCGATACGCCACGGAATGCGCACGGATTCCTTGTTGAACGTGTGGAAGGTGTAACCCTTCTTTTCGTCGCCCGCGGCTCCGTTAGGCGGATTGGCAGCCGTCGTTTCCGTACTCCAGTCCGGGAATACGCCCGTACCGGCGGCCTGGATGCTTGCCATATAGGTGTACATGGCATCGAGGACCGCTGTCCAGTTGTGGGCAGTATCGAACTTCGCGAAGAGGCGTAGGGCCACCGGAGAGAAGTAGCTCAGGTTGTAGACAATCTGGCCCTGGGTGCCATTCCACATGGGGGTATCACCCGAAAGAAGCTTGTTGTCCTTGACTTCCTTTTCCCAGATGGCACCGGCAATGGTAAGCGCATCGGCCAGGTAGGCCTGTTCGCCGGTCTTGAGGTGCATCAGGATAAGCGATGTCGCGATATCGAGATCCGCATCGGTTGCGCTGGAAAGGTCGATTTCGTCATAGTAGAAGCTGAACGTAATCCAGGGCGTAAAGCGCTGCGGGACAGTCGCCGTGGAATAATACTTCCTGAAAGCGCGAGAATAGTTCCACAGGCCATTGAATGCCGCAATATCGCCCTGCATGGCCGTGATAAGCATGCCGTAACCGATTCCTTCCGACACGGTACAGCCACGGAACTTCATGATGGGAACAGTCGAGTCATCCACCTTGCAACGGAGGTTATAGGCGGACGACTGTGCCGTCTGCCAAATGACTCGCGCCGCAGGCTGGTATTCCGCAGGAAACACATATTTGAAATCGCCCGCAAGCGACGGATAGTACGCCGCCTCTTCGTCAAGCGTAACAAAATGGTACGACTTCCATGCAGCATACAAAGCTGCCGGAGCATTGAGATCGGCCGTAGCCGCCAGCGGGGCCGTCGTCCCAGGCGTCACGGGAGTCGAAGTGGAAGAACCTGGCAAGACAGCTGTTCCGTCACTGGACAATCCCTGTCCGCCACCGAAGGGGTTATCACCCTCGTTCGCCGCAGTGGAATCACCACCACAAGCGCTAAGCCCGAAGGCAAGGCCACAAACCATAGGAATAAGGAACTTTTTCACTTTCATAAAATCCTCATAATTTATCCATGCTCTAATATACATTCAATTTCAGCAATCCGAATGGGACACGTGAAAAAACGCACGCCCTTTATTGCGAAATTTGCAATAAATCACGTTTTTTTTTATAAAAAAGAGAGTTGCCCGAAAGCAACTCTCCTAAAAGCGTCACGCCAGTAAAATTACTTGATGACGATCTTCTGGCTGAAGTCGACAGACTTACCGGCAACGCGGACCAGGTAGACACCGGCGTCAACGGAAGAGAGGTCGAGAGAAGCAGAAGAGCTGACAGCGCCCTTGACAATCACCTGACCCTGGAGATTCATCACTTCGGCGGTAGCAACGGACTTGATGCCGGCGAAGGAGAGGGTACGGCCAGAGAGGGTAGCCTTGACAGCGGAGGCAGCAGCAACATTCTTGATACCGACATCGTTCATAGAAGAGACGGCCATGATGTTGAAGGAGCCAGACGTGCCATCCTTACCCTGAATCTTGAACTTCAAGGCAGCGAGGATTGCAGCGGCGGCGTCGCCCGTAATCTTGCCCTTGCCCCAGCCAGCCTGCTTGAAGCCAGACCAAGCGGTGCAGACTTCGTTAGCGGAAGCAGACTTCGGGAGGGAAACGAACGGAACGTCGTAACCGAGTTCGCTGTCCTTCGTGTCGCCGAGACCCATTTCGAGGGAGGCCTTCACGTCGACAGTGTAGGTGATGCAGACGCCACCCCAAGCGGAAGCGTCAGCCGGAGTAGCTTCACCACCGGTCGGCTCTTCCGTACCGGCAACGTTGAAGCCAATACCGACGAACGGATCGTAGGTGTTGGTGCCCTGAACGAGCGTAAAGGTACCGCAAACGCCCTGGCATTCGTCGATGATCGGGTCAAGAGCGTCAGTAGAGTAGTCGTTACCCTTGGCAACCGGCCAAGTCACGGCAGACTGGCCACCAGGACCGTCAGCGTAATCGTACCAGTAACCAGCAGTTTCGGTGCCATTGTCAAGGCCCGTATTTACAAAGTATTCGCCCGCAGCACCGGACCAAGTGAATGCCGAAGCAACACTGGCGGCAGCCAACACGGCGGCAGCGGTAAGGATTTTTGTTTTCATAAGTCTCTCTCTTTGTTAATGGTTAAACCCAATTTGGGCGATTTGCCCTTAATATATCTTTTTTTCGCCCTTTTTTGCAAGTTTTTTTTCGTGAAAGTAAAAAAACAGTAATGAGAATTTCACAACAGTGTCAAAAAACGGGCAAAAATGGCCAAAAACGCAGGACTGTTCCCATTTTTTTACAAATCGTCTTTTTTGCGTTGTGATATGGGTCAATTCCACGACCGACCACAACCGTGCTCAATATCACAACCGCGCCCAACATAACTTTTTTATTACTTTCATCCGGTCCGATTCTCATTTGTCCTAATCTATTTTTCTTTATATGGTGTATACATACAAAAAAATCTTTTTCATTCTTTTCGCGGCATGCCTTCTGCTCGCTTCGGCAACAGTTGCTGCACCGAAATTCCCTTTCCCTCAACAGGTTACATACAAATTTGGCAATACGGCCACTTATGTGGATCCATCCATCATCCAAAAACACTTCGATGACTGGAAAGGAGCCTGGTACAAGGATATGGGGGATGGAACGGCGCGAATCATCAGCCCCAACGACAGCGCTGAAATGACCGTTTCCGAAGGTGTCGCCTACGGCATGCTCATCATGGTATATATGTCAAGCAACAATGCCGACCACCAGAGCGAATTCGATAAGTTGTACGCATTCTGGAACAAGTACGCGAAGAGCGGCGGCGGAATGAACTGGCACATCAACACCCAGAGCGGCAAGGTGGACGACGGTACGGCCACCGACGCAGACCTCGACGTGGCCGTAGCGCTCATTATGGCCGCCAAACAGTGGGGCAACGACCAGTACCTGAGCAAGGCAAAGTCCCTTATCACCTGGATCAAGTCCAACGACATGGAAAGCGACGGCCGCGTGAAGGCGGGCAGCAACTGGAATCCGGCCCTGAACTCCAGCTACGTGTTCCCGGCAGCCTTCCAGCTATTTTACGATGTCACGAACGATTCCTTCTGGAAAACGGCGATTACCGCAAACCTCGGCCACGTTTCAAAGTGCCAGGACGCAAGCACGGGACTCATGCCCGACTGGTGCGGCTGGAGCGACCACAAGCCCACCAATGCAGGCCAGGTGTCCGGTGGCTCGGGCGGTTTTTATGACGACGCCACAAGAACCCCGTGGCGCATGGCCTGGGGCTATTACTGGTACGGCATTAGCGAAGCCAAAGCCGTGAACGACAAGATTATCTCCTGGCTCGACAAGACGACCTTCGGCAACGCGAACCTCATCTGGCCCGGCTACAGCCTGAACGGGACCTCCCCTTACAACATGTTCGTGACATCCACCTATGTCGGCGGGCTCGGTCTCGCCATGGGTTCCGCCGATAATCCGGGCCACTACCTGGAAACCGTCTACGACGCACTCGCCAATACCGATGGCAAAAAGAGTCCTTCCAGCGGCAAGGGCGAACACTACTACCCCGCCACCCTGAATATCCTCTACTTGCTTACCATGAGCGGGAACCTGCCCAACTTCAACAGCATGGACGGTCTCTCCAAATACACCAAGACCTCGGTACGCATGCCCTCCATGCCCGCAGGAACACTCGCCCAAATAAATAGCGGGGCGACCATCTCCCAATATCCTGAATGGGGAGTCTACGGAGACAAATTCGGCGTCACCAAGATTTATCCCGATTCCGGAAGTTCCGGACTCTTTACCCAGCCTGACGGGTCGATAACCGCGGCGCTCGAATTCCGCATTGCCGCCGAACCCACATACGAGGCCGGCGTTGACTTGGAATACCCGTTCGCAGGCCTCGCCCTCTCGCTCGATAAAGAAAACGGTTACCACGATTTGAGCAAGGTCGCCAAGATCCGCATCAACTACAAGAGCCAAGGTGTCATCCGTTTCGCAATTCTCGACAAAAAGACCGTGGACAACGGCAACAATGGCGGGGAACCAGGGATTTTCCTGCACCCGACCGAAGATTTCGTGACGCTCGATATCGACCTCACTTCCAAGAACTTCGGCTCATCCTACGACGACTTCGTGAAGGAAATGTTCGTTGCCCCCTCCTGGGTGAGCGACTTCACTGACCGAGACGAGACGATGCAGGCCGTACGCGGGTTCAAGTTCGAACCGAAAATGCAGAAGGGCGGCTATGGAGCCATCTATCTGCGCATGTTCGAGATGTACGATGCCGACGGCAACCTCATCAAGGATTATATCGACCCGAACGCAGCCTCCATCCGGACTATTGCCGCAGCCACGCGCGGGCTGACCCTCGGCGGAAACTCCCTGCGTTATTCGGGCCTCAGCCAGAAAGCCCGCCTGACCGCCTTCGACCTGAACGGCAACCGGGTCATTACCATGAGCCTGAGCGGCTCCGGGGAAATCCCGCTGGAAGCCCTTTTCCATACCAAAGGAGCCTATATCGTACGCCTGACCGACAAATCGTTCGAAAAGACCCTGCGTATTCAACGGTAAACGAATTCATGACCCTTCTAGAGAACATCTAACCCGTTTATTATTACATTCATAATATAAATCCAGGATTTTGCTTATGAAACTGCACAAACTGATACCCTGTCTCCTTGCCTTCGCGGCCCTGCCGGCATTTGCGGCGGCCGTGGACGCCGTTCCCAAGAAGATCGGCCCGGTCAGCCACTACGGCGCCCTCCACACGAGCGGCGGAAAGATTATTGGCGAAAAGAACAACCAGGAAGCCATGATCCGCGGCATGAGCCTCTTCTGGTCCGATGCCACCGGCCTCCCGTACTACAAGAAGGACGTCATCTCCTGGGCTGTCGACAACCTGAAAATTGACGTGTTCCGTTTCGCCATGGGCATCCTCTGCTACTCCAGCACGAACCAGAGGTCTAACGGCTGCGTGGACAAGGCGGACTCCCTCTTCAGCGGATATTCTTACGTATCTTCGCCCGGCGGCTACCTGGGAATCCTTGACAAGATGGTCGAAGCGGCTATCGAGAACGACATCTACATCATCGTCGACTGGCATAGCCACCGTGCAGAGCACGAACAGGCGCTGGCCAAGGAATTCTTCGCGACCGTTTCCAAGAAATACGCGAACGTTCCGAATATCATCTATGAAATCTACAACGAACCCGTCAACACGAGCTGGGGAACCATCACGAGCTATGCGAACACCATTACGGGCGAAATCCGCAAGAACACGCAAAACCTGGTGCTCGTCGGTACTCCGAGCTGGTCGCAGCTCACCAGTTACGGCGGCGTGAACGGCACAAACGTAGGTTACGTATTCCACTTCTATGCAGGTTCGCATTCTTCCGGACAATACGGCAGCCGTATTACCGCCGCCAAGAATAGCGGAAGCCCCGTATTCATTACCGAATGGGGTACCGTGAACGCCGACGGCAAGGGATCCGCCAACCAGAGCGCAACCGACAGCTGGACGCAGTTCATGGAACAGAACAAGATCAGCAACTGCAACTGGAGCCTGCGCCAGACGAACGGCGAAGAGACATCCGGCATGTTCGAAGGCAGCACGGAACTTTCATCCCAGGGATTGCTCGAGAAGGCAAGCTACAGTTCCTCCGGTAGCATTGTCAAGAAATACCTGACCAGCCACGCGCAGTCCTGGCCGGATTCCCTCACCAAGGGCAAGAATACGGGCAGCTGTGCTTTCAAACCTGCATACGCCAAGGAAACGGACGGCCAGGTCACCGGAGTCCTCAAGTCCGGCTGTACCTACACCTCTAGCGACGAGAAGGTCGTAAGCGTATCCGGCACAACCCTCACCATCAACGGTTCCGGTTATTCCATCCTCACGGGTAATGACGGAAGCCAGAGCGTCGTGACCATCCAGTCGGTTGCCGGACAGACCATCCCGAATTTCGCGGACATGTACTGCCGCTACAACGATGCAGCGACACACCCCTGTTCCATCAACCGCGGAGCCGATTACTCCAAGACAAATTCCTCCAACAAGACCTTCGACTGGGTCCTTGGCATACAAAAGAAAACTCTTGAAGGCTCCACCTACACCATCAAGTCGCTGAATCCGGACATCGTGGACGTGAAGACCATCGCTTGTAAGAACACAACCTACTGTTCAACTGATCAGAGGGATGCAGGATCCGTAATCATGTACCAGTTCAAGACCTTCGGGGATGCAAAAATCGTGGCCTCGGCTCCGGCAGTTACCGGCTACCGCGCCATGAACGACACCATTACGGTTACCTACCGCAAGGGCGAAAACAAGATCTCGAACAAGTTTACGGACCAAATGCTCGCGACCGGTTCGACAAGCGCGGAAGGGACAGTACCTGCACAAACGCTCCTCAAGACTCCGCTGACCTACACGTTCAACACGGACGGCGTCAACTTCGTGGAATCGACCACCTACTTAGCCATCTCCGGCACACAGTTCGTCACCAACCACCAGGATGCCATCATCCTTGTGAAGGCGAGCTCACCGGAAACAGACGTGCTCGAAGCGATTTCCAAGACCATCAAGGTCATCGTGGGCGATAGCTCGAAAGCATTCAACAAAAAGGAAATGTCCATCCCCACCGTCAAGAAGGAACTCGCCAGCGGCATCTCCCTGCAATTCACGAAGGACGGTCTGATGATTTCCTCCAGGTCAAATGCGCCGGTAGATGTCTCCATCTTCGATGCGAAGGGCAAGGAAGTGTTCTCCAAGAAGGTCAATGTGGCCCTCGGAACCCGCTGGATTCCGCTTGGAAGCCTGAATGCAGGCAGCTATATCGCCACTGTGACACAGGGCAGCAAGCAGGCCACGCTGAAGTTCAACAAGTAGCAGGACTCGCAAAACAAGCGGTCTGCTTAAAGTTTAAAAATCCCGGGCGCAACGTCCGGGATTTTTTTGTCCATCAATTTTCTTTCGGGAAACACGGCGGACACAAACTATGCAAGCACAAAAAAAGCCTCCCCGAAGGGAGGCCTTAAGCTTTTATAGCTATACCCGGAAGATTACTTCTTCTTGGTAGCCTTGTAGTTCACTTCGGGGCGGAGCTGCAGACCGATGGTCACCAGGAGGGAAACGATCGGTTCGTGGAAGTCCTGTGAGAGGTCGTAAACGGCCACGCCGGACATACCCTCGCTCTTCACGTACTCGGCAACCGCCTTGACGGAAGGAATGCCCATGAACACGATTGTTTCAGAAGCGCTCACGGCAACTTCGGACTTGGAAGATTCATCGAAAGTGACCGTGTAATCCGGAGAATCGAACTTGCCCATCAATTCGGCATACGGGAGGTAACCTTCGTTACCGCTACCGTAACCCTGGTGGGAAGTCCCGAGACCCTTGGCGCCAATCCAGGATTTTCCGTAGAGGAATACCACCGGAACGAGCAAATCTTTCTGCACGCCGGCGGCAGCCACTTCTTCGAGAGTCTGCTGGATGGAAACCGCACCCTGGTTCGGAACGACCGTAGAAGATTCTTCCGTCATCAGGTCCGTCATGAACACGTCCACGTAAGCGGCTCGGTTCAGCGCATCCGCCTTGTAGGCATCCATGCCGACCGCCGGATAGATAACCGCGGTAACCGTGTAATCCGAAAGGCCGTCCACGAGAGCGTTCAGCATCTTCGCGTAGAGTTCGGCGTCTTCGGCAGTGAGGTTCTGCCAGTCTAGTTCGATACCGTCGCCGCCGTTAGCGGAAAGCCAGCTACCGACGTTGGAAACGAACTGGGGCAGGAGTTCATCGGAAGAAGCGATGGCCTTGAGTGTGCCCTCGTTTTCCATGCCGCCGACACCCACGATCAGCTTGACACCGTTTTCTTTCGTCAAGTCGACGAGAGTCTTGAAGTTCGTCGCGTCGTTTTCATCGGCGAAGGAGAGCGAGCCGTCTTCACCGGGAACAATGAACGAATAGTGAACGTTGGTCACCGTATTATAGCGGATATCCTTCGGATAGAACTGGGAATACTGGCTCCAATAGGGGAAATAACCAACGACCTTGTCCGCCGCAGCCTGAGCTGCGACAAAACCGAGCGTAAGTACCAGTGCAATAGATTTGATATTCATGATTACCTCGCCTTACTTGATCTCACGGACAACGCCGGCATCATCGGCACAATAACGTTTCGTCACAGGGAATTCCTCCGAAATGACCGGATTGGACTTCTCGGATTCCTTGCACCTGCGGTAGGCCCAACCATGGGATTCACCATACATCACATACTGGAGACTGATCGCCAACGTATCCACGGGTACCATCTTCAGCCTAGACAAATCATCCCGGGTATCAACGAAGTTGAAGTTCTTCAGGTATTTCACGGTTAACGCAGGAAGCGAGCCCGGAGTTTCCTTGGGAATCGTATCGCAACCGAGAGTATCCTTGACCATCTTTCCCATATTGGCACCGGAAAGCAGGAACAAGGAATCGCTCAACACGAACGTTTCAGGATCGGTCGCCGCCGTATCGGTCAAGCCAGACACCGATATGATCTTGGTCGTGTCCGCGGAATCCCTCACCACCGTAATCGGGCGGTAGAGTTTAATATCCGTAGAATCAACCTTGTCCTCACCCGAAGCAGAGTCCGTGGTAACGGTCGTCTTTTTCAGGTTGAGGTATTCATACACATTCTCCACCTGGCATACCAGCGAATCAGACACGACCGGAGCGAAAGCATCTACCCAGTGCGTTTCGGTGTAACCTCCGAGATTGGGATCCACATAAATCTGATGAAGCTGGGCCGTATCGGCAGCAAAAGCAGCGGTATCGGCCTTCACCGAATCCGCCGAAATCGAAAGTCCGGCATTGTAGTCCGCCACATAGTTACGCACCTGGAGACTCCGAAGTTCCGGATGAAGTTCCATATAGACGGCACCGTCAAAGTCCTCCGGAAAGTTTTCCGAAATAGCTTCGGCTTCATCAACTTCCATGGAAGAGCATGCGGCAAGCGAGAGCACCGCGAAAGGAATCAGGAATTTGTTAAGAAGTTTCATCTTGCGTACCTCTTAGAAATTAACCGTCACGTCGGCAATGATGACGTTCTTGTCGATTGAGAGTTCGTCGGCACCCTGGGAAACCGTCGGATTGCCTTCTGCATCAAGTTCGCCGACCGTAAGCGTATTCAAGTTCATCTTGTCCTTCAGCATACCGTACTGCACGGTCAGGTAAGAATTCGGGGCAATGCGCACACGCGGTCCAGCAAGGAGGAACATCTCCTCGACCTTGGTGATCGCCGCAGCTTCGTTAATCCAGAATCCTTCGCCGAAATCCTTGTTGGCCAACTGGATGCCGGCCTGCAAAGCAACCGGTCCCCAGACGTCCACGGATGCACCGCCCATGATGCGGTCAGCCTTGCGCTTCCAGAGGTTATCCTCTTCGGCGTGGTCATAGGATCCCTGCAGGAGAATCTTGCGGTCCAACTTGGCCAGACGTCCGATATCCACACTTCCGCCAACGGCGAATTCCATGTAGGTATTCTCGATTTCCTCACCCGTTGCCATATCAATGCCTGCCGCAGCCTGCTTGAACTGGCCAAAGTAAGCATTCACCGTCACGGCATCGTTCCATGTCGCATCAAGCGAGAGGTTGAAGCCCTTGCGGTCCGGAGTGGCAAGGCCAAACGGGAGAGCCATGTTCACGGACGGATCAATCGCATACAGAGCGTTATCGAGTTCAAGACGCTTGATGGTCCCGGCATCGTAACCGTTGCGGTAGAAGTGGGCATTCTTGTAGTTGTTGTAGAGCTTGGAGTAGAGGTACTGCGATTCTTCCGTATTGGAAAGCGCATTCACCAAGGCCTGCGAAGTCATGAGGTTCGTCGCATTGAGCGGGTTGGAATTGTACACCGACAGGTAGAGGTTTTCGAGGCTCGACATGCCGAATGCTCCAACAGCCGCCGAATAGATGTCGTTGCTGTAAAGGGCGTTCGAGTTCAGGACGACCGCACCACCACGGAAATTCGGAGCGGAAGCCATTTCGGACCAGAATTTCTCTTCCGTCTGGAGGTAAGTGAATTTCAGGTTCGCCTCGATACCGGCGATACCGGCGCTGACATAAGGCGTCACATAGAAGCTCTTGCCATCGTCCTTACCGACATCTTCCTTGTATTCCGTATTGATTTCCCTCATAGAGCTACGCACATAGACCGTACTCGTCTGTGCTCCGGTAGCATCGACAAAGGTTCCTTCGGAAACGGAGTACGCCTTTTCCTTCGTAGAAGCGAAGTATTCCATCTCGGCTTCCCACTTGGACATGGCGAATTCACCGTCAAGACCGAAGGTCACCGGGAGCGACGGCAGCAACTTCTTGGAGTCGAAACCGAGCTCGAAGGAGAGAATCGAGTTGTCTTCGTAGTAGACGGTATCACCCTGTTCAAGGCCATGGGATTCGCGGCTCAGCGTGCGGTCGAATACGTCCGTGTAGTTCACGCCAATCTTAGCACCCATGATACCGACTCCGAGACGTCCGCCGTAGAAATAGCGGTCAGACCAGTCGAAATCGAAGAACAGCTGGTCAGTCTTCTTCGCAGTATTGCGGAGACGCGCTCCCGTCAACTGCGCATGGACATCGTCGACAATGCCGAGCTGACCGCTATGGTAGTCCGCATTGAGACCCTGCAAGAGACGGCGGGAAGTCGTATCCAAATTGCGCTGGGCGAGCGTTTCCACACGTTCCTGAGCGAAGATTTCGGGTTCCTGCAGCAAGAGGGGCTGCGGGGCAAAGAGCGTAAGCGGGGTGTAACCGACGCGCATATAGCCCAAGTTGAAATCGAGATGCTTGTTCAGGATGGAACCATCGTAGCTGAACCAGTGACCGATAACCGGGTTGTTGTTCTCGTCAAAGGCGCTCTGCCAATCCTTGTGAAGGCGGAGCTGGAGGGTAACCATGGTCTCGCTGCTCGGACGTGCGGTCAAAAGCAGGTTCACATCGGTGTAAGCCTGCGTCTCGTGCGTCGGGGAATCGTCGCTGAACTGGTCGGAACTGGCCAGCGAAGCAAGGGCTCCGGCCTTGGCGGTTCCGTTCAGCTTGAGGCCGAGCACGGATTCCTGCAGGGAGTCGAGCTTTTGCAAAAGTGATTTCTGTTCCTGGACAACGGAGTCCTGGGCGGCGAAAGCTGACGCCGCAGAGAACAAGAGTGCAGAAGTGAGAGCGATAGTGCGATTTTTCATATTGAAATTCATGCTAACATCCTCCCATTAAAATTCCACATTAAGGGAAGCTTCAAGAATGGTCTGGGTAAATTCGTTCTTGTATTTACCAGACTTATCCTTACTGACGTCATAGTAGTCGGGGATGTTGTAGACACCTCCCTCGACGGTCCCGGTCTGAACCTTCTCGCCCGCAGCCGCAAGCGCGACCAGCTGGCTCGTGTTATATTCGTTCGAAACCGAGATGATACCGAAATTCAAGGAGAGCCATGCATTCTTCTCGATGGAGTAGTCTAGACCGACCATCCACTGCATCTGCTTGCTTTTGAGCATCGGGGCGACAAAGCCGCTCGTTGCAGCCTCGAGGTCGTTGTACTCCGTATTCACCATCTGCAGGCCGGCGGTCACGCCCAGGCGCGGCAGATACTGCACATAGAAACCAGCATTGATGAAGTCGCTCTTGAGTTCGGCGGATCCACCAACGCCCGCTTCCTTTTCATCGAAGTCAGCCGTACGTTCGGAATGTTTGTAAGAACCCGAAATCTCGAGAGGCTTCGAGAAGCCGATAGCCTTGAAGATGTCCGCCTTGGCGCCACCACCGAATTCCATGTACTTGACTGCAGAGAATCCGTAAAGCGGAGCGACCTGCGACAACACAGTCACGAGACCCTGGACTTCGACAAAGTCCTTGAAGCCCGCGGTAACGGTTCCCTGGCCACCGACGCGGTTGCTTGTCGCAAGGCCATACGGGAGAGCGAGCTGGAGCGCGGGATCCATAAGCATCTCGAGAAGCGCCAGCTGGTTCCTGCCGTACACGTTGGTCGTCCAGGAGTTCTTGTTGTAGTTCGAAACGTTGTAGCTTTCCGTCTGACCGTTTTCGAACGCCTTGTCATCGGTACCGAGCTGGCGGGACACCGGAGAGAACTTCGGAGAGAAGCTATAGAGAGCACCGAAGGTGCTGTAAAGCGGAGAGTGCACGCCGAACTTCACGGTATTGCCATCAAGATCCGAGTTCAGGATGCGCTGCGCAAAGAAGCTCGGGGACTGGGCGGCATTGTTGAACCAAGCGCTATCATTGTAGATGACGTTCGCCACGAGTTTCGCATTCCAGGCATCGGCCTTGTACCCTGCATTGACCGTAGCAAGAATCGCCATACCAGATTCCTTGGAATCATTGACGATGTCTTCGCCACGACGGGGATTGCCGTCGTCGTCCAGCAGAGCATTGCCGGCTTCGTCGGTCAGGTATGTCGGAGTGTGTGCATAAACCTTATCGTTGGACATCGCGATTTCAGCCACGGCGTCAAGCACGAGCTTGTTGTTGCCGAGGAAGCCGGCGAGGTCGCCACCGATACGGCCGCTTATGACCATCGTCTGCTGTGCATCCATATCGAACGGGTTAATCGGTTCACGCACGTACGGTTCCTGGAGGTTCTGATCCGGATGGCGTTCCGTGTAGGAGAACGATTCCTCATCATCGAAAATGAACATACCCGTAAAGCCCGCGTAAGCATTGCGGTTCAGCGGCAACAGTTCGATGTTGCCGGCAGCGAGCCACTTATCCATGTTGGAGGCCTGCGAAGCACCGGGGATTTCCGCATTCGTGATGATGTTGCCTTCGGCACCGGAGAAGTCGAGGACTGCAGCGCGGTTCAGGCGAGCCATCAAGGCTTCGGCACGGATTTCACCGACCGTATTGTTCGGCATCGTGCGGAATTGGAGGTTCACACCCTGGAGGTTACGCTGGTTGCCTTCAATGAACTGGGACTTCTGAGCCATATGACGCTGACGTTCGAACACCAGCGGCTCATACATGATGTCAACCGAGGGAAGGAACAAGGTCAGCGGAGAATACTGCTGGCGGAAGTCACCGACAATCCAGTAGAAGGACTTGCCGATGTTGCCTTCGACATTGATCCACGCCACCGAGATGCTCTTGGCGGCAGAGGCGAAGTATTCCTGCATGCCCGCTTCCAGGCGAAGGGTCGCATTGGCGCGAACACTTTCATACGGACGGAAGTGGAAGTCGATGTCGGCGGTAACGAATTCGTCCTTTTCGACATCGGGCATCATCTTCGACACATTAGCATCCTGGTCGGTATCGAAGTAAGACGCTTCGGCCACACCACGAATGGAACCCCCGATTTCAAGACCGCGCTTCGCGTTGATGGAATCAACCTTGCTTTCCAACAAATTCTGGTTGTCTACTACCGGAGAGGCGGCGCTGGCCACCGTCGCGGCAAGGAGGGCAAACAAAGATCTTTTCATATTCATATTCATTTTAGCTACCCCCTCTTAGAACCAGACCTTGGTTTCTGCTGCAATGTAATGGGAATGCCAATCATTTTCAGAAATCAGCTCGTCAGAATGGGTCATATACTTATAGCGGACATGGAGACCGGCACGTTCGGCAAAATCCCAGTCGAAGCCGAGACCGATAGCCGTCTCGAGATAGTTGATAGGTGCCTTCTCGTAGTAGTGGGTCGTAAACTGTGCAGGGCTATCCGCAGTTTCTGCAAACGACGATGTCGTCGAAATCGTCGATGCAGGGGTATTCGTCCTGTAGCCATATTCCGAACGGAACGTTTCCATACCGAGGATACCCACCACATGGAACTTGGGATGCACTGCCACCGAGGGTTCGAACTGCGTGTAGAAACTCCAGAGGAGCATGTCCGTCTGCGATTCGCTATAGGCAATCGGCGCAAACGAAGTGGAAAGTCCGGACAGCGCCGCATAGAGGGTCATCATGATGGTGCGGTCCGTACCGAACCAGCCACCGATGTCGTAACCACCCATGAACGAGAGGAACGAAGACCACTTGGTATGGGAAGGAACTTCCTCTTCCTTGATCTGGTCGGCATTCTCGTAAGCGACAAAGGTTTCCCAGAGTTCCCAGGTTCCACCATAGAGGCCGCCGTACTGGCGATACTGCTTCACGCCTTCACCGGCATCATGGCGCACGCCGGTACGGGCAATGTAAGCGGCACCATCGGCATTACCGGAGTCAGCGACAAAGAGCGGCTTGTGCTTGGTCCAGGAGTTAGAAGATTCCCACATGTTGCGGCCATTCAGGCGGTAGTTGAACCACACGACATCCAGACCGTCTTCTATCTGGCGATGCTGGCCATACTGCAAATCGAAGTAACCGCGGTTGAAGGTCGGTTCCAACTTGAAGTTGATACCCGCCATGTTCGGGGTGTAACGGAGGGAACCGCCGTTCAGGAAGGCTTCGTCCCTACGCCAGGTAGCAAAGCGCGACGGGTTGCTCAGGGAGTACGGAGAATAGAATTCCTTCTGCAGGAAGATTCCTTCCACCGTCATGGGCCAGCCCTCGACATACTTACTCTGGGCCTTCACGTACACACCCACCTGCGGAGTATTGAGCTTGGACTCGTAAGCATCCTCGGAATAACCGGAAGTCGGAACCGCCTTGTTATAGCCGTTCACTTCGGAGGACTGATAGAACTTGATGGAGTCGGTGATGCTCACGCCCACATCGGCCATCAAGTACAGCTTCGGGGTGACGTTTCCCTTCACATCAAGAGAGGCCACATGGGTATTCAGTTCCTTCGGGGTAGCGTCTTCGCCGTAAGAAATCCACTGGCTACGGAATTCCGGCTCGTAGATGATGCCCTTGTCGAAGACGACTCCCATATAGTTAAGGCCGACAGTCAGGTTATCCGCAATCTTTTCCTTGGCGAGACGACCGTGATAGACCGCGCCACGCATGTCGTATCCACCGGACATTTCGAGTTCACCCGGCTGACCGCCGTACATGCGCAGACCGTCACGCGTACCCACGTCGGCATCGGCCGGCTGGGACACCATGAACTGGGCCTTCAGGTTGAAGGGCAGCTGGTAGAAGTTCGCGAACACGCCGCCAAAGCTACGGTTCGTCCAGAAGGCACGACCGCCTTCCTTCACCGGCTTGAACACCTTTTCCTTGTAGTACGTGCTCACTGTCTTTTCGTCTTCGAACAGTTCGTACTGCCAGGCGAAGCGCGGGGCCGTTTCGCGTTCCCACATGGTAAGCGGGGAGGCGTTCGCCCAGATGACACCGCCGGCGGTCACGTAAGCACCAAAGACGCCAGCGCGGATATCCACGCCGAAGTTCATTTCTTCGTTGATCGTCGAGGAGTAGAAGTCCGTAGAGTGGTCATACAGGACCCTCTCGTCGTTGGTAGACACGCCCGTCGGCTGCGATCCCAGGTAGTTGGAATACAGGCCGGAAAGGTCGAACGGGAAACTCATGGAAGACCACAAGGTCATGTAGGAGTTGGGCATCGCCACGACGTTCATGTTCAGCACGGCGTCGACGGACGTGCGGGCCATGTCGTTCTGGACCCAGGGGCTCCTTTCGGAGTAGTGGAAATTCTTGAGACGGAACGCCATGTAACCGGAGACCGCGAGCGGCAGGTCGTCCTTGCCCATGATGGTCGATTCCATATTTCCGGAAAGGGTATCCAGGGAGGCATGAATGGAGTCCAGCTGCATCTGGGGCGTTATGGCCCATGCGGCTCCAAGACTGGATGCTAGCAAAAGCGAAGTTATTGTTTTATGCATAAAGTCCTCTTATCCCCTCTTAAAGCTCGTTACGGAACGGATAGTTGGCGGGGCCTTCATACGGCTTGCCGTGTTTCTTGATGACGACGTCGTCGATCCATACCTTGAAGGACTCGTTCTCGTCCTTGCGGACTTCGAGACGGAATCCCTTGAAGTTGCTCCAGCTGAAGGGGAGCATCACTTCGCGCGTGTTCTTCGCATCCCAGTAGACACCGGTCATGCCGAACAGCTTGAGGGGAATGCTGAAATGCTTCCATTCGGTGGTAATTTCACCGAGGCTCTTGGAACGGAGCTTGACCTGCAGGGATTCGCCACCGCTCTTGACACCATCGTCCACGAGCACGAACAGAGCATTCTCGCCGCCCTTCGCGCCCTTAATCCAGAACTCGAGGACGCCTTCTTCCAAATACGGGGTCAGGTCCACGGAACCGGCGATACAGATGGCCACACCGGAATAGTCGCTCGCGATAAGCTCGATTTCCATGGAAAGGGCTCCTTCCATGGCATACTTGTCCGTGAGCACCGGTTCGGGGTTCTCGCGCGGGTACTGGTAGGTATATCCACCGCCGCGGGGAATGGCTTCGCGCATCACGACGCTGACCACATCCTTGTCGGGACGGAAAGGTTTACCTTCTTTGGTGATAAAACGGGCCTGGTCACGGTCGCGGTAGTCGCTGAAACCGTAGCCGGCAAAAGACGAAGAAGCGAGAAGTAGTGCCGCAAGAGCACACTTCCAAATGGCTTTTTTGAGATTTCCATTCATAATCGGTAAAATTCTCCAAATTCGGATGAAACATAATATAATTTGTTTTCGAGAGGTCCGTTTCCGCCACATGACAAAAAAGAGACACAAACGTGAAAAAAAAGCATAAATCTGAGTTTTTTTGTGTATTTTTGAGTTTTCCATTGTAAACACTTTATTTTTTTAATTTTCCTGAATAAAGCCTAAAAAAGAGTATGTTTGTAAAAGGAAACGTTTAACGAGGTACATCATGAAATCAACCGCCTTCTTGCCCCTTGCCCTGTGCGCCTGCTTCTATGCTTGCGACAACAGCAGCAAACCGAGCGCAGTGGACCCGGATGACGAACCCGTAGTGTCCAGTTCTTCTGCCGTCGCCGTCGACTACTCCAAGGGTCGCGCCATGAACAAGAGGCTCGGCAAGGGTATCAACCTCGGAAACTCGTGGGACTCCAACGGCAGCGGAGCCGATGGCGACTGTGGCTGGAACAACTGCATCAAGGATGAATATTTCGAAATCATCGCCAAGGCCGGATTCAACTCCATCCGACTCCCGGTCCGCTGGCAGACGGATTCCGACTACGGCTCCCATACCGTAGACCCCGACAAGCTGGAAGGCGTCAAGGAAGACGTCAGGCTTGCTACAAAGAACGGACTTGCCGTCATTCTCGACTTCCACCACTATACGGAACTCTTTGAATACGGTAGCGACTTCGCCAAGGGAGATTCCCTGGCGGGAGTCAAGTTCTATAAGGAGAAAGACCACTTCATCGCAATGTGGGCCCAGGTGGCCAAGGAATTCGACAAGGAATTTCCCGACTCCCTCCTGGTCTTTGACGTCATGAACGAACCGACCATATCTAACGCCGACCTGGTCAACGACCTTACCATGAGCGCTTACGAAGTCATCCGCCAGAACGCTCCGGGCAAGACCATCATGTTCGAAGCTTACCATGCCGCAAAGTTCATCGACCTCGCCGTCCTCAAGCTCCCCGAAGACGGCAACATCATCTACAGCGGCCACTACTACGAGCCCTATAACTACAGCCACCAGGGCCACAGCTACGCTTGCAAGGGCGATGAAGCCTACGCCATGACGGCGGGTGCAGACTTCAAATCATATGTCGCCACCGCGAAGAAATACTACCCCGACAAGAACGGCGGCTTTATTCCCATGAACATGGGTGAATTCGGCATCTCCGGTCAGACGGGCCCCTGCGGCAAAGACGGTCCTTCCGACAAGTACAAGGCCATCTGGGCGAGAGAAGTCATCAAGGTTGCAGAGTCCTACGAAATTTCCTGGAACTACTGGGGATTCGTGGGTGTCGGCGGCTTCGAGGCCTACGACAGGTATGAAAACAAATGGCTTCCGGGATTCCCCGACGCCTTCGGATTCAAGGCCGAATAAGGCTTCCGCCCCAATATTCGTCAAAGAAGGCTTGGAACAGAGGTTCCGGGCCTTTTTTCAGTTCCTCAACGACTTCGGCGACGGGGCGACCGCTACGGTACAGTTCGCGGTAAGCACGCGAAAGCGCCTCGACGCGCTCCTCGGGGAACAGGTCCGGATGAAGCCGGAGCGCATGCAGGTTGAGACCGCCGAAGCGGACGGGATTTCCCGACGCCTTCGCGCAGGGGGGTACATCGCGGTCCACCTTGTGAGTCCCGCCCACGAAAGCGTAGGCGCCCACCTGGTTTCTCTGCTGGATCCCGGAGACTCCGCCGATAGTCGCATACTCCCCGATCCGCACATGGCCCCCCAACTGGCAGCTGTTCGCGATGACGGCGCCCAGCCCGATTTGACAGTCATGGGCGATGTGCGAGTAAGCCATAACCAATACTTTGTCTGCAATCCGCGTGCAACCGCCTCCCTGGACAGTCCCGCGGTTGAGCGTCACGTATTCGCGGAGGATGCAGCCTTCCCCGATTTCGAGGCGGGTCGGCTCGCCCGCATATTTCAAATCCTGCGGAGGTCCGCCGAGGATGGCGCCATCGTAAACATGTGTCCCCTTCCCGATGGAAACACCCCCGTACACGTGCACACGCGATTCCAGGACAACGCCCTCGCCTATTTCGGCACCGGCGTCCACGATGCTCCACGGGCCAATAACGGCTGTTTCGTGGACTTTTGCCTGCGGGCTTACGAATGCGGACGGGTGAATCATGGCGGGCAATATAGAATTTTCTAACTTTATCCACATGGGCGGTATCATTGTCGCATGCCTCACCGCACTCTACGTGCTCCTGTTCCTATTCTTCATAATAGGGGTTATCCGCACGCACCGCTACAGGGGTCCGAAGGCCACACCGAGCGTCACCGTGGTCGTGCCGATGCGAAACGAAGAAGAATTCGCGCAGCGCACGCTCGAAGCTCTCGCCGAGCAGGACTATGCGGGCGAATGGGAAGTCATCTGCGTGGACGACCGCTCCACGGATTCCACGAAAGAGATTCTCGAGAAGTTCGCCGCAACACATCCGAAGTTCCGCGTGCTTTCGCTGCCGCAGGACCTGCCCGTAATCGCAAGCCCCAAGAAGCGCGCCCTCGAAAGCGCGTTCAAGATTGCCAAAAATGAAGTGCTCCTCACGATGGACGCCGACTGCATCCCGCGCAAGAGCTGGATTACCGCGATGGCGGGCCGCTTCGTGGACGGCATCTGCATCGTGCAGGGCCCAAAGCAGAACAACGGGAGCCGCACCATGCCGCACCTGTACCAGAAACTCGAGACGCTCGGCTACACCGCGATGGAAGCCGCCGGTTTCAGCTGGGGCCATCCGATTGTCGCCTCCGCCGCATGCCTAGCCTACAAGAAGGAACTGTTCTTCAAGGTGGGCGGCTTCGGCGACCTCATCAACCTCTCGAGCGGCGACGACGACATGCTCATCCACAAGATGATGAAGATTCCCGGCACCAAGGTCTGCTATAACCTGGACAAGGACGCCGTCATCGAAACAGCACCGGTGCATACCTGGAAGCAGTTGTTCAACCAGCGCGCCCGCTGGAGCAGCAACGGCACGAACTACGAGAGCAAGGCTTACGTCTTGCTGCTCACGCTCATCTACACCTACTACATTTGGATGTTCGTGAGTCCGTGGTGCGTCGCATTCCTGGATTGCCCGTGGCAGTGGTGTGCATTCAGCATCGCCCCGAAAATCGTCGTGGATTTCGTGTTCCTGATGATCGCGTCGTGGAAACTGCATTCCAAGCGCAAGATGTTCGCCTTCCTGCCGGTAGAGATTATCCAGATTCCGATGATCGTGTTCGCCGTGCCCGCAGGCATTACCGGCATGTTCCGCTGGAAATAGCGGCGCGCGCCCACTCGGCAGCCTCTTCCGCACTCGCAATCTTTCCGTCGAGCTGCAGTTCAAAGCTTTCCTTGATGATTTCTCCCATCCGCTTGCCCGGCTTCATGCCCAGCTCCATGAGTTTCTTCCCCATCAGGTAAGGTTGCGGGGCAGATTCAAGAAGGTCTTGGGCCGATGCGGCATCCCAAAGGGACTCGGAGAAATCCGCCTTCGAGAAGAACTCGCGCGGAGCACACCGCACCAAAAGGCAGAGGAGCTTCAGCCCGTCCAGCTTTACCGCGAGACGGCGAAGGGCGGGGATGTCGCCCGCGATGGCGGGGTCGAGATTGCGGAACGCCTGCAACAGCGGCGGCACGACCTTCAGCAGGTGCACCTCATTCGTAATCCGTTCCAGGAACTTGAGGGAAGTCTCCGCACACCCGCACAGGAGCGCCGCAAACGCGAATTCCATCGCCTGCGCTTCGGTGAGCCCGCTGCAGTCACGCAATTCCGCCATGTTGTCGAGAATGCCGCCCAGCTTTTCCCAGGAACCCTCGAAGGGATGAATTTCCGGAAAATATTCGTCGAGCTTTATATCCAGGAAGGCACGGAGCCCGAGCGAGGGCTTGCCCGGTTTCAAGAGCCACTTCTTGAATTCTTCAAAAAGGCGTTCTACGCTCAAGTCGTCGAGCGAGAGCGTGCGGCAGAGTTCAACGGTCTCGGGCGCAAGCGTGCACCCGAAACGGCTCGCGAACTGCACGCCGCGCAAAATGCGAAGCGAATCCTCCGCGAAGGCGGGCCCCACATGCCGGAGCACGCGAGCCTTCAAGTCGCCAATCCCGTTGTACGGGTCGCAAAGCGTGAGTTCCGGAAGCTCCATGCCCATCGCATTGATGGTGAAGTCGCGACGGAGCGCCGCTTCCTTGAAGCTGAGTTTCTCGTCGGTATGCACCACGAAACCGCGGTGGCCATAGCCGACCTTGCTTTCGGTACGCGGGAACGAGAAATCGAGCGAAAGCCCCTTCATGGCGAGATGTATCACGCCGAAAGCCTTCCCGACCAGATTCGTGCGGCCATACTTCGAAAGGAGCGGCACCAGCGCATCCTGCGCCATGTCGTAGACCTCGATATCGTAGTCGCGGCAAGGCTTTCCCAAAAGCGCATCGCGGACCCAGCCACCCACCAGGAAGGCACGGCCGCCCGCATCGCGGATATCACCCGCAATCTTCAGGAGTCGCCCCGGCAATTCCGGCTCGAACCACTCCCCCGCAAGCGTCTGGATGCGTGCCATCTAAAAGACCGCCTTACTGGAAACTTCCCACATCCGCCGCGGACGTGTCGGCAACAGCGGGAGC
>CAMHOW010000047.1 GCA_946186895.1 uncultured Fibrobacter sp.
GCCCTTCCGCCTGATTGTCGTCGACTTGACCGCGACGATGAACGAAATCGGCAAGAAGCATAACGCACAGGGATTCGCCCTCAAGCTTTTGGCCGAGAACTCCATCGCAAGCATCTTCTTGAGTGCCTCACTCAAGTTCCCAGGCACCGTTTCGCTGACCACCCGCTTCGGTGGCGAAATCACGCTGGTGCAGTCGGATACCACGCCGCAAGGCCTGGTGCGCGCCATGATTCCGCAGCCGGAACTTCAGGCCGTAGGCGGAAACGAGCCCGCCCTGATTCCCCAGAGCATCCGCGTCGTAAAGCTCAACGAGCAAGGTAAGCGAGTCCACGAAAGCATTATCGAGGCTCCATCGGTTTCCATGGGCCAAAACCTGGCCACCTACCTTTTGCAGTCCGAACAGATCCGCTCCGCCGTAGGCATCGAAGCTGCATTTAATGCCCAAGATCCCAGCAAGCTGGACTACGCCGCCGGTTTCTACATCGAGGCTTTCCCCGACCTAGAAGACAAGGACATCAACCTGATCGAAGTCATCGTACAGAACTTGCCCAAGTTCTGCGACATGAACACCCCCGAAGGTTTTGACCTGGACGAGCTTCTGGACCAGCTGCGGGGACCCTACGAAATCGACATCGTAAAAGAAATTGACCCCAAGGCCTACTGCCCCTGCAGTCACGAACGCACCGTGGCAACCCTCGCCACCCTCCCCCTCAAGGATTTGCTGGACCTGGAAGCCGAAGGCAAGGACTTGGAAGTCATCTGCGACTTCTGCCGCACCCCGTACCAGATTACGATTGAAGATTTGAGAGAAATTATAAACGAGAGGAAAAAATAATTCGGATTTCAGAATTCGGATTTCAGAATTGTTCAAACTCCGAAATCTGAACTCTGAATTCTGAATTTTCCTAACCACTAGACCCTAAATCCTAACCCTTAAGCCCTATGTTCACCAAGCAATGTGTCGTTACCCTGGACCTGGAAGGAGTCCTCGCCCCCGAAATCTGGATTGCCGTCGCCGAAAAGACGGGCGTCGCTGACCTGCGCCTGACCACCCGCGACATCCCTAACTACGACGAGCTCATGAAGGGGCGCATCAAGATTCTCGACCGCGAAGGCATCAAGCTTTCGGACATCCAAAACGTCATTGCAAACCTTGGCCTGCTAGACGGCGCCCGCGCCTTTATGGATCAGCTTCGGGACGAGACCCAGGTGATTATCCTTTCGGACACTTTCCAGGAATTCGCCTACCCCATCATGAAGAACCTGGGATTTCCCACCATCTTCTGCCATAACCTGGAAGTACAAAACGACCGCATCGTGGGCTACCACCTGCGCCTTACCGACCAGAAAACCAAGGTGGTAAAGCACCTGCAAGACCTGAACTTCAAGGTGTTCGCCTCGGGAGATTCCTTCAACGACACGGGCATGCTCCTGCAGGCCGACAAGGGCTGCTTCTTCTGCGCGCCAGACTCCATCGTGGCCCAGTTCCCGCAGCTGGATGCCACCAAGACCTACGCCGAGCTGCTGGAAAAGTTCCACCAGTTCCAGGCGACGCTCTAAATGGCATGGAAACGACTCCCGTAAAGCCTAGAGAACTCTACGCCGAAGTCCTTAGAATCATCGCGGCGTTTTCCGTGGTGTTCCAGCATACCGTCACTTCCGCCTGGTACAACATTCCCGTGCGTACCGACGAGTGGATTACCCTGAACTTTTACAACAGCATCGCCCGCTTCGGCGTAGGCGTGTTCATCATGATCAGCGGGGCGTTCATGCTTTCGCCCCGATACGCCCACCCACCGGAGAAAATCCTCGGCAAGAACCTCACCCGCATTCTGCTTTTGCTGGTGTTCTGGGTCGTCGTCTACGGAACGGTCAACACCCTCGTCGCCGGCGGAACATTCAAGGACATCTTCGCCACGCCATTTCTGCTTTTTACCAAGCCGCCCACCCACCTGTGGTTTCTCTACACCATCGCGGGGCTCTACATTCTGACGCCCCCCATGCGGGTCTTTACCGAACATGCAAGCCACCGGATGGTCCTTTACGTCATCGGCATCTTTTTCTGCTTCGGGCTGGTGCTCCCCATGGTGAACCACCTGCTGGAACGCCTCGCCGACTTTACGCTCTACAAGAACATCCGCATCCAAGGATGCACCACCTTCGCGGGCTTCTACCTCACCGGATTCTACATTTCCCACTACGGCCTGAAACCCCTGGCCCGAAAAATACTGTACCTCTCGGCCATTGCCTCCTGGGCCTTCGCCTTCGTCTCCTCCACGTACTTTTCCATCGACCGCTCCAAGCCCAACGAATATTTTTTGGGCAATTTCCAGCCAACTACCTTCCTGATTGCCGCCGCCATTTTCTGCTTTTTCTGTGAACGGTACCGGGGCGTGCTGACCACAAACCGCCGCCTCACCTTCGTTTCGGCCTGCATGCTGGGCGTGTACCTGATTCACCCGCTTTTCATCAAGCTTTTCTACGGACTCGAGCTGTCGCTCCTCACGCCACACCCTATTGTCGTGGTTCCTGTCGTGGCGGCGGCCGTTTTTGCCGTTTCCCTGCTGGTGACGGCACTTTTCAGGCCCATCGCCTTTTTCAAGAAGTTCCTCTAACACCATGCTAGAAAACCTCGAAAAGCGCATCAAGCGGCAAGTCCACGGGAAACTCCACCGTTTCACCGCTGTCGTGCCCCTTGGCTTCGAGGCAACTCTAGTCAAGGAACTACGACAAATCGGGATCATCGCCGAAAACGACGCCTTCGAAACCGTCGACGGCAAGGTCTCCTTCTCCGCAAAGATTACCGATGCCTGGAAAGCCGTGGCACACAGCCGCATCGCGAACCGCGTCCTGATGGACTTCGCTTCCTTCAAGGCAGAAAGCTTCCGCGAGCTAGAAAAGAAGGCCGACGAAATCCCCTGGGAACTTTACCTCCCGCAAGATGCTCCGCTGCAAATACACGTCACCTGCAAGCATTCCAAACTTTACCACAGCGATGCGGTGGCAGAACGATTTTATGATGTTATCAAAGGGGGAAGCCTCCCCCTGGTTCGCACTGCGTCGCTCTCTACCCCCTCTGCGGGGACACCCCGCAACACCCCGCAGCATCTCTACATCACACTTCTCAATGACCGCTGCACTGTCAGCCTGGACCTGGCGGGCGAAGAACTCTACAAGCGGGGGCACCAACGTTATGTCAACGACGCTCCCCTGAAAGAAACTATCGCTGCCGCTATGCTCTTCGAAGCATTTGAGCAAGTGCAAAGTCCTATCACGCTTATCGACCCCATGGCCGGCAGTGGCACCTTCAGCCTGGAAGCCGCTTACATGGCAAACGGACTCATTCCCGGAAAGTGCCGCGACTTCGCACTCAAACACCAGCCCGCCTTCAAGGAAGCCTCGTGGAACTACCTTGTTAATTCGGAATTCGGAGTTCAGAATTCGGAATTAAGAACAATCATCACAAGCGACATTTCAGAACGGGCCGTCAAAATCATCAGGCATAACGTAGAGTGCAGTCCCCTCGCAAAAATCGAGCCGACTCCCATCGCACCGCAGCAGAAGGACTTCTTCGGCTACACTTCCGAAGAGATTGCCAAACTTCGTGGCGAAAGCCAAACTGTCATCGTGCTGAACCCACCCTACGGAAAGCGCCTGGACGCCAACGCCCCCAAGCTTTATGCCGATATCGGCAAGAAGCTTTCCGAATTCAAGGACTGTGTCGTCACCATTCTCGCGCCCAAGGGCGCCTGTACCGAAAATCTTCTAAAGAACTGCGCCGCCTTAGGCTTGTCAGGCACAAAACTCATCAAGACCAGCCACGGCGGCATCTCGCTGAACTGCTTTGTAGGGAAGTTTTTCTAGTCCTTGAGACAACGAACAGAAAACCCGAAGTTCTTGAGGCCGTAGTTCAGGTTCACATTGTCGTCGCCGTAGTACAAACCCATGGTGTACGCGTCGAGGTTGCCGCCCTCAGTAGAACTCCAGAAGTTCGCGTAGTCGCCCTCGTAGTCGTAATCTCCAATACGGTACCTGAGGCCGGCAGGAAGCGCCGAGAACCCGAAGGTATCTGTTCCGTTGCCGCTATCACTCCAGCCTGTCACGAACTTGAGCTTGGTGCCTGCCGTATTTGAAGACGTATATTCCGTAATGGAACCGTCAACGGCCACAATCAAGGCTTCCCATTCCGCTTGGCTGGGCAGGTGCCAGCCCTTGGGGCAGACGCCCCGCACCAAGGTCGCTGAGCCCGCCGAAGCGACGCTACATGTCTTGCCATAGCCGCAGCCCTTGCCGTTTGTGCTCCACTCGCCCACGCTGTCCATGGCCGCAGCCCAGGTATAAAGACGGCCGTACTTGGCGCAGTTGGCTGGGTCGTTAACGAGGCACCAACTGGTGGAATCGGAGGTGTAGACGCTGCAATCAAAGGGAACGCCGGTGTAGGCGTAGTTCAGGTTCTCGGCCATCCACACCTCGGAATAGTCCGTGCCCTCGGGGGCGATGGTGATGGTCTTGTAAGTCTGACCGTCGCGCAGGTCCGTCAGGGTGTTCTTATCGGCGTCATAAACGCTGGCGTCGCTGCTGCCGCCGGGAACGCTTGCGGAAGAGCCTTCCACGCCTTCGGAGCCGCTGGATTCCGGCTCTTCGGAGGCGCTGGACGCTTCCTCCGAGCTGGACTCCGGTTCTTCCGAACTGCTGGACGCTCCCTCCGAGCTGGATTCCGGCTCTTCCGAACTGCTGGACGCTCCCTCCGAGCTGGACTCCGGTTCTTCCGAACTGCTGGACGCTCCCTCCGAGCTGGATTCCGGTTCTTCGGAGCTGCCAGAACTTTCACCACCTTCGGAACCGGATGAATTGACTTCGGAAGCACTGGATTTTTTGTTGCCGGAGGAATCGGACTTGCCGTCGTTATCAGTATCGCCATTTGATTTTCTTTCGGTGGAATCTTCATCGTCCAAAGTCCAGTCACCGTTTTCGCATACGTAGGCGGCCTTTTCGTCCTTCACGTAGGCGATTGCACCTTCGCGATTTACGGTACAAACTGGCAGGTCATCGAAAGTCTCGGCAAACAGATCTGCCCCTGAGGAGGAATTCGAACTAATTTCCAAAGGTTCGCTATTGGTTCCCGAACCACTACTGCAGGCAGACAGCAGCGCGGCGCACAGGGCCGCGAATGAAAGTTCAAGGAAAAGTTTTTTCATGTCTAAACTTTTTTGAGGAGGTTTGTTTGTCTGTAATCTATATAAAATTTTCGGAAATGCCAAATGAAGGGGCTGTGAAATGCGGGGAATGAGGGGTGTTTCGTGTGGCCCCGGCACTAGGCCGGGGTGACAGGGGGATGACTTCTCGGGGGAAACTCGCAGGGACTAACAGTCACAAGAGTTTCCGCCTGTTGTAACTGCTCGGACCCGTAGTAAATTTTCGCACCTGCAAAAATTCGTAGTCCAGAACCACCGCTTGTTTTTTGACCGAGATGTGTGCTTCCCGAGAGAGCAGTCGAACGAAGTGATTCTGCTCTCGAGGGAAGATACACATCGAGGGAAAGATTTGTTAAAAACAAGGCCGGGGTGACAATGGGAAGGGAAAGGAGATCCCCGCCTTGGTTCGACTTCGCTCATCACAGGTCGCGGGGATGACAAGGGAAGGCGCTAGGACTCCCGCCTAAAAAGGGGTTGTTGACAATCAGACACCGCTTCGCGGCTGATTGCCAACCCTGACGGGCTCGATGCTCGCTCGCTTCGCATCAAGCTCAAAAATTGCCTATTTCATGGGCAACGTTGTGCCCACGGCAATTTTGTGCCAAACCCTCTTCGAGGGTTCTCACCCCTTCTAACTTCCCTCTACAAAAAACAAGGCGAGCCCAAAAGGGCTCGTCTTGTCTTTCGAGCGGGAAAAGGGTTTCGAACCCTCGACATCGACCTTGGGAAGGTCGCGCTCTACCAACTGAGCTACTCCCGCATGGTTCCCCAAATTTAATAAAAAGCGGCATATTGTAAAGGGATTCCTCCCGCAGAACCGCTTTTTTCTATCATTGAGGCATGGTTATTTCCCGCTTTACACGGGCCGTTTTGCCCGCAACCCTACTCGCCCTCGGGCTTGCCACGCTTTCCCATGCCGAAGAAAAATCCCTATGGCAAAAGTTCAAGGACTTTTTTTCCCCCATGCCCACCGTAGAGGGCGAAGGCCCGGAATACGACAAGCTCCGTGACCTGAACAAGAGAATCAACACCCTAGAAGGCAAGTACTCCCGAGAACGTCGGCCAAACAACAAGGCCAACATCAAGAAGGAACTGGACGCCCTCAAGGCCGAGCGGGACACCCTAGAAGAGGAGCTCCGCAAGAACCCTCCGCAATCATCCAGTTCAGTCGTCACCAGCAGTTCTGCGCCACAATCTGCAAACGCTACGTCATCAGCCGTAACCTGCAAGACGGATACTGTCTTCGTGCGGGATACAGTGGTCGTCCACGACACTCTCTACGTCATCGTTGCCGACAAGAAAGCGGAAGAGCACGCACCTTCTACTCCGGCTGCAGCACCAGTTTCTCAAGATTCTGCGTCTACCACGCTAGATTCAACAAGCAATCTTCAGCCCGGCACCAAGTAGTAATCGGGCCGCACTCCTAAAGCAGCCTCATCAGAAGCAAGGCTTTCTTCAGGAACATTCCGTCCTACTACCAATGCGCTGTCAAAGCCAGCCACCTTGGCCCCATACACATCCGTGCCGATGGTATCACCAATCATCAGGACCCGGGAACCCGAAGGCAAAGAGGCTCGAACCTTTTCCCAGATGGCAGGGAAAGGCTTTCCCAAATAACAGGTCCTGCAACCCGAAGCAATGCGGAGACGCTCCGCCAGCGTACCAGACACAGCACTTCTGGTGCCATCAATCCTGGGCGCCCAGGCATCTGGGTTCAGCACCAGCAGAAGCGCTCCTGGCCTTCTTAAAATTTCCACCGAATGGTTGAACATTTCATCTGTGGCCGTATAAGACGACACAGCCACCACCGGGTCCACCGGATTTTCAGTTGCGGCAATTCCTGCCTGGGCAAGCACATTAACGCCGGTATCGCGACCTATGTAGTAAGCTTCACGAATGCGGTTCAACCCAGAAAACCCCGCAAAATCAAAAACACCTACGGCCCTGCCCCGAGTCAATTCCGCAAGCAGGCTTCCCGAAGATATAGTCTCTTCCGCCGTAAAGTCAAAGCCCCGGGCCGCCGCATCCTTAGCTAAGAAATCATCGGTATTAGAAGCCGCATTGGTCACCAGACGCAAATGCTTGCCGGCCGCACGCAGAGTGCGATACCATTCCATAGCGCCGGGGTAAACAAAGTCCCCGCGGTTGTACAAAGTTCCGTAGCCGTCAAAGCAGAAGGTGTCGTACTTATCCAGAACTTCAGACAAAGTAACTCGCAGCGGTTCAGAAACACGAGACTCGGCGACTTGATACGAACCTACAAGAGATTGGTATCTCTTGTAAATTCCTGTTTCTTCGATGTCCATGAAAAACTACAATCCTAACGGCGAACCACGCCAAACACGTAAGACGCCGTAGCGTCCGTCCCATTCCGGAACACGGCCTTGCCGTCATATTCCACTACAGCAGTCACATTGGCAATGTAGACACCCGTAGACACCCGACGGCCACGACTATCCATAAAGTTCCAGCGGAGAGAAAGCTGCGTGGGCTTTCCACCCAGGCGGCTGTCATCGCCGGCCACATCGGCACGGGTCCCAACCACGTAGGCGCCCAGGTTCGTGTAGATACGGATATCAAAACGGATTTTCAGCTTGGCCATATTGACAAGCGTCTTCTCGTCCATCTTCAGGGTCTCGCGAAGGGCATTCTCGAATTCCTCGCCCAACACATCCATATACAAGCCCCAAGCTGTGTCCCGAACAGTCTCTACGGGCAACGGCTGGAAATTCAGCTGGAAGATTGGGAGCCCGGCCGTTTCCGCACCCACGACATTCTTCCCGGAGCCATCCACCGCCATAGAAGGTACCACCACCTCAAAAGGAGAATAACCCGTCAGCGGCGAGAACTTTGCCACCTCCAGAGAAACGTTTCCGCTGGTATCTTCCACACAGCCATTCACCAGCCGCAGGGAATCCCTAAAGCTCAGCGCATCTGGCGTAGATTTCTTGTCTAGAACGAACACCGCAGAATTCATCCAAGGGTTCCACCGGATTTCATCTGTCTTGAGCTTACGGACCTTGCCGTCCTTTGCGCTCTTGTACTCCAGCAGTGCGCTACAGCCCAGCACCGGCTGGACCCGTTCCGAAAAAAGCACCGTCAATGAATCGCTAGACTTTCCCCGCATGTTCTTCAGGTAGGCCGACATAATAGCAGGCGCCATGGCATCTTTCAGTACCACAGGGTACATCGAGCCGTCCTTTAGGTAAAGCAACGCGGAGCCATAGACCGAGGCAGAAAATTCCATGGTTGAAAGGGCCGTCAACAGGCGGAAGCCCTTCTGCTCGGATTTCAGGTCAACCACCACGCTACGCTTGTTCGCCGGATTCAGGGCAAACTGTTTCTTTTGCACGGTGTAATGCTTGGCCGCCCCCGAGGAGTCGATCCACTCGAAAGTCAGGCTGTCCATCATCTCTGAAATGTATTCCTTGGTCAAGTTACCCAAGAAGCGGACTTCCAGCTGGTCCATATGCCCATCGCCGTCCGTATCCCGGACAAAGTTCTGCTGAGAACTAGGCGGTATGGGGCTCTGGATAAAAGCCGCAAACGCCCCACCGCAAAGCAGGAGCATTCCCAGGGAAACTTTTGCCAAAAGGTTACGCATCACTCCTCAATATACCATAATCCCGACCTTCTACGGGAATCACCAGCTGCATTTTGGACAATGTTCCGATATGTTTTTCAAAAACAGCCTTAAAATCCTCCCCCAAAACCTCTTCGTCATCGTTATCCAGGTTGTACGAGGTGTAGCTGCCGTCGGGAAAAATGGAGATGCAACAGTCCCAGGTTATGTCCCCTTCTTCCTCTTCTTGGTCGTCATCCCTGTCCTTACTTTCTAGCATGAGCATGGGGCGTGGGGCCGCGATGGGGTCCGCATGTCCGTTCTCGTAGATAAAGTAATTGCGACTGATCAGTTCGTGCTCCAGGGCCATGGTACTGGGCACCCGTTCAAACTCCCCGCGGAGCCTGCGGATGTTTCCCAAGTCATCCTCGTAAGGGTCCTGGAAATCCTGAGGCAACACCACCTGATGGTAATCAAACTTCTTGCCACTAGCCGCGTAATTTTCTTGCCAGGACTGGGGCGGTTCAGGCCGCAGGGTCAAAAAGTCCTCGAAAGAATCCAGAATGTCAAAAAGCCTGGACTCCCAGGGCTTGATCTTTTCAGCCTGGACCAGTTCCATAAAATTCTTCAGACGTTCCTCACCCGGAACCATGGAAAGTTCCGCACTGGGCACGTTGTTCTCATCAAAATCACTCATAGCTACCATTCCTCCACGCTCCTAACCGTAAGGCTCATGGCGATATCCTTCTCGTAATAAGCGGGTTCATTGATAAAGATGGGCCACACGCTGATCCGGCCATCCGCCTCGCCCTCGTACAAAATGTCCTTGCCGTCAAAGGTGCGGAAAACCTTGTCACCCTTCTTCAGCTCACAGAAGTCACGTCCAAGCAGGTCGGGGTGGATCATGGCATCAATGGGAGAAAGGGTCCAAGCCTTAGGGTAACCCAAATCTCGAAGCTGGGTAAACACCTCTACCTGAATCGGAGCACGTTTCTGCAGCTCGCCCCGGTTCCATTCGTCCGCAAGTTCCAGGTAGCGCTTTACCAGGCATTCCGTCTCTTCGAACAGGCGGGCATCCAGAGTCCCATGCTGCTGGGGGCCAATCTCAATACACACGTCGGCCTTGGCCACTGTTCCAAAGTAGGGCGACATGCTCCGTTCTTCGGGTTGGTAATAAATTCTCGCCGACTTAAATTCCTGCGTCAGCACAGCGGAAGCCTTCATGGTAAAGGGATCCCGTGCCGAAAGAATTAGGCAGAGGCCCATGTTGGAACCCGTGTTGTGTACATCCAGCAACAGGTCTGTTTTTGTGTCGGCACCCTTGGGTCCGTAAAGCAGGTTCAATTCCCGAGCCCTGCGGAACTCGTATTCCTGCGGGTCACTCTGGGCGTCCAGGCACACCTGAGAAAAAGCCCTGTTCAGGTCGTGGTCGCGGTACCGTCTGTTCAGCCTCATCGCCTCTGGGTTCGAAAGCACCAGGTCAACCTTGGCGCTGGGGCAGCACATGCTGTAGCATTCGGGGCGTTCCATCCACTTTTCAACCAGGCGAACACCTGTCCGCTCGTTTCCGTGGGTCCCGCCCGCCACAACAATGTTTTTAATCAAGCTCATAGTGAGCATTATAGCAAATTCTATATTTCCCCGTATGGACCTGGATTTCAACCGACGCCTTTCTATCGCCCCCATGCTGGACTGCACCGACCGTCACGAGCGGTACTTTTTGCGGCTGATTTCCAAGAACATTTTGGTCTACAGCGAGATGGTAGTGTCCACAGGGCTTATACACTGCAAGGATACGAATATTTTCCTGGAACACGAGGACTGCGAACTCCCTGCGGTTCTTCAACTTGGCGGATCCAATCCAAGCGAACTTGCGGAGGCAAGCAAGCTGGTAGAACGTGCCGGATTCAACGAAGTAAACCTAAACTGTGGATGCCCATCGGACCGTGTCCAGAACGGAAACTTCGGTGCTTGCCTCATGAAAGACAAGAACCTGGTAGCCGACTGTTTCAAGGCCATGCAAGACGCCGTCTCTATCCCCGTCTCCATCAAATGCCGCATCGGCGTTGACGAGTTTGATTCCTGGGAGTTTTTTAGGGACTTTATCGGGACGATCGCCGATGCGGGTTGTCGCATTTTCATTATACACGCCCGTAAGGCCTGGCTCAAGGGGCTCTCTCCCAAGGAGAACCGTGAAGTTCCGCCGCTGAAATATGAATTTGTCCATAAACTGAAAGCCGAGATGCCCCAACTGAACATCTCCCTGAACGGCGGCATCAAGACCCTAGACCAGGTAGAAGAACAGCTGAAAGACTTGGACGGCGTGATGGTAGGGCGCGAAGCCTACGAGAATCCCTGGTTCCTACGGAATGCCGATGAACGGATTTTCCACACCAACCCTCCGGCCACAATTTCAAGCCGCAAAGCCCTTCTCGAAGCCTACCTGCCCTACGTAGAGAAGGAATTCGCCAAGGGAACACCAGCCACCATTCTCACCCGCCACCTCTACGGACTGTTCACCGGACTTCCCGGTGCCCGCAAGTTCCGCCAAACGCTCAGCCAGGGCGCCCCCAAAACAAAAGATGCCGCAGAAATGCTCCGCCGCGCCATGGACTCTATAGTAGAAGAGTAGCTACTCTATTTCCACCTTCACATCCACGCCAGGGAAAAATCCCTTGGGGTGGTTCACCACCGGAGAAAGCACGTTACGAACAGCAGCCAAGTCCTGTGTCTTCAGGTAAAGCTTGCTCCAGTGTACGTTTTGCACCACAGGCACAAAGGCCTCCACGGGCCCAAGCACCGTCAGGGACTTTTCCTTCTTGCAAAGAGCCTCCAGTTTCGACAGTGCCGTATTCAGGGCAGATTCATCCCGACTTCCCACGGACACCGATACCAACTTACAGAAGGGCGGATAAAGCGCTACCTTCCGGTTCGAAAGCTCACTCCGGGCAAAACCAGCATAGTCATGGTTCAAGGCAAACTGCATCACAGGCTCGGAGGGGTTCAGCGTCTGGATCAAGACACGCCCGCCGCCCTGGGCACGGCCTGCACGACCCGCCGTCTGGCTCAGAAGTTGGAACAGCCGTTCTGTTCCCCTAAAGTCGGGAATCCCAAGCCCACTGTCGGCCCCCACAATCCCTACGAGACGCACTCCCGGAAAGTCGTGGCCCTTAGCCACCATCTGGGTTCCAAGCAGAATGTTGTGCTCACGATTCCTGAAGGATTCCAGAATTTTTTCCACAGAGCCCACGTTCTGCGTGGTATCCCGGTCCATACGGACCACACGTGCTTCCGGAATCCATTCCAGAATTTCCTCTTCCAGTTTCTCGATGGCGCCACCTACGTACTCGTAGGTCTCCGCCCCGCAAGACCCACAGGGCATATTCTCCGGGTAAATCATGTTGCAGTAGTGGCACAAAAGCCCACGGTACTGCCGGTGGTAAACCAGAGGCACATGGCAATGCTTGCAGTAAAGAGTTTCGCCACAGCTGCTGCACACCCGAATCTTGGAATAACCGCGACGGTTCATCAGCACAATGGCCTGCTCCCCGGCAGAGACACACTCCGTCAGGGCCTCCCGCAGTTCGGGCGATAGAAGCATTCCCTTCTGCTGGCGGACGGCCGCCATATCGATAATCTTCACATCGGGCAGGGGCGCTGCCGTGGCCCGCTTTTTCAGGGAAAGCAGCTCCAAATGGCCCTGATTTGCGTTATAGAAAGTCTCCAATGCCGGCGTGGCAGACCCAAGCACCACCAGGGCACCATACTTGTGGGCCAAATGGAAAGCCAGTTCCCGAGTATGGTAACGGGGAGCCGGGTCCTGCTGCTTGAAGGAGCTGTCGTGCTCCTCGTCCAGAATCACCACGTCAAAGTCGAAGGGAGCAAGAATAGCACTCCGGGTCCCGAGAACCACTCGGGCCTTCCCCTTCAGCACCGACACGTAGGCATCCCGCTTTTTCGGAGCGGACAACGCAGAATGCAGCACCGGAACGTGTACGCCCAAGAAGCTTTCGAACCGCCCCGCCGTCTGGGGAGTAAGCCCGATTTCGGGCACCAGAATCAACACCCGAAGGCCCCGTTCCAACGCCACACGGGCCAGTTCCTGATACACCCGGGTCTTTCCGCTGCCGGTAACCCCATGCAGAAGCGCCCCGCGGAATCCCGTTCCAGAGAGGCGGGCTACCAGGGAGTCCAAAGCTACCTGCTGCTCGTCCGTAAGGGGCGCGACACATTCTACACCTGCGACCTCGCCTTCTATACCAGAAGCAGCAAAACCCGCCGCCAAGGCATCCAGGTACTTCCCGAAATCCGAGGGCCAAAATACGTTCAGAGCCTTCATGGGCGTGCTTATATAATAGCGGGCCACCCATTCCAGGGCATCCATGTAACGCTCGTTAAAGACATAACCCGAGGCATGGGGGTAGGCGCACCGCACGTCAAAAGCGGGCCTCTCCGAACTCACCCGTGCCACCAAGGCAAGCACGGGGTTCTTGCGGGTGGCAAACTGCACCCAAACCACGCTCCCCCGTTCAAGGTTCACGCCCTCGGGAACTCCGTAGGTATAGACGGCTGGGGCAAGGGGTATATACACCTCGCAAAAACGGGAAAGCCCGCTGGACTTCCTCTTTTCCGCCACTTCCTGCGGTGCTTCAGTCTTTGGAATGCGTTTTGCCACTTATCTCAACGCCTTTTTCAATAAAATAGAAAAGACCCGCTATAAAAGCGGGTCTTTTTATCGGGATGACTGAATTCGAATCAGCGACCTCTTGAACCCCATTCAAGCGCTCTACCAGGCTGAGCTACATCCCGAGACTCTTACAAGAGTGAACCAAAGGTAGTTAAACTCTTTCCGTTTTTCAAGGCGGAATCCCGAAAAAATCGAATTTTTCGCACTTTTCGAGCTAAACTACTCCTTCCAATAGCCCACAATCAGCACCTCGGGAGTGGCCTTCGGGTGCTTTTTGCTCTTGAATCCCACAATCTTGCGGATGCTTCTTTGCTTCAGCTCCAGACCTTCCCGCAAAAGGCCCTTGGTGGTAAGGGTTACCTTCAGTCCGGGCACCTTGCCACCCTCCTTGATCTGGTCCAGCTTGTCCACGTTCAGCATTACGGGCTTAGAGGTCATGGAAAACTCCCTCTGGGCGGCGGAGTCCAGGAACAGGTCCGGCCGTTCCTTCTTGTCGGTCTCCCACACGTAGAATGTCCACTCCCGCTTTTCGCCCTTGGCGTAGAATCCCGTATCAAAGAGCTTTTCGCCAAAGAATATGGGGGCTTTTACAAAGCCGTCCAGGGTGGCCGTATAGGGTTTTCCGTCGGTACCCACCATCACCACCACAGGGTTGATCTGGCCGTCCATGCCAGCAAAATCCATATCGAACTCGATGGTCACCGCACTGCCGGCCGCGATCTTTTTCGGGAACTTGAAATTGGACATTCCAACACCCTGTCCCATGACGCTTTCCAGGTTGATTTCCTTGCCAGAGACATTGGCCCCCTTGAGAACCACATGCTTCACCTCGCCCTGGTCTGCATAGCCAATAGGATAAGGCTCGGGGACAAACCGGATGGACTCATCAGCAAAAACCACAGCGGCACATGTGACGGCCACCACACATAGGTACTTGAAAACTCTCATCATAGTGATAAATATAACATTTTCGGCCTAATTTCGACCATTATTTTACATTGACCCACAAAATAACTTATATTGAATCAGGAAAACCAAAATCAGGAGATATAACATGAAAAAGATTCTCGCCCTTTTGACCTTCGCCCTGTTTATCATCGGTTGCGCAGGCACTCCCCAGGAACAGTCTGCAAGCAAGATGATGAAGATGCAGCAAGAAAAGAACGAACTGCTCGACAAGGGTGTCGTGGCCGGTATCGGTGTCGGCGAATCCAAGTCCGAACAGCTGGCCTACGACGAGGCCGACCTGAACGCCCGTACCGATGTGGCCCGTGCCCTGGAATCCAAAATCGAAGGCCTTATACGCAACTATCAGGAAGAAGTGGGCGACGAACTGACTCAGCATAAGGAAGCCGTCAAGAAGAACGTCATTTCCGACATGCAGAACGGCGTCAGCGTCGTCAAGATGGATATGGAAGTCACCGAAGCCGGCAAGTTCAAGGTTTACGCTATCGCCGCCATGAACACCGAAGCTTTCAAGAAGGCCTTCGAAGCCGCCCTCGCCGCCCAGAAGGCCAACGTGGACCGCGCCCGCGCCATGAAGGGCTACACCGACCTTGATAACGCCGCCGCTGCCCTCGACCAGTACAAGGCCAACCAGAAATGATTATAGCCAAGCGCTATGTTTTGGCCGCATCGCTCCTATGCCTTGCGGCCTGTTCTTCATCTCCTAAGCCCTCTTACGAAACTGAGAGGGCTCGGGCCCGTGCTGGCTACAACGAGCTGGACAATGCCACCGGTGCATCTGCCGGCCAGACAGCAGCACAACCACAACAAGTCTATACATCTGACTACTCGGGCACGGGAGCTCCCGTAACCTACGCAGACATGCCCCGCCCAGTCCTGATGGTCCTTCCGGTCAACTCCAACAGTGGGGCCACCCCCATGGAGGTGGTTTCCAACAATCCATTCTCCAGGGCCGCCATGGAAGGCATCAACGAATACCTTACCGAAAAAGGCTACGAAGTCCGCTCCCTAGAGGGCTCCGAAGACCTGAACAGCCTTATTCAAATGCAGGGCGACATTTCCGGTAATGGAGACGACATGTCCTATATAGCAGGGCTAGCCCTGGGTGCCGACGTCTACATCAAGTTCTCGGGTTCCGTCAAGAACGGCATGGTGACCGCCGAAATCTCGGCCTACGAGACCTCCACCGCAAGGCTTTTGGGCACAAAGACCGGCAGCGTACAAGACCACGGTTCCAGCAGGGATAACCAGCGCTACCTGGTCCATTCCGCCGCCCAGAAGGCCATGCCCGCCCTGGAACGCACCATCCATTCCTATTGGGCCGAAGACCTGAAAAAGGGCGTTCAGTACAAGGTGATCATGCGTATCGGTGAACGCTTTAGCGGCTCAGCCTTAGAAGACCTGCAAGATCAAGGTGTATCCGCCATCAGGAGCCGTTTCAACTCCGTCAAGGTAAACGCCATGACCGAGGGAACTATCGACCTGGTGGTCTACGCCAATCCCAAAGAGTACCCCGACGCCTTTGCGGTCTATTCCGCCATAAGGCAATCTATGGCAAACCTTGCACAAACCAAGAAGAACAACATCGTAAACAAGTTGGTCATTCTGGAACTGAACTGATAGGGTCGCCCACATGTTCCTGCGTATCGCCAGCATCCTGCTAATCCTTGTGCCCTTGGCTTCGGCCCGCGTCATCACGTGGACCGCCTATTCCGAGGAATCCCAGGCCACAGCAGACGAAGAGGCCATCGCAGGGGTAGCAAGGCAAATCTCGGCCAAGGTGGACGCCTCCACCACCGTAGCCCGCAGCGAACATGAGTCTGGCGACCAGTCCAAGTCTAGCAAGTCTATCCAAGTCAAGAACTCCGTCCGCTCGGATATTTTCCTCAAGGGAGTCCAGCTCCAAAAACTGTCCAAAAACGGCAAGAAGTTTGGCGCCACCGCCACCCTAGATTTGGATGAGCTTACTTCCAGCTACAGGTTCAACATGGAAACAATCCAAAGGGAAGTCACCGATATCGAAGCCAGCACACAAAAAGCCATCGAATCTAAGCTCTACGCAGAGGCAGGCCGGCTTTTAGGCGAAATTCCCCACAAGGCCGAACAATACCAGGTCATTCTCGACGAAATGTCCGTCTACGTTCCCCTGGATAATTCCATGCGTCTAAAGACGAACGCCACCGCCCTCCAGCAAGCCCTTATCAAAGAACTTCGAGACCTGAAAATCCAGGTGGACAACGAGGTTCCCTTTACTGTAAAAGTTACGAAGGGCGACTCTGCCATCGCCCATTTTCCGCTTCTTGCCGAGCATAACGGCAAGCCCGTTGCAAAGGCCACCACCGATTCAAGCGGTACTGCCAATTTTGACATTCCCCAAAAAGAGCTGCTAAGTACGCCTCACGAGCTGTCTATTTTTCCGGAGCTATCTCTTGGCTTGCGCAACGCCGCCACAATCCAGGCTGTCAAGCTCCGTTACCAAATGAGCGTTCCAGAGTGCAAGGTGAACCTGTCCTGCAAATTCGCACCGGCGCCATGCACCGCGGTGCTTAACAAGCTTACAGACACCTTCGGACAGGTGGTACAGTCCTCGCAGGCTGCCGTCACTACTGTCCAAATCAAGGCGACACCATCACGTTCACTCAAGAACCTGACCAGCTACAATATATCGCTTACGCTGGAACACGGTGACACACGCTGCCAGTGGACAGGTACCGGCACAGGTCGCACCATAGAAGAGGCATCTACCGCCGCCATCAAGAAAATGGACACGGGCAGTTGCCTACAGACTCTCGGGCTCTGCCAGTAGTCCCACAATCGCCATTCCTTTTTTTATATTTGGCTTGCCTAAAAAAATAATATACTAGGTCACCTCTAAAAATTGCTTTGATAAAAAAAATTGAGCGAAACCAAGTGCAGGCAGGAACGAAAAGTGGCGAATACTGGAGGTATTTGTCACTTTGAGTGACGAAACTGCACGAAGCGTTGCAGCCAATTTTTTGAAAATGAATTTTTTGAGGTGACCGAAAATAATAGGAGTAAGCCATGGCTACTGAAAATGCAATTATTGAACGCGCCGAAATGTACCTTCGCAAGTTGTCCTGCGGCATCAACCCCCTCACCGATGAAATACTCCCCGAAGGGGACAGCTGTAAGCAAGAAAGAATCAGCAAGTGTCTCGCCTACGTGGCCTCCCTGTTGCAGCAACAGCTGAACCACGACCAGCTGGCCCCCGTAAAGGCGGCCCCCGTGAATGCCGCCCCGCGAAAGAGCATCCAGAAAGCCCCAAAAACACCTAAGCAGCCCCTCTCCATTGCCCCCGAATCCATTGGCAATTACCGTTTCTTCGACTACCCCGTTTCCATTTCACGGGTGGTCCGCAACATCAACGAGCTGATTCCGGCAGGGGTCAACATGAACCACCTGCTCTATGCCGACGTGGCAAACTTTCTGGTCCAGCAGGGTATTCTCTCTAGGCAGATGACCGAAAATGGTGCAGAGGCTAACCTGCCCACAGAACTGGGCGAATCCTACGGCTTTGAAAAAGGCGAATCCGACCTGCGCGGTCACCACAATATCTACACCCAGTGTTGGGAAAAAGCACAGAAGTACATTTTGGAAAACCTCCAAAAATGCATCGACATTGCCAACGAGCGCTTTACCACACGTGGAACCGCTAACGGTGATGAAACCGAATCCAACTACTCCGGTCGCAAGGCCAGGCAGAAATTTCATCTTTCAGCAGAAGAACTGGGCAACTACCCCACTGACGAGACTCCAATACCGGTAAGCGAAATCGCCCGCAGGCTGAACACCTTGATCGGCCCCGACATGGAACGAATTTACTACAAAGTAATCCGCGACTGGTACGTGTCCGAAGGCTATCTGGAATTCAAAGAAACTCCCGACGGCAAGGGTGCATTTATGCCCACCGAGAAAGGCTCTCTCGCAGGCCTCATGGTGGAATCTCGCACCGGCAAGCTGGGGGAACTCTACGACGTGGTCATGTACGATTCCAAGGCCCAGCAGCTGTTCCTGGAGCACCTCGCGAAAGCCGCTATTTAGTAAAAAAACGCTTACTTTAGGCGAATACAGTAAAAAACCGCCCTAAAAATGATGGTTTTTCATGACTCGTGTCACCCTAAATTCTTTTTTACAAGCCATTTTGGCCGTATTTATTATATTTTCAATAGGGTAATGGGTATAACGAGAGGTATCATGAAGCTTCCATTTTTTAAATCTCTGTTGATCGCTGGCGCGCTCATTTTGGCGTGGAACTGTAGCGACACCACCGCCATTCCGATGGGCGCTCTTTCCGGAACGTCCGAAAATGTCCGAGTTATCGATATTGGACCAAACGAAAATCTTTACGTTGCCGAAGATGGAACGGTCTACGATTCCCAGTGGAATATCTTTGGAACATACACCGAGGGCAACATCGTCACTAACGAAGGCGAAACATTCCTGACCGGTGTCGATCTGAACGAACGCCCCCTGGCTAAAATCGTTGAAACCAACGGTGGCACCAAGATGGTGGAATTCGACGACGGTACCGTCACGGATATCCAGGGCAACAACATCGGTAACGTTGATGACAACGGCAACGTGGTCAACGACAATGGCGAGGTCATCGCAGAAAACCCCAACGCACCCGCTGTGACTTCTTCTGCAAGCGGAACCAACCCGACATCTGCGGGAACTAATCCTGGCACCAATCCGGGCGGAAACAGTGCTGCCAGCACCAGTTCCAACTCCAGCGGAACCCACAACACCACGACTTCCTCTGCAGCAACTCAGCAGGGCGGCCAGTGTGATGGTCAGTGCTATGACGCTCCTTCGGGCAAGTGCGTTGCCTATTATGCCGAACAGACCGGCCCCAAGGGCGAAAAGTACGCCTACGACAAGACTTGCAACTTGAATTGCTATTACGATCCGAACAACAAGAGCTGTAAAGAGATGGGTGGTTCTGCGGCTCCGTCGAGCAACGGCTCTCAGACAAATAGTTCCTCTTCAAAGGCCAAGAGCTCCAGCAGCAAGAACAACCAGACACAGAGTTCCACAAGCCAGCAGAGCGGAAGTTGTCCGAATATCGTCTATAAGCAGGGTGGCCATAGCGGAAGTGGTTGGGCAACCCGCTACTGGGATGGTTGCAAACCCAGCTGCTCTTGGAATGAGAACGCCTCCAAGAATGGCGGTATTGGCAGACCGTCAAAGCAGTGCAAAGCGAATGGAAAGGACCCCAATACCAATTATAGTGACGGAAGCGTATGCAATGGCGGTGGAGGAGCTGCCGCGTGCCTCAGCCAGATTCCGTTTACTATAAACGGGTGTAGCAATATGGGATTCGCTTTTGCAGCCATCAACGGCGGTAGCGAATCCTGCGGAAAATGTTACGAGCTCACCTTTACTGGTACCGGAAAATACGAGACCAAGGCCAACCATCAGGCTTTGAAGGGAAAGAAGCTAATCGTTATGACCACTAACATCGGTTGGGATGTTGACGGTGGCGGACAGTTCGATATCATGATTCCTGGCGGTGGCGTTGGTGCGTTCAACGGAACTAGTGGTTACGGCTGGACAAACTTGGGCAAGCAACAAGGCGGCCTGCTGAGCGATTGCGAAGAGTCTGTCGGCTACAACGGCGATTTGCTGACCCTGCGTAAGAACTGCCTCGTTCAGAAGTGCAATTCCGCGTTTGGTGGTGACTCTCAAGCCAAGGAAGGCTGCCTGTTCCTGGCCAACTTCATGGAAGCCGCTGGTAACCCGAACCACACCTTTAAGGAAATCGAGTGCCCCAGCGTACTCTCTAGCAAGTACTAATCTTTTAACATTAACCTCCATAAGACACCCGCCCCTGCGGGTGTCTTTTTTTCTACATTTCGCACCGTACTAACAAGAGGATTATTATGCCGAAACTTCGTTCGCTCAAGACTATGGAAGGCCGTGAAATGGCCGGTGCACGCGCCCTGTGGCACGCAACTGGAACCAAGGTGGAAGACTTTGGTAAGCCCGTCATTTGCGTGGTGAACAGTTACACCCAGTTTGTTCCGGGCCACGTTCACCTGAAGGACTTGGGCCAGGTTGTTGCCCGCGCCATCGAAGCCGCCGGCGGTGTCGCTAAAGAAATGAACACCATCGCCGTCGACGACGGTATCGCCATGGGCCACGACGGCATGCTCTACAGCTTGCCCAGCCGCGACCTCATCGCCGACTCCACCGAATACATGGCTAACGCCCACCGCGCCGACGCCCTCGTGTGCATCTCCAACTGCGACAAGGTGACTCCGGGTATGCTCATGGCCGCCATGCGCCTCAACATTCCGGCAATCTTCGTCAGCGGCGGCCC
>CAMHOW010000048.1 GCA_946186895.1 uncultured Fibrobacter sp.
TTCAAGAGAGTATTTTTTGGGGAAAGGCGTTGGGAGTTTATCGTATTATAATGAAGGTGTATATATACATCCTTTTAAGCTCCGAAAAAAATTTTTTTACTCTGTTGGAAAAAAGGAAAACAATGTAAATAATGAAATATGGGTTTTGAGTGACTCGCTAGATATGGACTCATTGTATTTCGCTTCAAGAAAAGGCCAGCCTATTCCTTTAGATAATTTCACAAAACTCTCACTAGAAGATCAGAATATGGAAATCATTTTGCATAATGATTTTTTTCTATATAAGAGTGATGACATATCTGCTATTTGTAATGTTGCTGCTTATTGCTATCTTGAAATTGCATGTGTATATCAAAAGGGAGATTCGTTATCATTTGGTAGTATCCCGTTTGCGGATAGGCTTATCCCTAGTAAATATCATTATTGTGCTACAGAATCCTATAATGATTCTACAACGAATATGGTACTGCTAGATGCTCGCACGTCTCAAAGGGATAGAAAAATTGAATCAAATTATAGTATCAAGGGTTCTATGACTGCGCCGAACTTTTCTACTATTGTCATAAAAAATCATAAACCGACACTTCAACTAAAAGGAAAACACTAGTATGAAACCAATCGTTTTGTTGGCCTTATCTACCATCGCTTAGGTGATGGGCGTGATGTAAATAGCGTTCGCCTTCAGGGGATTAGTAAAATTCAGTAATTGATTGTTATATTTTTATCATGGAATCTTACTTTTTTATCGGTGTTGCGGGCGTGGGCATGAGTGCCATTGCCCAGTATCTTGTTGGCAAGGACGTTGCAGTGAGCGGGTCCGACCGCCAGTTCGGTGAATTTCTGGCGGGCAAGTGCGAAAAGCCTCTTGTGATGAGCCAGCTCGAGGATTGTGGAGTCAAGTGCTTTGCGCAGGATGGTTCGGGCGTAGTCGCAGGCTTAAGTGCAGTGGTCGTAAGTACCGCCATCGAAGACACGAACCCGGACCTCAAGCGCGCCAAGGAATTGGGCGTTCCCGTAATGCACCGCAGTGAAATGCTGGCGAAGATTTCTAAGGAAGCCAAGACCATTGCTGTGAGCGGCACCAGCGGCAAGTCCACCGTGACCGCCATGATTTACCATATCTTGCAGTATGCGGGTCTCCAACCCTCTGTGATGACGGGAGCTGGTCTCGTGAATCTGCAGAAAGAAGGCAAGATCGGCAACGCCGTGTCGGGCAAGGGCGAGTGGCTTGTTGTGGAAGCGGACGAAAGCGACGGAACGCTGGTCCGCTACGAACCCGAAATCGGCCTGATTTTGAATGTCGATAAGGACCACAAGGAATTGAGCGAACTCCAGGAAATCTTCCTTAAGTTCAGCCACAACATTCTTGATAACGGCAAGATTCTGATTGTAAACGACGCCCACCCGCTGGCCAAGAAGTTCAGCGCCGGTCGCGAATTCGATTTCGGCTTTGAAAATTACGTAGGCGTGCAGGGCACGGACTTCAAGTCGGTTGGAACTTCTATACAGTTCCGGGTCCGCCACCAGGCTGAACTGGTGAAGTTCGTTGTGCCCCTTCCAGGTAAGCACAATATGGAAAACGCCCTGGCTGCAACCGCTGCCGCACTCCGCGCAGGGGTTTCGCTCCATACTTGCGCCGATGCCTTGGCTACCTTCCCAGGCGTGTTCCGTCGTCATCAGATTCTCGGGACCTTCAACGGCGTGACCCTGGTAGATGACTTTGCCCACAATCCGGCAAAGATTGCCGCAAGCATTAGAAGCGCACAGGACTTTACCGAGGGTCGTGTCATCGCCTGGTTCCAGCCTCATGGCTTTGGTCCCACACGCTTCTTGCGCAACGACCTGGTGGAGTTTATTGCGAAGACGCTTCGGCCCAAGGACTTTGACGACGACCGGGATAACGACATGATGTTCTTCAGCCAGATTTACTATGCTGGCGGCACTGTCACTCGTGACATCAGCGCAGGCGACCTGGCCGATGACCTGCTCCTCAAGGGTTGCGAGGCCGTCTACATCGAAGACCGCGACGAATGTGCCAAGAAGATGGTAGAATGCGCCCAGCCTGGCGATACCATTCTATTGATGGGTGCTCGCGACCCGAGCCTTGAAAAGTACGCCCAGTCCGTTCAAAAATTGCTGGAGGCGAGGGCCTAGCCACTTGATTTTCGGCATATAAATGCTAAATTTGCGTTACAGAAATTGAAATAAAACAAGATTTGGGCTCAAGGTGGGCCCCTTGGAGTATAAATGGCTATTAACTATCTCGATCTCCCCATTGGACGCAAGTACCCCTACGAAGTGGATTGCGTGGTGGAAATCGGCAAGGACACCAACCTCAAGTACGAATATGACGAGCGTCTGCACGTGTTCCGTCTGGACCGCTGCCTGCTCAGCTCCATGAGTTATCCTTGCACTTATGGCTTTATCCCCAGCACCAAGGCCGACGACGGTGACGCCCTGGACATGCTGATTTACAGCCCCGCCTCCATGATGACGGGTACGGTTTGCACTTGCCGCGTGATTGGCGCCCTTGATATGACCGACGGTGGCAAGAAGGACTACAAGGTTCTGGGAGTGCCGGTCTTCAACCCGCGCCCTATCAAGGACATTACCGACGTGGACCAGATGTTCCTCCGCATCACCAAGAACTTTTTCCAGAACTACAAGGAACTGGAAGGCAAGGACGTGCAGATTGGGGACTGGCAGAACGCGGAATTCGCTCGTGAACGGGTGATTGCGGCCCATAGGGCCTACTTCCAGATGCAGGTCCAGGTTCCGGAAACCTGCTACCAGGAACCGGAAAGCGCCGACCACCTTCCTCCTGAGGAACTGATTTAGTCTTTTCAAATGCTATCCCGGCCTTGAGCCGGGATTTCTTTTATTTCTTCTCAATCCAATGATACCGTCCGCTGTAGGTAATTGCCTTGCGGATGGCCTGGAACGTGCAGCTGATTTCCACGGCTGCATTTTTCGGTAGTGCGGCAACGCCCACGGCGGTCCGGGCGTGCTTGCCGTTTTCCCCCAAGATACGCACGGCCAGTTCGGAGGCCCCGTTCAGCACGGCGGGCTGTTCGTGGAAGTCGCTTGCGGACTGCACAAAGCCCTGCATCTGCACCAGCATCAAGGTCTCGTCGCTTTCCAAAAGCGTCATGGCGGCGGCAATATTGTTTAAAAGGCAAATCTGTGCCGCCTCGGTAGCTTTTTCTACGGAAATGTCCGTAGGCACCGTGCCGCAGAAGTTGGCGAAGTCCCCGTTGATGGAGGGCAACTGCCCAGAAACCACGATGGTATCGCCGTAGCGGGTGGCGGGAATGTAGGCCGCCAGCGGGGCCGGGCACTGGGGTAAGGTAAGACCCAATTCAGATACTTTCTCTTGAATGTCCTTCACGGTAAATCTCCTTCTTACTTCTTCTTAAAGACCTTTGCGAAACAAAATATACAAAGACCGATGATGGCGGCCCAGGAGGCAACCATAAAAACTAGTCCGCTTGTAGAAAATTCCATGGTTATGCCTCCTCTTCGTCGTGTTCGCCGGCTCGGCCCACAGACTTGGTCTGTTTATGCAAGATGGTGGTGAGTCTTGCCGTACCACCCTGCCTCCAGGCAAAGTAGATGGCAATATTCAAAAGGATTACCAGCGCAAGCAGGAATCCGCGCACGCCCCAGGTAAAGCCAATCTGGGAGAATTCCTGGCCAAGGAAGGTGACTCGCGCATCGGCGGCCACATTGCTCAACAGCAACACGCCCATGCCGTCGTGGATCATCCATGCCACAAGCACGATGGCAAGGTAAATCGGGCACACGTACATGATGATAGGGCGGAAAAAGCGGGGAAGCTTTAGGGCCGCGCCGTCGTTCATCAGGGCAAAGGCTTCGTTTTCGGGGTTGCCGTCTTCGCCGATGGTCTCGGACTTGCGGCGACCCAGCACAAAGGCAAAAATGAACGCCTGGATGGTGCCGAGCACCACCAGCAAGAAACTACCGCCCCAGAAGTCCAGTTCATCGACGGCACCGGCGGCAAGGCCGAAGATGCCCACCAGGCTGCCCAGGAAGGTCACGGTACCTGTGGCGGCGATGGCCTTTTTGCGGTGGAACTTCAGGTCGTCTTCGCAGAAGCTGATCAGGGGCTGAATGATGGAAATGGCGCTGGTGACGCCTGCGATAAAGAGCATGGCAAACCAGAGGGTCTGGAAAAATCCGCCAAAGGGAAGCTGCCCGAACACGAAGGGCATGGTCTGGAATCCGAGACCGAAGGTGCCCAGTTTGGCGCATTCCTCGATGTTGTTGCCGGCGATGAGCACCGCCATAGGAATCACGATGGTGCCGCCCAAAATAATTTCGGCAAATCCGTTGGTAGCGCCGGCGGTCAGGGACGAAAGCACCAGGTCTTCCTTGGGTTTCAGGTAACTGGCGTAGCAGAACACGATACCCATGCCAAGGCTCATGGTGAAGAACACCTGGCCCGACGCCGCAAGCCACACGGCGGGGTTGAGCATTTCAGAGAAGTTCGGGTTCCACACGAAGGCAAGGCCCTTGCCGATATCGCTTACGGTAAGTACGCGTACCACCAGGATAATGCCCATGATGAGGAGGATGGGCATGGTCACCTTGTTCACCCGCTCAATACCTTTGCGCACGCCGAAGGACAAAAGCCCCATGTTGCAGGCGAAGGTAATCAAGAAGAACAGGATGGCGGCGGGAATGGGGCCTACCTTGGTGTTCAGCATGATGTAGTTGCCGAAGAATTCCTTCATGGGTTCGTAGCCGCCAGCCACAACTTCCATAAGTTTTCCAGTGGCGGAATAGTAGGTAAATGCCAGAATCCAGGACTGGATAAAGACATAGTAGAAGCTGATGAACAGCGGGGGTAAAAGTCCCAAGGAGCCCAGGTGCTTTGCCAAGGGCTTTTTACCGAGAATATAGTGGAATCCGCCCGGTGCGGTACCGTGATGGTGGAGTCCTGCCGCACGGCCAAGGGTCCATTCCATCCATGAAAGGGGAATTCCCAAAAGCAAGAAGGCGATAAGGTAGGGGATGATGAAGGCGCCGCCGCCGTTGGTGGCCGCCTGCACAGGAAATCGTAAAAAGTTGCCGAGTCCGACGGCAGAACCTGCCACGGCGAGGATTACTCCCAGCTTCGAACCCCAGTTTTCTCTATTGTTTTGCATGACTCCAAATGTAACAAAATCTTGTTATTCCAACTTGGAATATGAGGGCAAACTTTTTTAGTTGACGCTATTGTCCGTTTTAGAAAAGAATAATTTATATTGAATTTCATGAGTTGTTCCAAAATCATAGCGCTTTTTGCCTGTATGGCCTTTTTCCTGGTGGGTTGCGACGGTACCAACGTCGAAGATTCCCTTGGGGCCCAGGAGGTGGTGCCAGTGGTAAATACTGTCTCGGAATTGCCAGACTGCACTGGGGAAAATGAGGGAAAACAGGCCTATGTCAGGGGAGAGCCTACGGCACGGATATGTGCTGATGGTAAGTGGTTTGGAACTTTGGAAAGAGGTGTTTTTTCGTGCTCCACGGAAAAAATTCCTGATGGTTCGGGCTTAAAAATTGTATGCAATGGGGACTCCGTTGGGGTGGTGCTGAATGGAGCCAATGGAAAGTCCAGTGAGGGCTGCGTGGTATCGGCACAGACCGATTCTACGGTGACCATTACCTGCGACAAAGAATCCACCACTCTGGAATTGGGTAAAAAATCTCAAGGCGATTCGGATACGGGGGAACTTGATTCAGAAAAAGTGGCGACGTCCATGGATTCCCTTGACGGCTATTCGCAAAAAGGACCTTTTCTCAAGGGGTCCACGGTTTACCTATACGAACTGGAAAGCGGTCGCACCCTCAAGCAGACCAACGGGAACTTTACCAGCAATATCCTCAGCGACAACGGTCGTTACCTGTTCTCGGCTCGTGATTTGGTAAGCCAGTACGCCCTGATTATGGTGGAGGGGCACTACCGCAACGAGGTGACGGGCAAGATTTCAAATAACACGATTCGCCTCAAGGCCCTTACGGACCTGTCCAAGCATACTTCTGCCAACGTGAACCTGCTTTCCCATTTGGAATTTGAGCGCGTTTACTATCTGGTGACCAAGGAAAAGAAGAAGGTTTGGGCTGCTAAGCAGCAGGCTCAGGAAGAAATCTTGAAGGAATTTGGAATTGTCTTGCCAAACAAGACGGATGCCGAGGAAATGGACGTGTTTGGCTCCAGTGAGGCGGACGCGGCCCTGCTGGCCCTTTCCATCTTGTTGCAGGGGAACCGTACCGAGGCCGAGATGATGGCTCTGCTTACTGAAATTTCGGCGGATATGGCCAAAGATGGCCAATGGAACGGTGATAGCGCTGCCGCCTTTAAAACCCAGATTGCCGATTGGGCTTTTGGCCAGAGATTGTCCAATTTCCGCAAGAACGTAGAAGGTTGGCACTTGGGGACCAACGCCAAGGTTGGTGGATTTGAAAAGTACATCAACAACTTTATTGCAAAAACTTATGGAATAGACACGTGTAAGGCAGTAAGTCCCGCCAAACAGACGGTAAACAACAAGTGGAGTGTGAACAACGGACGGCAATACCAATGCTATGAATGGGAAGGCCAGGTTACTTGGGCGGATAAGCGCGACGATAAAAGGTTCCTGAATGAGGAAATTGTATACGGAGAAATGCTGGATTGGCGTGACCGGAGAGTCTATAGCACTATTGTCTTTGATCAGACAATTAGGGATAAGGAATCAAATGAACTATTGCAAGCGTATACTGCGACTTGGTTGGCGGAGAACCTGGATTTTGAGTACAAACTAAATGGTGAACCGTACGGCAGTTATTGCTATATCGATGATTGCAATTCTGAGTATGGCAGGATCTATGGCCGCTACTACACTTGGGGTACGGCAATGGATAGTGCAGGGCTTTATTCCATCGATGGTTTGGATTGTGGGTATGGAAAAACGTGCAATGCTGCAAATCGTGTGAGAGGAATATGCCCCGAAGGGTGGCACCTCCCATCGAAGACAGAATGGGAGTCCTTGGTAAACATACTTGTGGATGCGACAGACTACTATTTAGAGGGAAAAGACGGGGCTTCCTTTGTTGGTCTCTACCTGAAATCGTTTGATGGATGGTTCTGGGAGCAGGAGGATCTAGGTGAGGATTGGTATTACGTAAACTATGTGGGTTTTTCTGTTACGGCAACTGGATTCTACATCAATTTGGAGGAACATCCTTCAGCGGCTAATCATGGTCTGCCTCACATAGGAAATTCCTTTGATAGGGGAGAAGATGCCTATTTCTGGACATCGACGGATACAGGTTTCCTCTTTGCCTATTTGATAGGCATGGAAGATGTGAATAACGAGGTTTATTTCATGGATATTGATAAATTCCAGGGTATGTCTGTCCGTTGCGTCAAGGACTAAAAATCCCCAAAAGTGTGTTCTAGAACAAATTCTGCGGTTCTCAAGGCTTTATTTTGTGACGAATGTGAGAAAAAAATATACATTCCATGTAGATTTTTAAACATTTCACACCTATGTCAATAAGAATGAACCGATTACACAAAGTTGTGCCTTTACTGTGCATTTCCGCTGCTTTTGCGTTTGCGGATCCTGTGGCTACTGATCAAGCTGCTCCCGCCGCTAACGTGGCTGCCGAACAAGTTGCGCCTGCCGAATCTGCGGAAGCGGCTCCTGCCGAATCTGCGGAAGCGACTCCTGCCGAAGTCGCGGAACCTTCCGTTGAAGCTCCTGCTGCGGAACCTGCAGCAGAACCTGCGCAAACTGTCGCTGAACCTGTTCCGGCCCCTGCCCAGGCTCCCGCCCCGCAACCAGAGGTTGCAAAGGCCTCCGCTGAACCCCAGGACGGTGCTCAGTCCGCCTCTATCTTTGTGCAAGACCCTGCGGTATTCCACCAACGCGAGGCTGAACTGGAAAAATTGAAAAAGTCGGTGCAGGGTAAGAACGAGGGTTTGGATTCCCTTCTCTTAGAAGCGAGCCAGATTGCCAAGAAAAACGACCAGTGTGCTACCATCAGTATCAATGACGTGATGGGGGATGAGTGCTGGACATTCTATCGGGTAGAACTCCCTGCCTTCGAAGAACGTTACATGCGTGTAACCGGAGAGGTCAGGCTAGGCCACATGGAAATGGCCCGAGGCCTGGAAGACCGTAAGCTGCAGATTGAAGCTTGCGTGGACGCCCTCTACAGTTTTGCCCAGAGTAAGGACCAGTTTTTGAACCTGCAGGGCGGCGTGTTCTTGGAGCCCCTAAGTAGTGGTTTCCAGGCCAACTATGACTTTACCTTGCAGTACGAACCCAACCACCGCAAGCACTCCTTTGAGATTGCTCAAAAGTGGGGCGAAACCTGCCGCGAGATGGTGGTCCGCCAGGATGGAGCGGGCTTTGCGCCCTTCTTCTTGGAAAAGCTGGATAAGCTGAATGCCGAATTGTCCAAGAACGGCTCCCTGGCCGTTTATAAGACCGATACTACCGCAGCCCCGTTGATTTACATGGATATTTCCAAACCGGTACGCAGTGCCTATTACTTGAACGGGGTCAAGCTGTTCCATAGCCGCATTAGTGGCGGCCCGGCCAGCGAAAGTAATGTGCGTATTAAGTTTGAAAATGGTAAAGTCGTGGTGGATGGCGAGCCCGTGGTCATGAAACGTGGCAAGCCCCAGACCTTCAAGGGCTCCGTGGAGTACAAGGAAAAGGCTACCGCTATGAATGGCCGCTGGATTTGGGAGAACCAGGGCAACAATGACGGAGTGGACTTTGGCCCCGAAGAAGACGAGGCTGTTCTGGACAGCATTTATGCGGCGGAACAGGCGGCGAAGGTTGCCGAATTGCAAAAACGCCAGGGGGCCCATATTTCACCCTGGGTAGGTATTACGGGTGCCTTTGTTCCGTTTAGCGACAAGAACTATAAGGCCTTCGACCTAGACAAGAATACGCTGATGATTATGCCTGACCTGGTAGCGACACTAAGGTTTGCCTATGGTTTTGGGGATATGGGCGAAAGCCGTATTTCTCTGGGCGCCGGTGTCTATGTGGGTGCCGGTTTAGGAGATGGTGAGTTACAGCGTGTCTATGTAGCTCCGGTGGGGCAGTTCCATTTTGACTACAACAACTTTGGTTTGCGTGAGACGGCCATTATCGCCATTCCCGAAGATGACTCCGAAGAATGGATGCAGTTCCGCACGGGCCTGTTCTATAGCTTTGGGAACCTGGGCTTAGAATTGGGATATGATTTTGTGACGAACCTTGGTCAGGGCGGCTATGTAACGCTGTTCTGGGAGATGTAGGGGGTGACGATGAAGAATTTTAGAATGTGTCATTGCGAGACCCTTTGGGTCGTGGCAATTTCCCTCTTGCTTATGTCTGGCTGCTCCCTCTACGACAACTACGACATCGACCTGATGAATGATGGAAATGCCTCTATTGATAGCAGTTCTGATGCTGCCGATTCCGGTTCATCTTTATCCTCTAGCTCTACCGAAGAAGATTCCAGTTCTTCCGAAGCGAAGGACATCGGCTGTGAGGCTACGGTGGAACGTGGTGGAGTGCAGTACGCCACCGTGGTGATTCACGAGAATTGCTGGATGGCGGAAAACCTGCGCTACGAACCTGCTGCCGGCAATACCATGTGCTACGACAACGATGCGGCAAATTGTGAAACCTATGGTAGGCTTTACGATTATCCCGCTGCCGCCGCCGCTTGCCCCACGGGTTGGCGCTTGCCCACCGGTGACGAATACGAGGCCCTGCGGGCCTATTCGGGTTCCAACAAGGACGAGGCGGGAGCCCATTTCAAGTCTACTACGGGCTGGAAAGGGGAGAATGGCGACAACAAGTTGAAGTTCTCGGCACTGCCCGGCGGATTCTGCTATGTAGAACATGAGGTTGAATGCAAGTTCGTAGGGTCGGTGGGATACTGGTGGACCTCTACCGAAAAGGTAATGGATGAAAATCATCTGACGCTGTATCTGAGTGGCGACAGGCAGGACTTTACCATCTCGCTTCCCATGGAAAACGAGAGCATGCTCTCGGTGCGCTGTATAAAGGATAAGTAGAATGAAGTACGCCGTATGTCTAATCCTGTGGGCCTTGCTGCTGGTTTCATGCGGCGATTCTTCTGTTGGTGATGATGTTAACGGTAACAATTTGGCCGTTTACTCCACGGTAGAGGACCTTCCGCCTTGTACGACAGCCAACGAGGGCGAACAGTTGTTCGTTAAGTCCGAGGGTATTATCCGTGTGTGTGCTGACGAAAAATGGTTTGCCACAATCTCGCAGGCTACAAACTGTTCCACGGAAGAACTTTCCGATAAAAGTGGGGTGAAAATTGTCTGCAATGGCGATTCTGTGGGCGTGGTGCTGAACGGTAAAAACGGTACTAATGGAACTAACGGCAAGAATGGATCCAATGGCAATGTAATTAATGGCGGCAACGATACTGCCGTCGTGTTAGATTCCGAAAAGGTGGCCACCACCTTGGAAGGGGTCAACGGTTTTTCTCAGAAGGGGCCGTTTCTCAACGGATCCAAGGTGAATGTGCTTGAGTTGGAAAGTGGTCGTACCCTGTACCAGACGGGATACACCTTCAAGTCCGAAATTAAGAATGATAGCGGGCATTTCCACCTAAACGCCCGAACCATGGTGAGCCAGTATGTGGAACTCCATGCTGAGGGCTATTACAGAAACGAGGTCACGGGTAAAAATTCCGAGGCTCCCTTGACTCTATATGCCTTGACCGATGTAAGTAAGCGTGAAGGTGGGTTGGTGAATATCAACTTGCTGACCCATTTGGAATACCATCGTGTCATTTATTTGGTGAAAGAAAAGAAGATGAAATTTTTTGCAGCAAAGGATTCTGCAAAAAAAGAAGTGTTTAACTTGATTGGTGTTGATTCCCGAAATTTTGCAAACTCCGAGAATCTGGATATTGCGGGCTCTGGTGAAGGGGATGCCGCCCTTTTGGCGTTGTCAGTATTGCTTCAGGGAGACCGTAGCGTAGCACAGTTGATGGAACTATTGGCCAATATTTCCGAAGATATGGAAGAGGACGGAACTTGGGACGATGCCGAGACTAAAAAAGAAATTGCAGAATGGGCCGCCGAGGCAGACTTGGGTGGGGTTTTGGACTCTGTCGAAGAACACGTAAAAAAATGGAATATATCGTCTAAAGTTCCCGATTTCAAGTCGTTCATTCGCCGTTTTTGGCAAGATTTTTTCAAGTTAGAACCCTGTAAAGCCGGTTTAGTGGGAACTATAGCTACCAGCTATAATACGGACTATATATGCCTGGATTCTGCGGACGTCGGTTATATCTGGCGTAAGGCGACAACATACGAAAAAGATGTAAATGGATGGTTGACTGCGGATGACGGTACTTTTAGAACAGGAGCGTCTGGTGCCCAGTATGTCTACGACACTGAAGAAGGCCGTTGGCGCACGCCAACGCCTAAAGAGGTGGAATACGGGATGTGTACTGCTACCGTAGAGGCTGATCCTGTTAATAGTGTTCGCGAGGGACATGGATCCATTTCCGCTACAGGCGAAGCAACGTATCCATATTATGTTTGTGAAAATCGTCAATGGGTGGGGCATGATGCTTACTATGTGGATACGCGCCACTGGGAAATTCCTGAAAATGGAACGGTTCGGAGGGGCGCTTATTCTTCAATAGTGTATGTATACGATACGTCCTTTGTTCATGTTGAAACCGTTCCCTTCTGGCGGTATGGTTGGGAATTAGAAGATTCTCTTGGTATGGCATGCCTTGTCGCAAATTATGCCAAAGTAGAACGGCTGCTTGGAACCGATGGCTCTTATACCTACTATGCTTGCAAACAAGCTGCATCTCCGACGCTGATGAACAATTACAATCGCCCCAAGGGAGGGATGACAGATGCTGGCCACAATGTTCAGACGCTTTATCGTTGGTCTAAAATAGATGCTACCGTGGGGGCGAATACTTATGGCATAGATTGTGATGAAGAAGGCAATGTGGTGAATGGTCTTATTTCTACGACATCTGTTTTTGTTTGCGAAGAAGATTTTTGGCGTATGGCATCGGAAGATGAGAAGCAATATGGTGCGTGTACGGCAAAAATGGATTCCTACAGGGTTGGGGACCATATATGCGAAAATGGGGCGTGGCGTGACGCTAATTATTGCGATTTTGATGAAGATGCTTTTCCCGCCAAATATCTCAATTCTACTTATGAATACGGGACTCTTAATGATGCCCGGAATGGAAAAACCTACAAGACCGTTACCATTGGTGGCAAAACATGGATGGCACAAAACCTTAATTTTGCCGGCGGTGAAGGGTATTTCATGACAAACTCAAATAATGGATGCTACAAGGATGACCCTATTAATTGTAATAAAGAGGGACGGACTTATACATGGGCTGCGGCAATGAATTTACCGAGTTCCTATGATGCCCAGGATGCAGGAAATTTGATTGGGGAAAATCATCAGGGAATCTGCCCCGAAGGGTGGCATATACCCAGCGAAGTGGAATTTCAACAGCTGATTGCTGATGTTGGTGATTTTTCTTCTTATTCCCTGGTTGCACAGGATCAGCCAGGTTGGCAAAATGTTCCAGCATCATCGATTAGCAGATATGGTGAAATTACCAACAGTACGGGCTTTTCTGCCATAGGCTCGTGCTCCAATCCTACTACAATCTATTTCATTAGTTCTAATGAATACGCTGGGTATACAGGAACTGGAACATTTGGACTTACCATAACAACGGAATACAGTGGTTATACGGGTGCATTGAAATCCTCTCGTGGCTTTGTCCGTTGTGTAATGAACCCTAGTCAGGGCAACTGAAAAAACGAATAGGTTGTTATGAAACAGTGGCTTGCCTTGACATTACTGCTTCTCGTTGTGGTCGCTTGTAGCGATACCTCTGTTGATGACGGTATTAACGGCAATAACACCCTTGCTGTTTATTCTACGGTGGACGACTTGCCTCCCTGTACCGCCAAGAACGAGGGAGAACAGCTGTTCGTCAAGTCCGAGGGCATTATCCGCGTGTGCGCCGATGAGAAATGGTTTGCTACCATGGAGCGAGGTGGTGGTTGTACTACCGAGATGCTGAAAGACAGTTCCGGCCTCAAGATCGTTTGTGACGGTGATTCCGTTGGTGTGGTGCTTAACGGTAAGAACGGTTCTAACGGTAAGAATGGAATCCTTCCGGATTCATCAGAAAATGACGATATTGTCTTGGATTCCGAAAAAGTGGCTACTTCTTTGGAAGGGGTTAGCGGCTATTCTCAGAAAGGACCTTTTATCAATGGCTCCAAAGTGACCGTCATTGAACTGGAAAGTGGCCGTACCCTGAACCAGACGGGAAACACCTTTGAATCCAAGATTCAGAGCGATGACGGTCAGTTCAAGCTGAATGCCCGCATGATGGTGAGCCAGTACGTGGAACTCCACGCCGAGGGCTACTACAGGAATGAGGTCACGGGTAAAAACTCCGAAGCCCCCTTGACCCTTTATGCTATAACCGATGTGAGCAAACGCGATGGCGGTATTGTGAATATCAACCTGCTGACCCATTTGGAATACCACCGTGTTGTACACCTGGTAAAAGAAAAGAAGATGAAGGTGTTTGCAGCAAAGGATTCTGCCGAAAAGGAAATCTTTAATCTGCTGAATATCAATTCTAAGGGATTCTTTAGTTCCGAAGACCTGAACATTGCTGGCTCTAGTGATGGGGATGCCGCCTTACTAGCTTTCTCGGTGATGTTCCAGGGAGACAGAAATGTATCCCAGTTGACCGAATTATTGACCAATGTCGCTACCGATATGGAAAAAGATGGTACATGGGACAATGCCAAGGTGCGTGATTCCATTGCGGATTGGGCAGAAGAGGCGGATGTAACCGGCAAACTTGACACGATCCGCGCCAATGTGGAAAGCTGGGGTCTGTCGGCCATGGTGCCGAATTTTGAAAAGTACGTTCGTGCTTTCTGGACCAAGGAGTATGGCCTTCCGGCTTGCGATAAGGATAATGTTGATACGCTGATGGCGGCAGGTGCGAAACGTCTTGCCAAATCAAAGAACCGGTACGTCTGCGTTGATTCTGCAAAAGTGGGCTATATGTGGCGCAGGGCTACGGATTTGGAAATGGATACCTACGGCTGGAAACCGGGTGCCGATGCCCAAATCAAGGCTGGTGATGTGACGGGAACCAAGAAATATGTCTATGATGGCCCTCAAGAACGCTGGCGCGAAATGACCGATTTGGAGGAATACTACGGCGTCTGTACCGAGACGGTGGAGGCCGATTCTGCAGCGAGTGTAAAGCAGAATAAATTTGAAAAAATAGGAGATGAATATTTTCCCTATGTGGTTTGCAAAGATCGCCAGTGGTCTGGGTGTAGTGCCTACTATGCGGATACCCGAAAGTATGAAACAGAGGCCCTTGATGGAACAGTGCGCCGTGGCGATTATACCACTGATGTTTACGTGTTCGAGCAGAATCTTGGTTTTTGGCGTGTGGGCTGGGATTTTGAAGGCATGTTGAACAAAGGCTGCACGAATCCCAATGTAGGTGAGGTGATACACTTCGTCACTGATAATTCGGATGAGTATTATTCTTGTCGGCGAGATTCCTTTTATGTGGATTATGGATGGTATACTGGATTCCAGTTCTATAAGCCTGGAAATGGTGATTATATGTATAGCGAAGATGAACATAGGGTTGAGACGGAACAGCGCTGGGTAAAAGATGACCATGAAGTGGCGGAAAATACTTTTGAAGACAACGGCACTATTTACAATCTGGCTTGTCCTAGTGGTACAATGAAAAAGGGAAGTGTTCTGAAAAATTCAGACTTTATATGCGATGGGGGCTTCTGGCGTGCCGCAACAGCAGAAGAGGAAAGATTCCAATTTGCCTGTACGAAAGAAATAGAATTTTATTATGCAGAAGACGACTTTGGAAGCTCTTATGTATGTAAACATGGGAAATGGAATGTTGCGCTAATTTACGATGAACCCATGACTATCTCCAACTATGTTCAGTGTAAGCCAAGTAATTATTATACAGGAGTCTCTTATGAAGCCAGTTGTAATGAAAATTATGGCAGCCTTATAGATGATCGAGACAATCAAGAGTATAAGACAATTGGTTTTGATTTTACGTTGTCAAGTGATGAGAAACTTAAACGCTTTGGCAACAGGATGGGCGAACCGATGGTGTGGATGGCGCAAAATTTGAATTTTGCGGGTAATGCCGATTTCCCCTATGTAATAGGCCATAACACCTGCTATCTTGGCAAAGAAGAAAACTGTGCAAAGGGAGGCAGATTTTACACTTGGGCGGCGGCGATGAATATGGATGACAAGTATAATCGTAGTGATGCTTCTGTGCCCGCAAACACTCAAGGAGCTTGCCCCAATGGCTGGCATATTCCTTCAATTGATGAATGGAATAATTTGCAAAAATTTATTGTTGAGGTATATCCACAGGGAGAGGTAAAATCTTTGGTTGCTCCTGATCAAAGTACGTATTTGATGGGGAATAACATGTCGGGCTTTTCGGCTCTGTATGTCGGTGGCGAATGTACCAATATGGACATGGATAAGGATGAAGCTGTTTGGTATAATGAAAGTTTCAGTATATGGTGGTGGAGTGCCAATCAGCAGGAAATGTCTGGAAAGTTTGCTGAAACGGCGGGATTGTCTTTAGGGGTGGCTGGTTTGAGTAGCGGTTTTAAAAATGAAAAATCCTATGGTCTCCCTGTTCGTTGTGTCAAGAATTATACGTTGAGTAATAATTAAGGAGTTTCATGTTCAAGGTTAGATTTACAGTTGTCCTAGTGTTTGCAGCTCTTGCCCTTACGGCCTGTAAAGACGAAGAGGCCCCGAAGCCCGCTCCCAAGGAAGAGGCGGTTAGCGCCCCTGTAGAAGAAGCTGTTCCCGAGAATGCCCTCTTGAAGGCGAAAGTCCGCAGTGTTGTGGGTACCGTGGAACGAGAGAAGGCCGATTCCTGGACGCCGCTTCGGGTTGGTAAGACCGTGGTGGAGAACGACCATGTGCGTACAGCTCTGGAATCGGAACTGATCGTGAACATGACCGACGGTTCGGCTCTCAGGGTTCCCGAGAGTTCCAATGTCACCTTTCAGGCGGAACTCCAGGACAATGTGAAAAAGCTCATATTCCTGGACATCCATTCGGGCAAGGTCCATTTCGATATCCAAAAACAACAACAGTCGGAAATCTATTTCAAGACCGGTACAGCTACAGTGGCTATCCGTGGTACCGCTGGCTTTGTGGGGGAGGTCCAGGGCAAGACGGTGGCCTCTCTGAAAGAGGGTAAGGTGGAGGTATCCACGCCCAAGGGAAAATCCACCACCATCGTCAAGAACCAGACTGTACTTGTGGATGACCAGGGGGATTCCAAGGTGTTGAAGCTGGAATCTTCGGGTACGGAAGCCCTTGCTGCCGCTATCGACTCCATCGCCAAGGCCGAAGATGGCGGTGCCGCCCTGAATACGGAAATTCTTGAAAAGTCCATGAATACCTTCGACAAGTCCTATGGCGAGCGCCAGAGAAACTTCGAGAAGAATTTGCAGTTCAAGGCTGTAAGCATATCCGATAGTCTGTATGTGCCTAGCGTGATGCTCCAGGCCCGAGTGACCCCAGGTACCATCGTCACAGTATGGGGCGAGCGGGATACCGTTCCCGAAAGCGGCATTTACCAGAAGACCCTCACCTGGGGCGATTCTGCTTTTGGTACCAAGAGGTTCCTGGTGGGCTGTAGCGACGGCGATGTGGAACTGCCCTGCTACATGTGGGTCACAGAATATGCTCCTATGCCGGCGTTGGGTGAGGCGGAGCCTGCAGCTGATACAACGGCGGCCAAGTCTGCCGAAACGAAGTCTGCTGAAGATGCTGCGGCCAACCTGAAGCTCAGCGTGAAGATCGGTGGGGGGCGCAACGAAAGGGTTCATCTGGACCTGCCCGCCACGGAGCTTAATACCAACCTGAAGTTTAACCTTGCGGGAATTACTGCGGGTGACTTGGCTCAGCTCAAGTCTCTGGTGGTGCTGCGCAATGGCAAGCCTTTCAAGACATTTGATGTAAACGACCTCACGAGCCTTGCCTATGAGGTGCCCGTGTCTATCGAGCGTAACAAGATTGCGGATTTCGAAGTGGTGGCGACCCTCAAGAACGGCAAGAACTTCCGGGCTAAAAAGACCTATGAGGTCTACTGCATGGTGGCTAACCACCCCGGTGGAAAGGCCAGAAATTCCATTGTGCCGCCTGACCAGGAGTACGAGCGCTTGAAACAAAGTGGGGAGTTAAAGCACGAATAACCCGCCTCGTCATGGCGGCCCCCGAGCCGCCATCTAGTTTTAAATAGAAGGAACGAAACATGAAAAAGCTATTGTACATCTCTCTTTCTGCAGCACTTTTAGCCGGTTGTGCCAGCGCTCCTCCTCCGGATAACGACCCGGCCCGCGCTCGCGCTAAGCAGGGCTATGCCGACTTGAACCAGGAGGCTGCAAACTACCCGAAGTCTTCGGCTTCTGCTGAGGTGGCTGCGCCGGAACCTGCGGCTGCGCCATCTATTCAGGTTTCTAACGCTACCTTCAAGACGACGCCCACTGTGCTTGTTTCCCCGGCCATATCCGGCAAGATGGCGGGATCCATCGACGTGATTCGCCGTAACCCTCTGGCAAAGACTGCCATGGAGGTGATTAACGCCTACCTGACCAACCGCGGTTATACCGTGGTGAGTTTGGAGAGTCAAGCCCAGTTGGACGAGGTGGTGCAACTCCAGAATGACATCGCCGGAAACGACGAGGACCTTTCCTATGTGGCGGGCCTTTCTGTGGGTGCAGACATCAATATCACTTATGCGGGAAGCATTCAAGAAAACGACATCGTTATCGACTTGAATGCCAGCGAGGCCTCTACGGCCAATTTGTTGGCTAGCGAATCGGTACGCTTGCCAAACAAAGGGGACGAGTCTCAGCGGGCCCTGGTGCAGCGTGCCATGGAAACGGCCATTGTGAATTTGGAAAATAAGGTCCGTGACCGCCTGGCTGCCGAACTTGAAAAGGGCGTGCAGTATAAGGTGGTGGCCCACTTGACTGGTGAATTCACCGATGATCAGGCCGAAGAGATTTCCAACATCGTCTCCATAAAGATCCGCAAGCAGTTCAACAAGATGCAGGTGGTGTCTATGAGCCGGAACACCTACGACCTGATGGTCTATGTGGACCCCGACAAGTACGAGGACGCCCAGATGGTTTATGGAGCCTTCGTGGAGGCTTTGGAGGGCCTTGCCAAGGTCCGCAAGCAGAACATCACCAAGAAGCTGATTATTATGGAAATCCAGTAGTAAATTCGGAATTCGGATTTCGGAAATTGTATATGAATATGACGAAATTTCTTTTTGCAGTAATGCTGGCAGCCTCTCTTTCCCTTGCCGCCAATATGGTCACCTATACTGCTACTTCTAATGTGTCCCAGAAGGATGCCGACAAGAAGGCGCTAGAAGGGGTTGCCATGCAGATAGGGGCCAAGGTGGATTCCAAGATGGAAACTCGCCTGTCGGAAAAGGCCGACGGTTCCATCGAGAAAACCACGGATAGCAAGAAGTCCGTCTCTACGAATGTGCTGGTGAAGGGGGCCAAGATTGTTCCGGGTCCCAAGAGCAATGGCCTGTTCCAGTCTACGGTAACGGTGGACTTGGACCAACTTGCTTCCAAGATTCTGCTGGACTTGGACCAGGTTAAGGTACAGATGAAGTCCAAGGATTCCCTGATTCGCCTGGACATGTTGGACCGTGACTACCGCAAGATGGAAGCGGACATGATTCAGCTTGAGAAGATGGCCCGTACCTACGATGAGCATCTGGAGGCCCTCTCCTTTGTGCAGTCCGTGCCCAAGGAACTCCGGCTAGAAACTACCATGGGGGAGCTGACGGAATTCCTGATTTCGTCTATGCAGACCGTGAAACTCGATGCCCAGGAAAAGGGTGGGAACCTGAGTGTGGCGGTATCCGACTTTGCAGGCTCCATTGCCAATTTCCCAGTGGCCCTGACTCAGGATGGCAAGAATGTGGCCGTCGCCAAGACCGATGCTAAGGGTGTTGTCAATTTCAACCTGAAAAAGATAAAGAACCTGAAGCCCAGCGGTGATTTGACGGTCCATGCCGACATGAACTTCAAGTTTGTGCGTCAGTCGGCGCTCCAGAACGTGAACATCAGTTATGGCGCCAAGAAAACGGGTGTGGCTTACCGCCTGGCTTGTAAGGGGACTGCTGCCGAATGTGGCGCCCTCCAGAAATTCCTGACAGATGCGGGCCTTACCATCGCCGACCAGGCTGGGCTTCCGGAACTTTCCGCTACGCTGGAATTCAGTGACAAGGACAATTCCGCAAAGACCCTTACCACCTCACGGGCGACGGTGAAGTTCAGCTGTGCCGACAAGGAACTAGTGGACCAGCCCCAGGGCGTGGGCCGCGATGCGGAAGCGGCACATATGAAGGCCATTTCCAAGCTGTCTGCTTCCAGAATTTTGGAAACCTTCGCAGCCGGAAAATAATGAAACCCCAAACCACAAGGAGCTAATATGAAACGTGTCTCTTTACTTACGATATTGATTGCCTTGATGGCAATGTTCTTTGCTGCTTGTGGTGATGACAGCAGCAGTGGAAATCCAGCCTCTAACGACCCTAGTGGCGAAAATTCTGAGAAATCGGGCTCTGTAACGGCTTACTTACCTAACGATTTCGCCGATAAAAAGGTTGAAGCCTGGTACACGTTCATGGAAACCCAGAAAGACGGTTCGCTTTGGGTGATGGCCTCCTTCTGCTTCTCAGATGGTACGGGTGTCGCCACTACCTATAGGCGTAAATCTAGTGGTGAAGAATCCAAGAAAATTGAAGGTGTATTTGAGTACACTGTAGAATCCGGCGATTACACCAATGGTAAGGTCAGCGTCCAAATGGGCGGTTCGAAGATGGAATTCGAAATAGCCGACGGTGTCATGACTTCACAGTTTATTGAGCATGAGTTGACCAAGCAGGATAACAGCAAGGTTCCTGCCGCTTCTAAGCCGACGGAAAACTCCGGCAACGGCAGTGAAAGCGGCGATAACGGCGGCCCCTCCGGCAACAGCGGTGTGGATATTTCGGATGTTCCCGCCTTTTTCCCTACGGAATGTGCTTCGAAGACCGTTGTGGCCTGGTACCTGTCCGAAACGGAGAGAAGTGCTGATCAGGTGAAGATTGAGGCGGCCATCCTGTTTGATGACGGTACAATGGTCGTGACCAAGCATAAGGTCAAGTCGGATGGACGCGAAACCAGGGAAGTAGAGTTCTCTGGCGTCTGGGCGCTGCTGAGTGGTGACTATGAGAATGGCGATGTCTCCATTGAAGGTGGCGCTATGGAATTTACCGTTGTAAATGGGGAGATGGATGTTCAAGGCGGACACTATGTCAAGCAAGACAACGCCGATCTGCCTGAGGCTAGCGACGTTCTAGAAGATGATAGACTGAAGGTCTATTGATGGCGCATCTATCCGAAAGTCCGGCTTACTTGAGCCGGATTTTCTTGTATGAACGAAAACCACCAGCTAGGCTGGTGGTTCTAAAGAAGCCTTTTGGCG
>CAMHOW010000049.1 GCA_946186895.1 uncultured Fibrobacter sp.
GGATGCCCATGATCACGATCACGACCATCAATTCAATAAGGGTGAAACCTTGCTTTTTCATAGTGTACTCCTTGTTGTTTGTGACACACTTGTTTGGGCGTTATTGCCCGTTTACGTTCTGTAATATACAATCTTTTTCACGGAAAAGCAATAGTTTTGTCAAACTTTTGTCATATTTGTGTCACGACAACATGGAGTTTTGACAAAAATGCCGTTTTTCGCGAAAAATCGCCATATTACAGACGCATTCGATGAGTGTAAACATAGATTTTTTTTTACAGAAAGGGGACTTTTTCCCGAAATCTATAGTCCAAGTTGGAATATATATCAAGTGTGAGGTAATAAAAAGCCCGTTCGATGAACGGGCTGCTTGGATGTCTGCGGTTGAGTGATTACAGCTTTCCGAGGTCCTTGAGCATCTTCTCGTACCTGTCGGCACGGGCCTTTTCTGCATCGGCGCGTGCCTTTTCTTCGTCGGCACGCTGACGCTCTTGGTCAACGGCGATGTCTATTTCTTCTTGCCAAGTCATGTAGCGTATCCTCGTGTTGTTGTCCGTCTGATACCATTTTACCAGCCTGTCGATGTCCTCGGTTTCCGGGGAGATTGGCTTGCTGGTGGCGAAGTACTCCAGATAGGTCCTAATGGATTTCTCGGCTACATCGCGGTACTTCTTGAATATATAAAAATTTTTGAAGCATAGGTCACGCATCTCGATTTTTGGGTCGTCAGCTTCCAGATTTTTGAACCTATAGACGGCGCGGCCCTTTCCGAAGATGTCGTCGGGGCAGATGAAGATGATGTAAAGTTCCTTCAGGTTGCGGTACTTTTCGCCCTTGCCTAAAGCCTCGCTGTCACGCATGGCCTGGTAGAAGCGTGCCCGCTTGGGAATTTCCTTGGTGTCTTCCATCTGCATCTCGATATCAAAACTGCGGAGGGTTTCGCCACTGGTACCGGTCTCTTTCACGAAGACGTCAAAGCGGACGCCTTTGCTGACGGGGCTCATTTCGACGCTCTTTTCGGGTTCGGGGTCCCGCAGTTCGTGAATCTTGATGCCAAGTACCGCTTCTAAGAAGGGCTTGGCGATTTCTTTATGGCTGAACACCATGGCGAACATAAATTTATTGGTGATGGGTAGTTGTTCAAAGGGGATACATTTTGTATTCATTTCTGTCTTATCCGGGTGCGCCCCGGGCTGCGGCGGAGCGGAGTGCCCCGTACTGTATAAGACGCTTTTTTGCGGCGAAATATGCCTAGGGACTTTGTAAAAAAGTTTTTGGGGAACATGGGTGATTAGTTATTGGGCTATATTTGTATATGTATGGACTTTTATAGCTTGAATTTTATCATTGCTTTGGTGCTTGCGGCAATTGTTTCCGTGGTGCTTAGTAGGACAAAGAAACGGCGGGCTTTCGCCGTAATTGTCGCTCCTACTATACTCTATATATTCTTTTACAATTATGACTATAGTGTTCTTGGTGGTGCAGTTCCCTGCGTTATCACCTATGCGGGGGCTATTGTTTCAGTTTATTTCTTTTTGCTGTATTCATCATATGAGAGGGTAAAGGTTGATTGCCTGTCTTCGAATAAGTTGATAGTAAAAATCCCTATTCTCCTTCTTCTTTTGTATTTGGGGGAATTGTTCCTTCTGGCGATTCCCTGGGCATTGGATATGTTCCCCTTGTCTAATGCCGATGCGGTTTTATTTACGCTCTTTGCAGGAGAAAACGAGGGGGCGGAGGAGTTTGTGATCTCTTCGCTGATTAGCAAGGTGCTGGTTCCTTCGGTTTATTATTTCGCTATAGTCGTTGCCGCCATGCTTGTTGCGACTAGTATTTTGGCTAGGTCAAAGGTTGCGTTTTTATTCAAACTGGGCAAGGTTAAATGTGTCTTTGGTGGTTTAACATTTGGTCAATGCCTTGCCCAACTGCAAAAAGGTGTGTTGTTTCCCCTGGTAGCTATCTGCTTTTGTCATCTATCGCTGTTGCCGGGAATTGTCTTAAATCCTGCGCTCATGGAACTTTTCCGGATTCCTGTAGATTCTGAACTGTATAAGAACGATTATGTCCATCCTGATTCCGTTAAGGTTGAAACGCAGTCGGATTCTATGAAAAATTTAATAGTGATTTTTCTTGAATCAATGGCGACCAATTATGCCCAGTATACGCCTGAAATTGTGAAACTGCAAAAAACGTCGGGCGATTTTGCACCGGGTGGCCTGAATGTGGCGGGAACTAGCTGGACCATTGCGGGTATTACAGGGAAACTTTGTGGCATCCCCCTAAATATGCCCATGGGCATTAATGAGTACAACGGAAAATTGCCTACATACTTGCCTCATGCGAAGTGCCTGATGAATGTGCTGGCAGATAAGGACTATAATCAGGTGTATATGCAGGGCTCCAGTGGGGATTTTACCCAGAAGCGAACCTTTTGGACTGTTCATGGGAATGTGGCTGTCCATGACATAGAGTATTACAAGGGTGTAGGCAAGATTCCCAAGGATTATCATGTCTTTTGGGGCTTTGATGACAGAAAATTATACAGATTTGCTAGGGAAGAACTGGATAGTCTTGCTAGGTTGGAAAAGCCTTTTGCGTTATATTTTCTCACAGTGGACACACATCAACCGGAGGGTTTCCTTGACGATTCTTGTGCAGCGGAGTTCTCGGCCGATGAAAAGCCTTTTTTGAGGGCGCTGAGATGTGCTTCTAGGCAGTTGGATAGTTTTTTAAAGTGGGCAAAGGAACAGAGTTGGTATGGCAATACCACTATTTCGGTGATGGGGGACCATACTTCAAAAATACTTTGCGAAAAAGCCAACGTTTCACGGTCTGACTCCTTGCATTGGGTGAATTTTATCTTGAATTCTTCCATAGACCGGTCCGTGTCGGGACGGCGTTATTCATCGCTGGATATGTTCCCGACATTGTTAGAGGCCATGGGATTCCGCTGGGAAGGGCGTTCCATGGGGCTCGGTAAATCCCTTTATTCCGGGGATTCAACGCTATTGGAACGTTACGGCCAAAGGGCCCTGGATAGCCTGCTTCGTGAGCGGAGTTATCAATACGACTATTTCTTGATGGGTGAGTAGGTCAAAAAGCCCGTTCGATGAACGGGCTGCTTTGAGAGATATTTGACCTACGAGTTGCGTCTCCGGTGATTCGATTTCTTTCTTGAGTTCGAGGACGGTCGATTGGGGAAGCCCCGTATTGCGGGACACTTTATCAACAGAATCACCGTCCAAAAGGAGATTCTTTGCAACCTCCTTCTTCGCTTTCCGGGCCGCACCGTATTCCCAGTACGACTTGTCGATGTCTTTCATGATGTTGCTGAGCATATATCCTGCACTAAAATTACACAATTTCACTGCGTTTTGCAATACCCTGAACACGGGATCCCCTGCGAATTCGCTGAAATCGGCCTCACGGTTGAGCGTGTCGATGGCACGGAGCCACTGGGCGATGCGGCTTTTATCAAAATCGTAATCGTCGTTTACTTTGAACTTGTCTTCCCCGACTTGGTCGGGGACCTCCATTTCTTTATGTTATCTACAATATCTGCTGTCACGCCAATAGATTCTGCAAGGTCGTTCCAGCCCGGGTTTGTTTTTTCTATCAAATTTATTTTCCATAAGCGATTCCAGCGTTTAAGACGTTTTTCCATGGCGATAGCATCGTTTATGTTGAAGAACAACTCGTAATGCACGAGTTGATTTACGTTGTAGTCGCTGGTAAAGCTCTCGTTCAATTTTATTTTGTGCTCAACGATTCTGCGATATAAGTCATTTGTCACTCCCGTATAGAAGACGGTTCGGTATTTATTGGTGAGAATGTAAACGTAATAGTTGTTGTTCATAATTTATAGGAGGTCCCCGCCTCCGCGGGGAAGACAATGGATTGGTTGATTTACAATTATATTCGGACGGGGAAGGGCCCCGTCTGTGTATAAGACGCTTTTTTGAGGGGAAATATGCCTGAAAATTTTGTTTACAATGCGGATTTTACAATGAAAGGGGATCCCCGGTCAAGCCGGGCATGACAAGGAAGGAGCGCGGGGATGACGAAGAGAGGGCGAGGATGAGCAACAGTTGTTTGCATTTGGTCAACTATAGTTGCATAATGGACGTTTTTTTCGAAAAGGTGTTGCCCTTTAGACGGAAATTTTATATATTGATGATGTTGGGTAGCCAACAGGTGCGTGGTCCTGCCTTAGTGGACAGTTAAAAAGGTGCGTGGTCCTGCCTTAGTGGACAGTATTTAAAGATTGCAATCCCGTTTTCGGGGTTGCAGTCTTTTTTTATTTTGGAGGATTTGTGAACGAAAAAGCAAAGGTTCGTTTAGTATATGTGGATCAGGACTATCTGGACATTCTTCGATCTGTGGAAAACAAGGTGAGTACAAAAAATCGGCCCTATGTGTTCCTAGGAATCACAATTAACGAACATCTATACTGCATTCCGTTAACATCACAAACGAACAGAGCAAGGGCGAGAAGAGGATTGCGCAAAAGGCCAAACACCTTTACCGAAAATATCATTGGACCTAGAGGCTACGCTGTAGCTGTTTTGCTCTATGGCAACATGATTCCGGTGAAAGAAAATGTCGTGACAGATTGTGAAATAGGCGGGGGCATCTTAAAGGACGAGTGGATTTTTATTAGAAAAAACGCCGACAGGATTATCGAAAAGGCACTGAGGGTATACCGGAGCAGGGTTTCTGGGAAGAACCCTTTCGCAAATCTCTGGTGCTGCGATTTTAAGAGGTTGGAGGAATGCGCTTGCTAGGATTCCCGCTGGAAGGATGTACACGGATCCCCACCGGAGCCCGCCCTGAGCAAGGCCGAATGGGCGAGGATGACAGCGGGAGGGGTGGGGATGACAATGGAGGAGCGGGGAGGGTTGCCAGGGGCGGGTAAAGGATGGGCTATCTTATTGAATTTCGTTTCAATAGGATTAGGTCTCGATATAGCAGTCTCGTTTCCAATGCCTTGCCATTATCCTTGATTTGCCGATATTCACGTTCCTGTTTTTCGGAACTGAAAATGGGTTTCATTCCGCATCTCTGATAAAGATTCAGTAGCCAATCCTCGTTATATGCGTCAACAACCAGATGGCGACATCCGGATTTGTTGTCTGGGCCAGCAAACCACTGGGCTACAAACTCTACTATTTGTGAGCCTAGGGCGTGTCTAGAAAAGGTTTTATCCACTCCCAATCGGCCTAGGAGTACCGCAGGATAATTAACCTGCCCTTTTGAATGGTGAACCTCGTACCCAACTTTCTTCTGTCTAGAATTCGGTAGAAGTCGGGTGAAAATGCTTGCGTTCGAAACAGTAAATGCTGCTGCGACTTTATTAAGGTCGTTTCTTGGGGTGAATAGGTATGTTTTTCCGAAAAGTTCCTGCTGATAGTTCAAGGCGTCATTTCTGAAGAAGTCGTTGATATCGGCACGCCCACAATCAAAGGACGACAAATCGCAGATTGGGTTACCAAGAGTGCTAAACGAGAAATCGGATAGATTCATCTGTGAATTCTTTTAAGCTGGTCAAGCTTAGAATTCTCGACAATATCCAGGCACCACGCTTCCTTATCGGCGCTAAATTGTGAGCCGGAAAGGTGCTGAGAATTGTAATCCGCTTGGCGGACGAAATCTTCTGCAACATCACCGGTCAAGACAGGAACTGTGCTAATTGCTAATGCCATGGCCTAAATATAGATTAAATTCTTCGCCCAGGCAAGCGATGCTGCTTCTTCGTTGTGAAAAATGATTTTACAAAATTTTTTGGCAAGTTTTGCTGAAAAAAGAGTCATATATATAGTATGGGTTAGGCAAATTTTTAAATTTCCCTGTATGGAAAAGGTCAAGATACTGTTCGTGTGTCATGGCAATATTTGCCGGAGCCCTATGGCGGAATTTGTCATGAAGGACAAGTTAATGCGGGCAGGAATCGGCAACGACGGCGTGAAAGTGGCAGACCGTTTCGAGGTGGCCAGCGCCGCTACCAGCACCGAAGAAATCGGGAATCCGGTTTATCCGCCGGCAAGGCGCATGCTAAACGCCCACGGCATTGACTGTAGTGGCAAGCATGCCCGGCAGATGACTGTGCGGGATTACGACTACTACGACTATATCATATTGATGGACCGGAACAACCTGCGGAACCTGCGCTGGATTTTGCCCCGCGACATCTACGAAAAGGAAATGGCGCAGCCTTGCAAGGTATCTCTGCTGATGGAATGGGCGGGGGTGTCCCGCGACGTAGCGGACCCGTGGTATACCGGCGATTTTCAGGCAACCTGGGACGATGTGAACCTTGGCTGCGACGCCATGCTTGATAAACTGACGACGCATTCCTAGAATTACAGAAATCCGTGGGGCTTGAACCCGAGACCCTTGACCAGCTCAAAATCTTTGCAACTGTTGACGCCCGCGGTGGTGAGCATGTCGTCGGTAATGGCGGCGTTGGCACCACTTTGGAATGCGCGCTTGCCGTCGTCGCCAAGCACCCCGCGGCCACCTGCTAGGCGGATGTAGGCCTTGGGGTTGATAAAGCGGTATATGGCTACGATACGGCAGAACTCGTCGTTGGTGAGCTTGGGCAGGTTCTCGTAGGGTGTGCCCGGGATGGCGTTCAGCACGTTTACCGGTGTGGACTTGACGCCGAGTGTGCGCAAGTCTAGGCACATGTCAATACGGTCTTCCATAGTCTCGCCCAGGCCCATGATGCCGCCACTGCAGATTTCCAAACCGGCGGCGAGGGCATTTTGTAGGGCCGCGATCTTGTCGTCGTAGGTGTGGGTGGTGCACACGTCGGGGAAGTGCCTGCGGTAGGTCTCCAGGTTGTTGTGAAAGCGGGTGAGGCCTGCTTCTTTCAGCTTGTCGAACTGTTCGCGGTTCAGAAGCCCCGCCGAGAGGCATACGGAAAGCTTGGTCTCTTTCTTGAGCCTGCGGATGGCTTCGGAAATTTGTTCCACGTCCCGGTTAGAGAGGGTGCGGCCCGAGGTGACGATGGAGTAGCGGGGAATGCCCGCGGCCTCTTTCTTCTTGGCGTCGGCCACGATTTCGTCGGCAGATAGCAGCTTGTATTCGGGAGCGCCGGTGTGGTAGTAGCTGCTCTGGGCGCAGTACTTGCAGTTTTCGGAGCAGCGGCCGCTGCGGGCGTTCACGATGGAGCAGAAGTCGAAGTTGTTGCCGTGGAACTTCTCGCGGATTTCGTTGGCAGCGGCACAGAGCTCGCTTAGGTCTTCGCTCAAAAGGCGGATGGCGTCGTCGCGGGTGACCTCGTAGCCGGTTTCAATAATTTTGTTTTTTAGTTCTTGTACGAAAGACATGATAATTGGTTAGAAGACTAGATGCCCCGTCAAGCGGGGCATGACGAAAGAGAGTCATTACTTAAAATATTGAAAAACAACTTTTTTCTGAGAAGCGAGCTAGACAAGGCGCGAGGTTCCGTAGCGTACAACTCGTACGTGAGGAACCGAGTAACGCCGTATAGCGATGCTTATCGGGAAAAAGGTTCCATGACTTGCCAGAGAACGGCTTTATGAGCATGCAATCTGTTCTCCGCCTCTTCGAAGCTCATATTCACGTCCAGATTGTCCATCACGGAGTCCGTGATTTCTTCGCCGCGGTGGGCGGGTAGGCAGTGGCTCACCTTGCAGTGGGCCGGGGCCAGCTTCAAGAGCTCGTCGTTGATCTGGAACGGCAAGAAATGGCTCTGCTTTTCGGCCTTTTCGCCTTCTTGACCCATAGAGACCCACACGTCGCTGTACAGAATGTCGGCGTCTTTCACGGCTTCCTTCGGGTCGTGGAATACGCGGTACTGGCAGCCGTGCTTCTTGAGGCCGGCCTCGGCTTCTTCTACCACCTTGGCGGGCTGTTCAAAGCCCTTCGGGCAGGCTAGCGTGAAGTTCATGCCTACCTTGGAGGCAAGAGCCAGGAAGGAGTTGGCCACGTTGTTGCCGTCGCCGATGAAGGCGACAGTCTTGGGCTTGCCGTCGGCATTCTTGAAACCGCCCAGGTTTTCGCAAATCATCTGGGCGAAGGCGATGGCCTGGCAGGGGTGGTAGTCGTCGGTCAGGGCGTTCACCACAGGAACGCTACCGTATTCGGCCAGCTCTTCTACCAGCTGCTGTTTGAAACAGCGGACCACGATGGCGTTCACCCAGCGGCTGAGGCAGCGGGCCACGTCCTTGACGCTTTCTCGCTTTCCAAGACCGATAGAATCGGGGGAGAGCAGCACGGCGTGGCCGCCCAACTGGTTCATGCCCACCTGGAAGGTGGTGATGGTGCGCAACGAGGGCTTTTCGAAGAACATGGCGATGTTCTGGCCGTGTAGGCGTTCGGACATCTTGCCCGCATGGACTTCTTTCTTGAGACGGGAGGCAATCTCCACGGTTTCGAGAATCTTTTCCTCGCTCCAGTCGGCGAGGCGAAGGAAATGCTTGTTGCGATCGATCATCTTTTATCCCTCGGGCACGGGCCCAATCAAAAAAAAGAAAACGGCTGCCCTTTTGTGAACGGCCGGTTTATCAAACGAAAGTCTAAATATATATAAAAATTTGGGAAAAATGCGTATTGTAACGAATATTTACGTTTTTAGACAAGACTAGATTCCGGGTCAAGCCCGGAATGACGCCTTAGTGGGGCGTTTATCACTAAACGTCATGGCGGCCTTGAGCCGCCATCTAGATTCCGGCTCGGGGGCCGGAATGACGTTAGAATGTAGCCCGGAATGACGTGCCTTCCTCTTAGAACTTGAGTTCTTCGGGGCCCTTGATGGGGTTAGAGGCCTGGTACTTTTCTTCCTTGACCGGGTCCCACACGTCGGGGTCGAAACCTTCCATCTGGGTGAGGGTCTTGCCCCTCGTGCACAGCAAAGCCCCAAGAATAACTGCGTTTTCAATGGCCAGCACCAGGGCGGTCTTGTAGTCAAGGCCGAATCCCAGGGGAGCGCCCTTCAGGTTTTCGGGGCTGACCCACAAGATGTAATGGCAGGTGATAAAGGTCATGAACATGCAGGGCACGAGGGCAATCCAGAAGTTCTTCTTTTTGCTCCGCAGGTAAACTACCGCCACGCACAGGCTGCACACCGCCATGAGCTGGTTGCTCCAGCTGAAGTAGTTCCACAGGATGTTGAAGCCTTCTTTGTCCATGTTGCTCCAGAAGATGATGATAGCACAAATGGCAAACATAGGAACGGTCAAAAGCAGACGATTCTTGGCGGATTTCTGGTCGATACCCGTAAGTTCGGAGATGGTGAGGCGGAGGCTTCGGAGGCTGGTGTCACCACTGGTAATGGCAAGTATAATCACGCCCACCACCACCAGTACGGAAATGGGGGCGAAGGGGATGACGGTAGAGACCAAGGTGCTGAGGACCTTCACGCCGGAGGCTCCGGTCAGGAGTTCGGGCATCTGGTGGTAGATGAACATGCCGCCTGCGGCCCAAATCATGCCGATGAGGCCTTCGATAATCATCATGCCGTAAAAAGTTTGACGTCCAAGCTTTTCGGTCATCTCGGTACGGGCCACTATGGGGCTTTGGGTGCTGTGGAAACCGCTGATGATGCCGCAGGCGATGGTCACGAACAGCATGGGGAGTATGGGCTGTCCCGCCGGATGCTGGTGGAAGTTGGACCCGAAGTCCGCAAGGTTGATTTCGTCAAGGATATTCAGGTGGGGCGCGATGCCGACCATGATTCCGAGAGAAGCGAGAATGAGCAAGCCGCCGAAGAGGGGGTAGATTCGCCCGATAATCTTGTCGATGGGGAAGAACGTGCTAGCGAAATAGTAGGCGAAAATACAGCCCACCGCAATCCAGAACAGGCTTGGAGACACGGCGGAACCTGCAATGATGGGGGTGTTGATAAGGGCTGCCGGGGTGTTGGTGAACACGGCCCCCACAAGAATCAGGGCCACGGAGATGAGGGCCATGACCACCTTGGATGGTCCCTTGCCCAGGAACTTGCGGGCTAGGGCCGGGACGTTGTAGCCGTTGTTACGCATGCTGATCATGCCGCTGAAGTAGTCGTGCACCGCTCCGCCCAGCACGTTTCCGATGGGGAGCAGAATGAACACGATGGCGCCGAACTTGATGCCGAGAATCACGCCGATAACAGGGCCGATTCCCGCAATGTTCAGGAGCTGGATAAGCATGTTTTTCCAGTGGGGGAGAACCATGCGGTCCACGCCGTCGGGGTTAGCGAGGGCCGGGGTTTTGCGGTCGTCGGGTCCGAACACTCGTTCCACGAACTTGCCGTAGGTGAAGTAGCCGCCAATCAAGATGGCAATGCCGATAAGGAATGTAATCATCTTTTGCCTACCTTTAAAAACATCTACAAAAAACTCTCAATCTACGTCATTCCGGCCTCCGAGCCGGAATCTAGATGGCGGCTCAAGGCCGCCATGACGTTAAGCACTACTCTTCGTCAAAATCTTCAAATTCGGATTCGTCTGACTTGGCACTTGCGGAATCAGCTTCGTCCTCTTCTTCAACAACCTTCTTTTTCTTTAGAGCCTTTTTCTTCTTGGCCTTCGGGGTTTCCTCTGCCTCGGCGTCTTCGCTTGAGGAGCTGCCGCCACGGACATAGCCCTTTTCTTTGGCGATCTCGTCGGGGGTCTTGTCCGTGCCAAACTGCTGCTTGAAATACAGGGCGTTGGTGGTGAAGCTGGACTTGCCCGCGTAATCGTAGCCCAGCACCGGATGGAAGGACGTACCGAACTGGAATGCAACGGCAAGGCCGAACTTGAATCCATCGTTTCCGTCGACGGTGAGGTTCGGGTCGATAACGGCGCCGTTCCAGCCTTCGGCATGGGAAACCAGGTGGCCGCTAGAGGCCATGCTACCGCTCTGGTAACCGAGAGTCAGCATGACTTCGACAATTTCGATGGGCTTGTATCCGATGACCAGGTCAAAGGTGAATGCAGAAATGTCCAAATCCAGGGTGCCCTCGTAGTCTTCGGGCTGGTAGCTGATGCCGCTGGAGCTGTAACCCAGTACCAGGCTCACGTCCAGGCCCTGGGCGGGTTTGGGGAGCATGTACTGGAAAAGGTGTCCGAAACTGTACTGCAGACCGATACCGATCAGGTTGAACTTCTGGAGTTCGCTGATGGCGGGGAGCCACATGCCGCGGAGAACCAGTCGGGCATGGTAGTAGCCGCCTGCGAGCTGCAGGTAGGGGTAGGTGAATACGCCCAGCTTGTTCAGGGTCTCGTTTCCGTAGACCGTGGGGTTGTTTGGATTGGTGGCGGGGTCACCGTGCTTGCCAAAAATGGTAGGGGCGTCTGCACCGTTTTCCGAGAAGGTGCGGTCGTCGTTACCGATGGGAATCAGGGCGAAGGGGAGTCCCGCTTCGAATGTAATGCTCTGGGGCACGGTGGCGCTGACATACCAGTTGCTGTTCAGTACGGGCCCGAGGTTCGTGATGATAGGCTTCACATAGCCCGGACGGTTGAAAATTCTGGCGTCTCCGCCGGCGCGGTTTTCGAAAGCGGCGATGGATTCGTAGATAGAGGCGTAGCCCTTGTCGTCCATGGCCGTTGCCACGGCTGCCAAGCAGAGTCCCGAAACCAGAAGTAGCTTGAAAGGCATTTTCATGGGCCCAATTTTAGAAATTTTGGGGCCCGCCGTTTAGCCTAGAACTGGAATTGCAGCGAGATTGAGGCCGAAATAAAGGTCTGCCACAGGAACGGATCCAGTTCCCGGTTCTCGCTTTCGTCGGTGTAGATGTTCTTGAACCAGTTTTCGTAGAACTTGACCGCCGGAATGATGGCGATTTCGTTGGTAATGTAGTACTGGACGTTTGCCATGAGGCCCACGGCAGAGCCCATGAATTCCGCGTCGCCCAGTTCTTCGCCGTGGATGGCGCTGTTCTCGACTTTGACGCTGGTGTACGAGAATCCAGCACCGAGGCCGATCTGGAAATAGTCGGGCCAGAAGAAGTTGTAGTAGAACTCAAATCCCAGGCGCCAGAAACGGGTGTCTTCTTCGGCGGAGATTTTCACCAGTTCTTCTTGCTGTTTCCAGTATTGGAATGCTACGGCCAGGGTGAATTCGCGGATGTTCACGCCCAGAAGGAACTCCGGGTCGCCCATGAGGCTCATGTCGGGCGGGTAGGTCTTGAACTTGTTGCCGCTGGTATCCTTGACGCTTACGGGCCTTTCGTTAAGGTCGCCGGTGGTGGCTGTGATGCCCATGCCGGCCCGCACAAAGTAGGAACGGGGCCAGTAGTTCTCTTCGTAGGCGCTGGCCGTGGTGACGGCGAAGGCGAGGATAAATAATAGAAGAAATTTTTTCATTGTAAATCACATTAATTCGGAATTCGGATTTCGGAACTCGGAGGTAATTCAGAACTCTGAAATCTGAAATCCGAATTTGACCGACTGATCCGACCCCTTTTTATAATTTGGCGTAGTAGAACATGGCGTCAATGCACTTCTTGGCGGCTAGGCGTACCGATTCGTCGAGCTGCACGTGCTTTGCCTTTTCAGGGTGGCGAAGGGTCTCCAGGATGTTTTCCAGGGAATTGCTCTTCATGTACTTGCACATGCTGCAGCTCCCCACGAATTCCTTGTCGGGGAACTCGTATTGCATGCGGGCGTTCAGGCCGCATTCCGTGAGCAACAGGAACTTGGTGCCCTCGGGCTGGTTCTTGATGTAGTCTACCATTTGACCGGTACTGCCCACGTAATCGCTCAAGAGGGCTACGCCGGGGTGGCATTCGGGGTGGCTTACCACCTTCAGGCCCGGGTTCTGTTCGCGGAAGAAGGAAATCAGTTCGGAATCGTAGGTCTCGTGGACATAGCAGCAGCCGGAGTGGAGCACGATTTCTTTCTTGATACCCCGCTTCTTGAGTTCTTCCATGAGGTTCTTGCCCATAAGGCCGTCGGGAACGAACACGATCTTGTCGTTTTCCAGGCTGGAGACGATCTTCATCACGTTTCCGCTGGTGACGCACACGTCGCAGGCCGCCTTCACGTCGGCGGTGGTGTTGATATAGCAGACGAAGGTGTGGTCGGGGTATTTTTTGCGGAGTTCCCGGACTTCGGCACCGGTGATGGAGTCGGCCAGGCTACAGCCTGTGAGCGGTCCTGGAATCAACACGTCTTTTTCGGGGTTCAATATTTTAGCGGTTTCGCCCATGAACTGCACGGCGGAAAACACGATGGTCTTGGCACTCACCTGGGTGGCGTCTTGGCTCAGCTTGAAACTGTCGCCGGTGTAGTCGGCCACGCCCAGCACGATTTCGGGGGCCACGTAGCTGTGGGCGAGAATCACGGCGTCCCGCTCTTTTTTGAGCTCGTTGATTTCGTTGATCAGGGGGAGCATCTGTTCGCACTTTTCGCGGCTGTAGGTGCAGAGCACTACGCCGGGCTTGATGGTGCTGAGGCGGTTGTAAAGTTCGTCGACTGTCATGGGTGTACCGTTATATAATATATAGTGTAAAAATAGAAAATCAGTACCCGGCCCATTCGGCGCTGATAGAGGGGCTTGCCTTGCGTATGGACTTTTCCTCTTCGCTGTCGTCGGCTGGGGCGATTTCTCCTTGGGCGATTTTCGCCTTGATCTCGTCGAAAGTCTTGGGCGGTACGTAGTTCGGGGTGTTGTCGCCCAGCACCTTGCAGGGAGCCCCTTCGGATTCCTTCGCCTTGTCTTTTACGGGGGCGTATTCCCGGGCGGCAGGGACCTCGTAGAACTTGTCCTCTTCGGGACACCAGGCGGTAAGCTTTTTGCCGTAGACGCAACCGGAATCTAGCCCGATGAACCCTGGGCGGTTCACGAATCCCATCTTGGCCCAGTGCCCGAATACCACGGTCTTTGGCCAGCTTACCTGTTCGAACCAGGGGCGGTCATTCCACAGGCGTATGGAGAGCAGCACCTTGGGGCTCATGTCTTCGAGGCGGGTCTTTCCAGGTTCCAGGCCGGCATGGACCAGCAGGGCGTGGGGCGTGTCTCGCCAAAGGGGCCAGTCCTTTACCGTGTCTCGAATGAATGTCCATTCTTCTAAAGAGAGTCTCGCAAAACGGTGGCGTTGTTTTTCGGTCCACTCCGTCTGCGGGGTTTCCATCATGCGAATCAGGTGCTCTTCGTGGTTACCACGAACCGTCAAAATCCCGAGATCCAGGACGGTCTTTAGGGCCCGCATCATGTCGGGGCCCTTGTTGATGATGTCGCCGGTTTGGTACAGCGTATCCTTGCCCCGCACGAACCCGAAGGCGTCGATAATCCGTTCCAGTTCGTCGGCACAGCCGTGAATATCACCTATATATAATGTACGGCTCATAGTCCAACGGCTTGGCGGAGCTTGTTCATCTCGTCGGGGGTGAGTTCCCGATACTCGCCGGCAGGCAGGTCACCCAGCTTGATCTTGCAGTAGCTGATACGCTTCAGGTCGCGAATTTCGTAGCCCAGGGCCCGCATCATGCGGCGGATTTCCCGGTTCTTGCCCTCGATGAGGGTGAGTTCTGCATATCCCTTTTCCAGGTACACGTCGGTGGCGAAGGCGATGTCTTCTTTAGACTCCGGGTCTTCGGGATCCCGGATGTCCACGCCGTCTACCAGCTTCTGGGCTGCACTTTCGCTCAGGGGCTTGGTGGTCCACACATTGTAGGTGCGTGGGATCTCGTAGCTTGGGTGGGTGAGGCGGTGGAGCAATTCCCCGTCGTCGGTAAAGAGCAAAAGCCCGCGGCTCTGCAAGTCCAGGCGACCCACGTATTTCAGCTGGTGGTATCCGGGAGGCAGGTAGTCGTATACGGTGCGGCGGCCCTGAGGGTCGTCTTTGGTGCACACGCATCCGGGCGGCTTGTGGAATAGAATGGTGGTGGTCTTGCGGGGGAGCTTTGCAGGCTTGCCGTCTACCAGGACGGTGTCGGCGTTCTCGTCCACCTGGTGGCCGAGGTCGCTGATGGTCTCGCCGTTTACCTGCACGCGGCCTTCTTCGATCATGGCTTCGGCGGCACGGCGGCTGGCGATTCCGCAGAGGGATATAAACTTATTGATTCTCATATAAAAGTCCGAACCTGAGGCCGGCGGTGCTGATGCGGAAGGTTTCTACGCGGAGCTTTTCCAGCAGGGAACGCAACCAGAACAGCCCGCAGATAATGACGTCGCTCCGCCCGTTTTCCAGGCCCGGGAGCATGGCCCGGAGCTCCTTGGAAAGGTTCGATATGCGTGTGGTGACCGCTTCCAGGTCCGAGAGGCTCATTTCCAGGCCTTCGATAGCCTTGTAGTCGAACTGGGAGAGGTTCTTGAAAACCATGGCGAGGGCCGTTCCCGTTCCGCCGATAAGGTACACCGGTTTCTTGGTCATGCCCTTGAAGGATACTTCCTTGAAGGTTTCCTTCACGAACTTCTTGTATTCCGGTCCGGGAATGGGGCCCATGGCCTTGAACATCTTGAGGGCGCCCACCGGAATGGAGAATCCGGTTGCCCCGTTGGAAATTTCGGTAGAGCCGCCGCCGATATCGATGGTCACGATGCCTTCGCCGTGCCATTCTTTTACGGAGCGGTAGGTCAGCGCCGCCTCTTCTTCGCCGGTAATGATTCTCGGGCGCATCCAGAGGGCCTTTTCTACGGCATCAAGAACTTCTTCCTGGTTTTCGGCACGGCGCATGGCTTCTGTCATGGCGGCGGCCTTCAGTTCCACGCCCAGGGCGTGGAGGTCCATGCGGAACTTGGTCATGATGCGGCACAGGTCGGCGATGCGTTCCTCCGAAATGCGTCCGGAGTCGTAGATGTCTTCGCCCAGGCGGCAGATTTCCACCTTCTGGAGCTTGGGGACTAAGATTTGTTTCGGTGCTTCGGAGTCGCCTGTCGCGGGGGCTTCTTCGAAGGCGGCGATGAGCAGAATGCAACTGTGACTGCCGATGTCGACGGTGGCGAGGAGCTTGTTATCCATTTTCCACCTCGCCGTCTAAACTTTCGGGGCGTTGCGGGGTGTCCCCGCTAGAAGGGGTAGCGGATGCCGCTTCGTCGGCAGAAGCGAGGGGAACTCCTTCCCCTTCTCTCTTTAGACCCGCCTTAATCTTCTCAGCGATCTTCGCCGGGTTCAGCATGAACTCTTTGGCGCAGGCGATGGCTTCTTCTACTATGGATTCGGGATACTTTCCGCTCCAGCTGGCCACCAGATCTCCAGATTCAGAACCTAGAGGTTTCTTTTCCCGGATTTCCTGACCCATCTTCAGGGCTAACAACAGCCCGAGCTCGAAGGCGCGAGGGTTTTCTTTGTCCTTCAGCAGGTTCTCGACGCGGGTAATCCGCTCTTCCAGGGGGATTTTTTCCAGTTCCGACAGGTCTTTTTCCGAAATCATGACTATAAAAATAGAAAAAAGGGCAAAAAAAGAACGGAGTCCCATGGGGAACTCCGCTCTGTAAAGGAGAGAAGAAAAATTACTTCTTTGCAGCCTTCTTAGCAGGAGCCTTCTTAGCAGCCGGCTTCTTAGCAGCGGGCTTCTTGGCGGCAACCTTCTTAGCAGCGGGCTTCTTAGCAGCGGGCTTCTTGGCAGCGGGCTTCTTAGCAGCGGGCTTCTTGGCAGCAGCCTTCTTGGCAGCGGGCTTCTTAGCAGCGGGCTTCTTAGCGGCCGGCTTCTTAGCAGCGGGCTTCTTGGCAGCGGGTTTCTTAGCAGCGGTTTTCTTTGTTGTAGCCATTGTTTTTTTCCTTTTTTTAGGGTTTAATGATTTGATAGCTATAAAATAACTCTTTTTTCACAAATAATCAACACTTTTTTGAAATTTTTTTCTTTTTTTTTCAAAAAGATATTGACAAGGAATTTTTCTGACATTATACGCGCGTACGAAATTCCGTTATCTTCGGAGTGAAATTTATCTCGTTTTCTATTTCATAACTTAATGATAATCAAAGTTTTGATATAAGTTTTTGATTGAAATTTTTTCTAATGCGTTATCAAAAAATTTTTCATTTTGATACACGACGAATTGATTTTGCATCCAAAATTTTTTTTGAAAAATTTTTGAAAAATTTTTTCGTGAAAGAAAAAAATGCTCGATGAAAGACATCATCGAGCAAAAATTTTTCTCGTGTAGAATCTTTACGAAGGATTTTTCACGCTGTCGATGTACTTCTTGAAACCTTCTACACCCAGTTCGAACATGTTCACGAACTTGGTGGCGAAGGGTGGGATCTTCTTCTGGTGCATGCCCAGCGCATCGTGCATCACCAGCACCTGGCCGTCGGTGTAGCGTCCGCCGCCAATGCCGATGGTTGCTGCGTTCACCTCGCGGGTGATTCTTGTGCCCAGCTCTTCGGGAATGTGCTCCAGCACCATCTCGAAGCACCCGAGACTGTCCACGTACTTGGCTGCCTTCTCAATGGCCTCCGCTTCTTCGGCAGTCTTGCCCTTCTGCTTGAAGTTCTCCGCCGTCTGGGGTAAAAGCCCTAGGTGGGCGCACACGGGAATGTCCTTGCTCCTCAGAAACTCGATGACGCCTTCGGGAGTTCCCTCCAGCTTCACGCTGGCTGCCCCCAGGTCCATGAATCGGCGGGCGTTGTCGTATGCTGTTTGCGGATCCTTGTCACTCAGGTAGGGCATGTCGGCTACCACATGGGTGTTGGGGGCGCCCCTACAGACCGCTCCCACAAAAATCAGCATCTCGGTCATGCCCACGTCGCGGGTGGTGCTATAGCCCAGCATGGTATTGGCGAGACTGTCTCCCACCAGAATCTGGTCGATGCCTGCGGCTTCCGCCATCTGCGCGAAGGCGAAATCGTAGCTGGTGACCATGGAAATCTTTTCGTTCTTGGCTTTCTTTTCGGTTATGTCTTTTGGGGTGAGCATAATTTTCGGGTCTCCTGTAGCCACTTCAGTGAATGAATCTCTTTCAAGAAGCCGATGTGGGTTCTAAGATAGGAAATTAAGGCGTTCTCGGTATACTGGGCGTCTTGTATTGGCAAGTTTTTGTGTAGCGCCCAGAAACCTTCCAGGGTTTCTGCCCTGGCTCGGGGTGAGGCCGTTCCGAGGCAGTTCTTGCATAGAAAGCTTCCCGATTCGGGCGAAAAGTCCGCCGCCGGTTCCATAAGTTCGCTTTCGCAGCGTCCGCAGGTGCCGATATCCAAGTGGTAGCCCCACATCTCGCAGGTAGAAAGCAGCCATCGCGCAAAGGCGGCGCCGTCGGCTTCCTTGTCGTCCAGTTCCTGCAGAGCGGCTTCCAGTCTCGGGAATTCCTCGTCCAGAGGCACGCCTTGGGGTGCGTAACGCAACAGCATTTCCGCCATGACCTGGGCATGGGAAAGCTTCAGCAGGTCGCCCCGCATGGTTTCGTGCCAGCGGAGGAGGGTGGCCTCCTTGATGAACTGCAGTTCGGTGTTGGGGTTGTGCTTGAACACCACTTCGGCAAGGGCCAGCGGGTCCAGGGCGCCCTTGAAGGGCGACTCCTTCTTCTTACCGCCCTTTACGATAAAGGACACAATCCCGCATTCCTCCGTCAGGGCCTTCACGATCCAGCTGGAATCGCTGTACGGATACCGGTGGAGGACTATGGAACGGGTCTTGATCATGCCTTCGGGAACGGGGGCCAGCCCAGCTTCTGTCCGCCAACCACGTGCAGGTGGATGTGGAAAACGGTCTGGCCTGCATCTTCCTTGCAGTTGAAGACGAAACGGGCGCCGGATTCTTCGAGACCAAGGTCCTTGGCGATTTGCTGCCCGCGGTAGAGCAGCTTGCCCACCAGCTCGCAGTCTTCGGGCTTCATGTCCATGAGGGAGGCGATATGGCGCTTGGGGACCACCAGAAAGTGAACGGGGGCCTGGGGTGCCACGTCGTAGAAGGCGAACACGTCGTCATCTTCGTAGATTTTTTTGGAAGGGATTTCTCCCTTGATGATTTTGCAGAATAGGCAGTTGTCACTCATAGTGTATATTAATATAGTAAAGGGGAGGGCGCTCCCCTCGCTACTGCTGTATGTCATCCCCGCGAAGGCGGGGATCTCCATACATCATTCGCTACCCCTTCGCCTAGGGGCTCCGCCCCTAAAACCCTGTTATACGTCATGGCGGTTCCGGGTCAAGCCCGGAATGACGTTCGACCCGCCATCTAGCGTGAAAGGTTATTTGAACGGTCAGTTTCGTGAGCAACAAGCCCCTAGTACTGACTAGGGGCGGTTGCGAGAGTGAGCGCAATCCGGAGAAGTCTCGCATGAATTTAGCGCGAACGGTCGTTGGAAGAGGGGTGGGATCACTCAGTCATTTCATTCCTTCGCCTCCGCCCTCTCGAAAAACTGGCGTATAATTCAGGAATCGAGAGGGGTGGGATTGTGGGGTCACTTCGTTTCCCCACAACCCTTCGGGTTTTGGCTTCGCCAAAATCCTTGACTGCGCATGTTCACTTCGTTCACGCGCAGTCAATCGAACCCTCTCCGAGGCTTCGAACATTCTACCCTTATGAAAAAATAAAGGACCCACAGGGGGCCCTTTATTTTTTCAGGAGAGAGAGGGGTTCGAACCCTCGGTCCTGTGACAGACTCCGGTTTTCGAGACCGGCCCAATCGACCACTCTGGCATCTCTCCGAGGTT
>CAMHOW010000050.1 GCA_946186895.1 uncultured Fibrobacter sp.
TCATGTACATGGGCTGCATGTGCATGGGTTTCCATATAGGGCGGCCTTCGGCGTTCATGGCGGCGATGCGTTCCAAAATTTCCGTGGGGCAGCTCTTGCCCTTTTCGTGCACGTACAGGGCCTCGGTCTCGCCGCGCACCTGCTTGCACATGGCACCTTTATCGATAATCAGGCAACTGAGCCAGAAGTTCGGTTCGCTGTTCTGCGCATCGTAGGGGTTCACCTGCACCGGGAGGCCCTTCAGGCCTTCCTTGTAGCGCATGTAGATGGCCTTTTTCTGGGCGATATGTTCTTCGAGGTAGGGCATCTGGCCGCGGACCACGCCGGCAATCACGTTGCTCATGCGGTAGTTGTAACCTATTTCCTCATGCTGGTACCAAGGGGCGGCCTCGCGGCTCTGGGTGCTCCACTTGCGCACCTTCTCGGCGTCTTCCTTGCTGTCGGTAAGGAACATGCCTCCGCTGGAGCCGGTGATAATCTTGTTGCCGTTAAAGCTGATGGCGCTGTAGTCGCCAAAATTGCCGGTCTGTTTGTCCTTGTAGGCGGCACCGAAGCTCTCGGCGGCGTCTTCGATAAGCAGCGCGTTATGCTTTTTGCAAATGGCGCGGATTTCGTCTACCTTGGCGGGGGTGCCGTACAGGTGCACAAGCACCACCAGGCGCACGTCGGGGTAAATCTCGAAGGCCTTTTCGAGCGCCACCGGGTCCATGTTCCAGGTGTCGTATTCGGTGTCGATGAACACGGCCTCGCCGTTCTCGTAGGCGATGGGGTTCACGGTGGCGTCAAAGGTCATGTCGCTGCAGAACACCTTGTGGTTGCGAAGAGTCCCCTCACCTGCCTTGGGCATGCCGTACAGGGCCTCGCCCGCCAGCTTGGTACACAGGTGGAGTGCCGCGGTACCGGCAGAGAGCGCCACGGCGTACTTGCAGCCCACCTTCTCGGCGGCCAGGCGTTCCACCTCGTTGATGTTGGCGCCAACGGTGCTCATCCAGTTGGTTTCGTAAGCTTCTGTAACGTACTTAATTTCTTCACCATGCATGGTGGGGCTAGATAGCCAGACTTTCTTTTCAAAACGGGTCATCGTAAGTTCTCGCGGGGTAAAATCATCCAATAAAAAATATAGGATTTTTGACAACAACTGTTGCATAATGAGTTTTTTGGCAAACAATTGTTTGCCAAAATCAGAGAAAAAACGCTATTTGAAGATTGAATTGATAAATTTGAGCCCTGAAAGTCCGAAAGACCCCAAAAAAAGCAACATATGATATACAATTACTTTACATCTGTAACTTTTTTTGTTTATATTTGGAGGTATGAGCACTGTGGTAACGAACATTCGACTGGACAAGGAACTGAAAGCGGAGGCTACCGAGCTTTTCAACGATCTGGGACTGACACTTTCCCAGGCGTTCACCGTTTTCCTGAAGCAGGCCATTCTGCACCACGGGCTCCCGTTCGCCGTCACAAGGCCGCCTTCCAAAGAACTCATGGAAGCGCTGGAAGAAAGCGAGCGCATAGCGCACGACCCCAACGCCAAGACCTACGCATCGTTCGATGAATTGCTCAAGGAGTTGGACATAGAAACATGAGTTCTAAAGACTGCTTCAAGTATAATTTACGGGTTACAAAGCGCTTCAAGAAACACCTTAAACAGATTGCCAAGAGAAACATTGAACTTGTCAGAAAAATCAATGACGTTGTCAATTCTCTGCAAAAAGGTGAAATTCTTGACGCTCGTTTCAAAGACCACTCCTTGACCGGAAACTTTGCAGGTCACAGGGAATGCCATGTCCAACCGGACCTCTTGCTAATCTACAGGATTGTAGAAAACATTCTCATTCTTGAATTAGTAGATACGGGAACACATTCCGACCTGTTCGGAAAGTAGACGAAATTTTTCTATATATACGCCCATGGCATACGTAGCAATGGCCCGAAAGTGGCGTCCGCAGTCTTTCTCCGACATGGTCGGACAGGAACATATCGCAAAAACCCTCCAGAACGCAATCGAGGGCGGCCGCCTGCACCATGCCTTCCTCTTTACCGGTACCCGCGGAGTCGGCAAGACCACCAGTGCCAGAATCCTCGCCCGCACCCTGAACTGCAAGGGCGGCGACCCGCTGCACCCCTGTGGCGAGTGCGACAGCTGTAAGGATATCGCCAGCGGCAACCCCATGGACGTCTACGAGATAGACGCCGCCTCCAATACCGGCGTCGAGAACATCCGCGACGTTATCGAGCGGGTGCAGTACCCCCCGGTCATCGGCAAGTACAAGGTCTTTATCATCGACGAAGTCCACATGCTCTCTACAGGCGCCTTCAACGCCCTGCTCAAGACCCTAGAAGAGCCGCCTCCGCACGTGATCTTCATCTTCGCCACCACCGAGGTGAACAAGGTTCCCCAGACTATCCTCAGCCGTGTGCAGCGTTTCGACTTCAAGCGGCTCACCATGGACCAGATCCGTAGCCGCCTCCGTTACATTTGCGAGCAAGAGAACATCAACGCCTCCGACGAGGCCCTGGACATCTTTGCCGAAAAGGCCGACGGCTCTATGCGCGACGGCCTCACCTATTTTGACCAGGCCTACGCCTTTACCGGCAGCGACATGACCGCCGAGTCAGTGCGTTCTATCCTCGGAATCCCGCCGGTGGAGCTGTTCTTCTCCCTGATCCAGGCCATCGAGACCCACGACCTGAAGGGCTGCTTCAAGATGGTAGACGACGCCGTCAAGATCGGCATCGAGTTCGCCCCCCTGCTGGACGGTTTCGGCAAGTTCCTGCGGAACATGATCTACAGCCGCCTAGACGCCTTTACCGCCGACGAGCTGAACGTCACAGAAGAGCTTTTCAACAAATACAAGAGTGCGGGCCAGGGAATCGGCAACGGCGACCTGCTGCGCCTGAGCAAAATGCTCATCGACCTGCAGGCGAACCTGCGCTACAGCACCAACCCGAGGCTCGTGGTAGAAACCACCTTTGCCCGAATGGCATGGCTCGACCGGCTCACCGACCTAAAGCGGGCGCTGGCCGCCATCAACGACCCCAAATCCGCCGCCGACGAGGCGGTAAAAAAAAAAGTAGCTGAAGTCGCCCAGGCCCTAGAGGCCGAACCGGCCCCCACCCCCTACAGCGACCCCTTCGAGAACTACCAGGGTTCCGAGGGCGGTGCCACCTATACCCGCTACGAGATCGCGGCCGCCTGGCCCTCTATCTGCGCAAGCTTTGCCGACGACGGCGACCTGTACTTTTCGGCCGCCATGGCGGGCACGGTCTTAGAGACCGGCGACATACACGAGAACCCCTTCCCCATCGCCCTCACCTTCGTAGGCGAAACGTCAAAAAATGACTCTTGGAACTTCCAGCAACTACAGGAACACCCGGAGTTCATGACCCGCCTGCAGAACCTGCTCGAAGACAAGCTCCAGACCAAGGTTTCCCTTTCGGTCAAGACCCGCGCCTACACGGAATCCGAGCGGATCAAGCTAGAAAACGCCAAAAAGAGCCCCTACGAGCTAGACAAGGACAGGGAACCCATTTTGAAGGACTTGGAAACAATGTTCGCCGCAGAATTGGTATATTCTGTAGCGTTGAAAAAAGAAACGGCCAATATGGCCCAAGACGACCTAGAAGAAGACAACGACAACTAAAAGGAGTTCATTCCATGGACATGAGTAAAATGCTGAAGGACCTTCAGAAGATGCAGAGCAAGATGCTGAAGGCACAAAGCGACCTGAAAGCCCAGAGTTTCGATGCCGAAGCGGGCGGTGGCATGGTGAAAGTCGCCATGAACGGTCGCGGGGTCCTCACCATGATCAAGATCAACCCCGACGCTGTCGACAAAGACGACGTGGAAGCCCTGGAAGACCTGATTATGGCGGCCATCAACGCGGCAGTCAAGAAGAAGGACGACGCCACCCAAGAAAGCATCAGCGGCGTCACCGGCGGCATGAAAATCCCCGGCCTAATGTAGTGTCGGCAGGCTGTGCCTTTTATCCGCTATAAAGGGCATTTTATCCACAAATAAACGGAGCTCCCTATATAAAAGGGGGCTTTTTTGCTAAATTTGGCCCATATTACAAATTGGAGAACGAATGTCAAGGCAATTTGCTATCCTACCTTCCGTGGCTTTGGCGCTATCGCTCATGTCCCTGCCCGCCCTTGCCGGCCAGGCCTATACCCGCGAAGACGCGCTCCGGATCGCCATGGAAAAGTCCACGACCATCAAGACCGCCGAAGAGGAGCTGGTCAGCGCCAATTCCCAGGTGGACGCCGGTTACGGAAACGCCATGCCCTCTATCGACCTGAGCGCAGGCATTACGCGTATTTTCGGGCTAGACGATGTCAAGAACAGCCACGACCTGGCCAACGCGGCCAAGCAGATGGACGCACCCGAATATGACCAACAGGTTATGGCCCCCGCCGTGGACGGCCTGATCTACGGCATGAAATCCCAGGGTTACCGTTGGCAATCCAGCGTGGGCCTCACCGCCACCCAGATTTTGTACGCCCAGGGCAAGGTGGGAACCGGCATCGATATTGCCAAGATTTACAGGCGCTTGAAAGAAGTGAACCTGGAAAACGTGAAGTCCACCGTCAAGTACAATGTAGAGACCGCCTTTGACCAGCTGATTTACCTGGATTCCGCCGTGGCGATTCTCGAAGCGAGCATCGCCCAGACGCAGCAGCATATCGACTACGTAGATGGAGCCGTTGCAAGCGGCCTGGCCTCTGAACTGGACCAGATTCGCGCCCAGCTCCAGCTAGACCAGCTCAAGTCCGAACTGGAAAAGACAAAGAAGAGCCAGATTCTCGCCCGTAACGCCCTGCTGAACACCATGGGCATGGACTGGGAAGCCGACGTGCAGTTCAAGGGGGAACTCCGTGACCCGAACTCCAACCTGCCCTACCCCGACACCGCCATGGCCAACGTCAAGAAGCGCCGCAAGGAACTGGTAATGCTCGACCAGTCCGAAGACATGCTCCAGAAGAACATCGAAATCGAAGAGGGCGGCTACAAGCCCACTATCGTGCTGGTAGGCGGTCTCAAGTACAGCAACAACAAGAACGAGATCCAGCAGTGGGACGCCCCCGACTGGGACAAGAACATCAACAAGTACGTGGGCCTGAACCTGACCATGAACCTGTTCAACGGCATGAAAACCAAGGAAGCCGTGGTCCAGGCGAAATCGAAACTACGCGACACCCAGATCCAGAAAGAAACCGCCGAACGCGGATTCCGCATGCAGATTGAATCTTGCGCCAACACCCTTGAAGACGCGGTACGCCAGCTGGAGCTTCAGAAGCGCCAGGTAGACCTGGCCACCCGCAACTACGATTTGACCGAGGCCTCTTACAAGGTGGGTAAGTCTACCCAGCTAGACTACCTAGACGCCTCCATGACGCTGCGCAGCACCAAGCTCAAGTACATGGAAGCCGTGCTCAACTGGAACAACGCCTATAACGCCCTTTTGCAGGCCACCGGAGAATATCAATAGGACAAGATTATGAACAGCATCAAAAAGTACATTATCACCCTTTCTGCCCTAACATTTGTCCTTGTCGGTTGCAAGGGCAAAGACGCCAAGGATAGTGCCACAGTGGCACCTTCCACCATCGAAGAAATCCAGAAGGAAAAGGGCAAGCCCGCCCGCGTGGCCAAGGCCAAGAAATCCTCCCTCAAGGACATCCGCGAATTCAGCGGTACCATCGAGGGCATGCAGCAGGCTAACGCCATCTCCAAGATGGGCGACCCCCTGGCAAAAATCTACGTGCAGGTAGGCTCTACCGTCCAAAAGGACCAGGTGCTAGCCGAATACATCTTTACCGGCGACAACACCCAGTACGAACAGGTGCAGGAACAAGTGGCCCTGCTCGAAAAATCCACCCAGCGTCTGCGCGAAGTACACGCCAAGGGTGGTCTTAGCCAGCAGGACCTGGACCAGGCCGAGATGCAGCTGAAGATTGCCAAGATGAACCTGGAAACCGCCCGTCGCGCCACCAAGATTCTGGCACCGGCCGCAGGCGTTGTTACCGAGCTGAACTTCCAAGAAGGCCAGACCCCCGGTGTTGGCGCAACGCTCTGCACCATCGCCAAGCTGGACAAGGTCATCTTGAAGCTGAACGTGACCAGCAAGGATATCTCGCAGTTCAAGATGGGTGCCGCCGCTACCGTCGAGGTGGCCGGCAAGAAGATGAAGGGTAAGGTCACCCTGATTCCCCTGGCCGCAAACCCTGTGACCAGGTTCTTCCCCGTAGAAGTGACGTTTGACAACAGCAGCAAGAAGCTGCTCCCCGGCATGTACATGACCGCCGAACTGGAAGCCAAGCAGGTGAACGGCGTGGTAGTGCCCGCCGAAGCCGTTATCTACAAGAACGGCCTCAACATGGTGTGGACCGTGGATAAAGAGGGCAACGCCCGCCGCAAAATCGTGAAGGTCGGCATCCAGACCAAGGACCAGGTGCAGATTGCCGAAGGCCTCAAGGGCGGCGAGACCGTCATGGTGGAAGGCATGTCCAAAATGAACGACGGCGACAAGGTCAACATCGTCAAATAATTTTACTGGAGATACGCTGAATGATCAAGGCCAGTATTTATAAACCGATTACCATGCTCATGGTCATCTTGACCGTGGTGGTTTTCGGTCTGTACACCTACACCATGATGGTCGTGGACCTGATGCCGAAATTCGAAGTTCCGGTGGTGACGGCGACCATGATTTACGCAGGTGCTAGTCCCGAAGAAATCGAGACCACCGTTATCAAGCCTGTCGAAGAACAGGTGGAACTGGTGGACGGTATCGACTACGTGCAGTCCATCTGCCTCGAGAACTACGGCATTATCGTCGCCATGTTCAACATGGGCGTCAACGTAGATGTGGCGGCAAACGACGTGCGTTCCAAGGTGGAACTTGCGGCAGCTGATTTCCCCGACGCCGTGGAACCCCCTATCATTTCCAAGGTGGACATCAACGGTGCAGCCATCATGGCTATTTCCTTTACGGGTCCGTTGAACTCCACGGAACTCCGCCAGATGGTGGAAGACGAAATCGAGCCCCTGTTCACCTCCGTCTCGGGTGTGGCCAGCGTGGATGTATTCGGTGGTACTACCCGCCAGATTTCTATCGAACTTGACAAGGACAAGATGAAGGACCGCGGCATCGACATTGCCACCATCATGGGTCTGTACGGCCAGTCCAACCTGAACTACCCCGTGGGCGAAGTCATCGGCAAGCACAAGAACACATCTGTGCGTACGGCAGGCAAGTTCCGTAACCTGGACGAAATGCGCAACATGGATATTCCCACGGCCAACGGCGTTATCAAGCTCTCCGAGGTTGCAAAAGTCAAGGACACCATCGAGACCATTTCATCCATTTCCCGTTTCAACGGCACAAGTTCTATCTCCCTGGATATCAAGAAGCGTTCCGACGCCAACGTGGTGGACGTTTCCAAGGGCGTTATCAAGCGCATGAACGCCGTCAACAAGAGCCTTCCCGAAGGTTTCGAACTTCACCTGGTGTACGACAAGTCCGAAGCGGTGAACGAATCCATCGACAACGTGATCCAGAACGTGATTATCGCTATCGTGCTTACCGCAGGACTCTTGCTCTTGTTCCTCGGCAAGTTCTCCACCATGTTCATTGCGGCCCTCACCATGCCGACCTCCGTAATCGGTGCCTTTACCCTGATGTACTTTGCTGGATTCGGCATCAACATGATGTCCCTAATGGCATTGTCGTCGTCGGTGGGCTTGCTGGTGACCAACGCCATCGTGGTGCTTGAAAATATCAACGTGAAACTGAACGAAGGCCTGGATCCGAAAGAGGCTGCCTACAAGGGAACCTCCGAAATCATGGTGGCTATCATGGCATCTACGCTTACCAACGTGTGCGTGTTCGTGCCTATCGCCTTCATGAAATCCATCGCCGGTATCTTCTTCCGTACCTTCGGTCTTACCATGGTGTTTGCCACCCTGGTGTCCCTGCTCGCCACCTTTACCTTGACCCCGCTTTTGGCGGCCTACCTGTTCAAGGGCAAAAAGAAAGACGAGAACGGAAACATTATCGAAGAAAAGCCCTCCGTGGTGGGACGCATTCTCGGGCTGTTCCCCACTGCCCTCAACGGCATCCGCTTTGTGTATCTGAAAACCCTGTCGTTCTGCCTTTCCATTCCGGGAGTGCTGTTCCAGGTGGTCGCCCTGATCGCTATGCTCCTTTTCGTGGGCTATATGGCCGCCAACCACATGACGGTGGAAATCATGCCTAAGCAGGACCAGGGCATGATCAGCATCAAGCTGGAAATGCCCGTGGGCACCAACGTGGAAACCACCGACAGTATCGCGAAAATTATTGAGGACCGGGTCAAGGATGTTCCCGAAATTGTCCATTACAGCGTGAACGTGGGTGGTTCCAACGGTTTTGCTACGGTGAACCAGGCTACCATGCGTATCAAGCTGTTGAAGGACTGGGAAGGCCGTACCAGGAGTACCGACCAGATCGTGGACTCCCTGCGCCCCTACCTGGCCGACATCCCCGACGCCTATATCGCCATCAAGTCCACCTCCGCCTCCGAAATGAACAACAACAGTGCAGGCGACGTGGTGCTGGAAATCAACGGCCTCAAGAAAGACTCCGTAATCAAGGCCTCTGAACTCATTATGGACCGGGTCAAGGAAACCATTGCCGGCGTAGTGGACGTAAAGACCAGCTACGAGGCGGGTAAGCCCGAAATCCGTCTGGTTCCCAACAGGCAGGCCCTGGCCGACTACGGCGTGACCCTGCAGTCCCTTGCCACCTACAACTACATCGCCGTGAGCGGTTATGAAGCGGGTCAGTACACCGAAGACGGTGAAGAATACGACGTGTATGTGCGCATGCAGGAGAAGAACCGCAAGAGCCATGCCGACATCGAAGACCTGCCCATGAAGACCCCCAAGGGCTATGTGGCCGCCCGCGACCTGTTCTACATCGAAGACGGTGCAGGCCCCACCCGTATTGACCGTAAGCGCAAGATGACCCGCGTGGACGTTTCCATGAACCTGTTGCCTGGCCACACCACCGGTGAGGTCATGGGCAACCTGAATAAGCTTACCGCCAGCATGAAGGACGAACTCCCCGAGGGTATTTCCTTCAGTTTCGGTGCCCAGGCCGACATGCAAGAAGACATGGTGAACGAATTCAAGACCGCCATTATCATGGCCATCTTGCTCACCTATATCTTGCTGGTGGCCCTGCTGGAAAGCTTTGCACAGCCCTTTATCATCATGACCACCATTCCTATGGGCGCCATCGGCGTGTTCCTGGCCCTGATATTCACCGGCAAGGCTCTTTCCATGATCGCCCTCATGGCTATCGTGATGCTTATCGGTGTGGTGGTGAACAACGCTATTCTATTGCTTGACGAAGCCAACAGGCTACTCCGAAGCGGTTCTATGGGACGGCGCTCCGCCATTATGACGGCGGGCAAGACCAAGTTCCAGCCCATCGCCCTGGCTACCTTCGCTTCTGTGGTGGCCCAGATGCCCTTGGCCATGGCCTTGGGCGGTAACGTGGCCGCCATGACCCAGCCTATGGGTATCGCTGCCGTGGGCGGCCTGATCGTGTCCGCTATCCTTACCATGTACCTGGTGCCTACCTTCTTCTGGCTGCCCAACGCCCTGTTCCACAAGGCGAAGAAAAAGGCCAGCAACCTGAAAGGCAAATTCAACAAGGCAAAAGCTTAACGCTTAATTGAAGCTATAAAAAGTCCGGCCCCACGCCGGACTTTTTTTCATCGTCATTCCGGGCTCCCCCTCTTGCGTCATTCCGGGCTTGACCCGGAATCTAGCATAACCCTCCTTCGTCATTCCGGCCTTACATACCTGCGTCATTCCGGCCCCCGAGCCGGAATCTAGCATAACCGCCTTCGTCATTCCGGCCTCCCCCTCCTGCGTCATTCCGGGCTCGACCCGGAATCTAGATTCTAGATGGCGGATCAAGTCCGCCATGACGATTGTATTAAACGTCATTCCGGCCCCCGAGCCGGAATCTAGCATAACCGCCTTCGTCATTCCGGCCTCCCCCTCCTGCGTCATTCCGGGCTCGACCCGGAATCTAGATTCTAGATGGCGGATCAAGTCCGCCATGACGATTGTATTAAACGTCATTCCGGGTAGAGCCTGCCCCGGACTCGATCCGGGGACACGGAATCTAGCATAACGACATAATTTGTCATGCCTTTGTATTTATATTATTACACATGAATATCACACAGAAAAAGAGCTATGTATACATAATGACTAATTCAAAGGACAGCATTATGTATGTCGGTGTAACAGCAGATCTTAAACAAAGAATGGAATTCCATTTATCTGATACAAATAAAGGGTTCACAGGCAAGTATAAAGTTCATAAGTTGGTTTATTACGAAGTTTATACAGATATAAGAGATGCCATCTCTCGTGAAAAACAATTGAAGAATTGGGAAAGAGTATGGAAAAATGCTCTTATAATGAAGAAGAACCCTACATGGGACAATCTCATTCCTCAAGTAATGGAATATAATCCTATTAATTAAAAGGCTAGATGGCGGCTCAAGGCCGCCATGACGATTGTATTAAACGTCATTCCGGCCTCCCCTTCCTACGTCATTCCGGGCTCGACCCGGAATCTAGCATAACCCTCCTTCGTCATTCCGGCCTTACATACCTTCGTCATTCCGGGCTTGACCCGGAATCTAGATGGCGGATCAAGTCCGCCATGACGACTGGATTAAACGTCATTCCGGCCTCACTTTCCTACGTCATTCCGGCCTCCGAGCCGGAATCTAGATTCTAGATGGCGGATTGGACGTCATTCCGGGCTTGACCCGGAACCGCCATGACGTAAAAACATTGGTTTTTCAGAGCTAGTGTTTTGTATTTTCCGCACCATGAATTTTAGCAACGCCTGGTGCAAGGCACACCTGACCATTCCCCTTGCCACTCCCGAAGGGGGCGACCCTGCCGCCCTGTACCTTGGCATGGCTAACCCTTACGACGAGATGCTCCTTGAGCGTCTGCGGTTTACACTGAACGGCCCTATCATCCCCTGCCCCATGACCGAGGCAGAGGTATTCCGGACTATACGGGCAAGCTTTGCCGACCAGGCAGAATCCTTACAAGAGGGCAAGGCCAACTCCTGGGAATCAGAACCCGTAATAAACCTGGTAGACAGCCTGATCGACAAGGCCCTTGAGCAGAAAGCAAGCGACATCCACCTTGAACCAACCGAAAAAGAACTGAAGGTGCGGTTCCGCATTGACGGCCTGCTGCAGCTTCACAGAAGCCTGCCCGGCTGGCTAAAAGACCCGATACTTGTACGCCTGAAGCTCCTCGCCCAAGTAGACATTACAGACAAGAGAATTCCCCACGACGGAAGTTTCAAGTTCCAGAGTGTGGCGGGAACGGTGCGCATAAGGCTCAGCACCCTGCCGGTACAGTTTGGCGAGACCTGCGTACTACGGCTCTTGCCCGCCAAAGACGAGGGCGGCACTCTAGAGAGTTTGCAGTTCAGCCCAAAGGTTCTCGCGGAACTCCGGCGGATCTTCGCCATGCCCCAAGGGCTGTTCCTGATAACAGGCCCCACCGGCAGCGGCAAGACCACCACACTTTATGCTGGCCTGCGAGAAATCATCGGCAAAAAGATCAATGTGACTACCATCGAAGACCCGGTGGAATACAGCCTAGCCGGAGCAAACCAGGTACAAGTCAACGAAAAATGCGGGTTTACCTTTGCCGCGGCGCTCCGCTCCATACTGCGGCAAGACCCCGACGTGATTCTGGTTGGCGAAATCCGAGACGAAGAAACGGCCCGCATTGCGCTCCGCGCCGCCCAGACAGGCCACCTAGTGCTCGCCACATTACATACCAACAACGCAATGGGGGCCTTTGCGCGACTCCAAGACCTAGGAATCACCAAAGGCTCGTTGCAAGATTCCCTGCTGGGTGTCGTCGCCCAAAGGCTCCTGCGTAAAAAGTCCGGCGGCCGTATTGCCACGCTAGAGCTGTTGCGACCCGATGGAACCTACGTCGACGGCACCCTGCAAGAATACGCCCGCCGGCATGTACAAAACGGTCTTGTAGAAAAAGAAGAACTACTCCGGGTTCTCAGGAGCTGAAGTCTCGGCACCTGATGCCGCCGGCGCAGGAGCAGCCGCAGCAGGCTCCGCAACGGGAGCCGCAGGGGCAGCAGCTGGCGGCGCCATCAGCTGCCTAAGGGAATCCACCAGCAGGCTGTCCTTCTTGGGGAACATGTTCTGGTAGATAACCGCCCGGCGCTTGGCCATGAACTGGCTCTCGCGCATGTTGGGGTGGTGCTTGCCCGGACTTGCCAGCATGGCGGCCAGGTTGATGGCCTGATCCACGCTGAGCTTGCTGCAGCTCTTCTTGTAGTAGGTGGAACAGGCCGCCTGACAGCCGAAAATATCCTTGCCCCACTGGGCGTAATTCAGGTACAGTTCCAAAATGCGGTCCTTGCCAAGCTCGTGTTCCATCAACAGGGCGTAGGCCAGCTCCTTGAACTTGCGCTCCCAAGAGCGTTCCCCGCTCAAGAAAAGGTTCTTGGCTAGCTGCTGGGTGATGGTAGACCCACCGAACTTGGTCTTGCCCGACATCTTGTTTGCGTTCAGGGCCTCGGCAATGGCGTTCACGTCAAAGCCCGGATGGAAATAGAAACCCGCGTCTTCGCTTGCGATAACCGCCTTCTGCAGGTAGGGGCTTATGGAATCCAGCGGCACGTACTTGTGCTTGATTTGCACCGCCGGATTGGAATCCACCAGGGCCTGCATATAGCGGCTCATCTCGGGTTGGGTATCTTTCAGGGACACCACGCCATCGTATAGGTTATAGCCATAGATAAAGGCCTTGTAAAGAGCCACAGAGGCCACGATGCTGAACACCGCCGAATAGATGATGAGGATCAATAGAGCGCAGCGCAGCAGGAAATTGATAAACCCGTAAAGTCCCTTGAAAATCTTGAAAACCAGGTTGCCCCTGATTTTCTCGATGATGTCCTTAAATTTTTTCATAAATCAACCGCACCAATATATAGCTTTTGTCAGTGCTTTCCACCAAACCAGTCGTTCACGTCTTCGCCTTCTTTCATAGAAGAATCCAAATGCTCCATTCCCTCGCCTAGCACCACCGTACGGATACCTGCGTTGCCGAATACCTCTTGCAGGTACTTGGTGGCCTCACGGCCAGCGTTATCCTTGTCCATGCACAGCACCACATTCTTGTTCTTGAATAAAGGTAGCCATTCCACCTTAAAAGAACGTACGCCGGGTATGCCTACCGCATCGATTTTCTGGCCTAAAAAGGTAAGCGTGTCCACCACGCCTTCGCATAGGTAAACCCAACCGGGTTTTTCGTCTAGAGCCGACATGTTGTACGGGTAGGGCACCGTGCCCCGCAGGTTCATTTCTTTGGGAATCACGGAACTTTCCAGCGCCCGGGACTGGAAATAGAAAGCCCTGCGCTGGGTGTCTAGGTACGGGAATATCAGCGGATGCTTGTAGAACTTCAGGTTCCCCTTCTCGTTGAACAGGCCCACGTACTGCAAGACTTCCATGCTGTATGTGTCCTTGAGGGTGTTGTTCAACAGGCCGTAATCTTTGATGGTCCTAAGGAGCATCTTGTCCCACACGGGCTTGAAGATGCGGCGCCCCATGAGCCAGGCGGCGGCCTGGGTGCCGTCTACCGGCGAGAGCATCTTCAAAAAATTCAAAATGATCTTTTTGCGTTCGTCTTCGCTAACCAGCTCCTCGGTGGTGTCGGGCTCCGGCATGGGCATGGGCTCTGTGACGTAGATCTCCTGAGGGGTCTGAGCGGCTGCGTTATGATAGGGGCCAACAGAAGACTTTCGCGCGGGAGCCAGGAACGGAAAGGTTTCGCGAAGGTAGTTCAGCGCCTCCACAAAGGAGCACCCCTTGTACCGTTGCACCAGGGAAATCACGTCGCCTCGGACGTCGTCGCAGACCCAGCAGCGGAAATAGCCTTTCTCTTCGGAGATGGAGACCGACGGAGTCCTGTCGCCATGGGCATGGCGACTCGGAAAGGCACAGCGGCACTTGCCCCGGACAACATCTATGCCTAGGGAACGGGCTACCGCCGTGATAGACAAGGCGTCCTTGAACTGTTTCAACTCTTCGTCGGTCATCTGTTGGAATTATAGTAATTTTTGTATATTGAGGGCCGTCCTGGCGCAAAGCAGGGATTTTGCCGGTTTAGAAACCTAGACCCTTTTTCATATCCACATAAACATCTTGGCTTATGAACAAAGGGCACTTGGGCACCAGGTCCAAGAAAATACTGTCAGAAGAAGAAAAACTACACCTCGCTAAACGGTGTGGCGTCTATAGCGAGTATGAACTGAATGTACTATGGCCGGCTTTTTTAGCAGAAAACGTGTCTCGACAAATAAACATAGAATGCCAGAAAAAACATATCGTTGGCACAAAGACCTATGAAAATTACGACAGAGTGTCAAAAGAAAAGGGTTTTGCCGGAGCAGCCTATTTTGATTACGATATAGATGTCTACAATCTGGTAAAACAGGCATTTGGAACAGGTTTAGTTGTCTTTAACAAAGCGGGGGTTGTCAAGGAAGAAATTGTAAGGTGTGAAAACGAGATTGGCTATGCAGGAAGTAAAAAACTCGTAAGAACAGATGTAATGTCCATTAGATACGCCAAAAAGGGATTTCATGCTACACCCGTACATCCTTCAAAGTATGACGACACTATCAACTTCTTGAAGAATCGAAACATCAGCGAAGTATGAATAAACAAAAAAACATCGGTAACCTCCCAGCGATCCGGCATCACCAGCCGGTGCGTGTTCTCCGATGTCTTTTATTAATATACAATCTTTTTGGAGAAAAGTCAAGAAGATTGTAAAAAAGAGATGAATTTGCTAAATTACATTGAGTATGCAAGTCCTAGAAAACGAGCCGATGAGAGCGCACACCTCCTTCAAGGTAGGCGGTCCGGCCCGTTTTTTTGTCAAGGCCGAGAGCAAAGACGACCTGAAAAGCGCCCTTTCCCTGGCTCGGGAAAAGGGACTCCCCTATTTCATCTTGGGAAATGGCACAAACCTCCTGGTTTCGGACAAGGGTTACGAGGGCGTGGTCATCTCCCTTGCCGGAGAATTTTCAGAAATTGTAGACCTGGGGGGCGGCAAGTTTAAGGTCGGAGCGGCAACGCCCCTAGGCAGATTCGCCCGTCACACCCTAAAGCAGGGCTACGCCGGCATACACAAGCTAGCGGGAATCCCTGGAACCATGGGCGGGGCCATATACATGAACGCCGGCGCCTACGGCCAAGAAGTCGGAGGCTGCTGCACCACCGTTACCACGCTAGACAGCGACGGGAATATCCGCGAGCTGACCACAGCCCAGTGCGGCTTCGGGTACAGACAAAGTATTTTCTCAAAGTGCGCCGGGAATGACAAAGCCAGCGAAATAATTCTCGCAGCCACATTCCAACTGCAAGACGCAAGTTCGCTGGGATTAACCGCGACCGACCTTGAAGCCGAACTGGCCGAATGTATGGCCAAGCGCAAGGCAACACAACCCCTTAACATGCCCAACGCAGGTTCTACCTTCAAGCGGCTAGATGCTGGTGCCGCCGCCACGCCCGCACAGGTCGCCCCCGGCTACTACATCGAGCAAGCCGGCCTCAAAGGCTACCGCATAGGCGGCGCAGAGGTCAGCACGTTACACGCAAACTTCATCGTAAATGCCAATAACGCCACCGCCCAAGACATCAAGAGCCTTAGTGAGTACGTACAAAGTAAAGTCGCCGAGAAGTTCGGGATCAAGCTTCACCGAGAGATAATATTACTCGGCGAATTTGAATAGAGATTGCCACGGGGCTTGACACCCCTCGCAATGACAATTACGCTTGGGGATTTTGAGGGGTAACCGGGTCAAAGCGGTTCAAAATCCGCGTAATGACCGCATACACCACACCCCCAAACAAACCACCGGTCAAATCTGCTACCAAGTCTAAGGCGCTGCAGTCGCGACCTTCTACAAAACTCTGATGGTATTCATCGGTACAGCCGTAAGCTAGAGCAAGTACCCCTACAATCAGCACCCGCAGCCACTGCCGCTTAGACCACTCGTTTCGCGTCCAGATCATGGCATAGCAGCCAGCAAGGGTGGCGTATTCCAGAAAGTGAGCCAGTTTATCCCAAATCTGGGGAAAGTCTTCTAGCTGTTCGTTGGTCAGCGAAGACAGCTTAAAAATAATCGCCATGCAGAGAATGCAGGGGACAGCGCGGAAGAACGGGTATTTCTGGAACAGGGACTCAAACATTTTTATTCCTTAGGGGACAACGCACCTTCCGACAAGGCCAACCAGCTTCAGCCGGAGCTTTTCCCTATCCAGGGAAATCTCTTCTAGCAGGGACTTTACCGTGTAATTCTTTTTGATATGCTTGTAGGCGCACTTGCAGCGGGACTTGTTTCCGCCGCGGACCACCCGGAGGCATTCGTCCTCGATGGACTTTTCCATCTCGGGAGTAAATTCCGGTGGGAGGCATGGCGAAAGGAGCCGCATGCCCAGAGGGCCGAAATCCTTGATTTCGCCGTTAGCATCCATGGATTTCATCAAGAGGTAGAGCAAGGTATCATTCCTGACCAGATGATTGAACGCACAGACACAGGTTTCTTTCGACTGTTTCGTTCCCAGCAGGCTATCCGCCTCGGCGGTACACCTTTCCATGAAGGTAGGGCCAAAGCTTTCGTCGCTCAGGAGCATCTGGATAAGCATTCGCTCGGTAGAGGATATGGAGACGTTCCCGGAACTACCCTGGGGCGGTGCGGCAAAAACGCTTACCGCAAGGCTCAACATAAACAAAAAGGGAACGGCAAATTTCATGAATTACCCTAAAATGGTACCGATAAATGGCAAATTTAGATATTCCGCACAAATTTTTTCAAAAAAAATGATAAATCAGCCATTTTTTTTCTTAGATTACATTAAGGTATACTTAATCAAGGAGAAACACCATGAAAAAGAGTCTCTACGCCGGCATTTCCGTCGTTTCCACTGCCCTCCTGATGAGTCTCGTTGCCTGCGGCGACGACAGCTCCAGCGGCACTGACAGCAAGACCGTCACACCCGACTTCGAAGTCCAGACCTTCGATGATTTGGGGATTTGCGCAAAGACCGCCGAAGGCAACGTCGGGTTCGTGAAAGACGACAACGCCACCTACACCTGCAAGTCCGGAGAATGGGTAAAAGACGACGGAAAAGATTCCGGCAAGTCTGGCGATTCCGATGATCCATCCAATGACAATGGCGGAAAGACCCCTTCTGGCGACGATATTGGTTCTTCGAATTCCTCCAACGACAACGGTGGCAAGACGCCTTCTGGTGACGATATTGGTTCTTCGAATTCCTCCGGTAGCAACACGACTAAAGCAGTAGACCCCTGCAATGTTAACGGAACGGACAACTGCAAGTATGGTTCATTCACGGACTCCCGTGACGATCATGAATACAAGACCGTAACTATCGGTGAACAGGAATGGTTTGCCGAAAACCTGAACTTTGAACCCAAGGATGAAGACGGCAAGTCCTACTGCCGTGACGATGAACCTGAAAACTGCGATAAGTATGGGCGCCTATACACTTGGACCGCCGCCAGTGTAGCATGCCCCGAAGGTTGGCACCTGCCCTCCGATAAAGAAGTCCGGACCCTTCTCGCATCCATCGGCGGCGACAACATTTCTGCCGGTAAAAAGCTCAGGGCCACAACTGGTTGGGACGAAGAAGATAATGGAACCAACTCCTATGGCTTCAACGGAATTGCTGTAGGTGACAGAATCGCCTATGGCAAAACGGTAGTCTATAGCGACGACATGGCCAAATACTGGACTTCAACAAAGTATGGCGATAAAGAAGCCTACTTCTTCAACCTGACCGAACTTGATGTCGTGATAAATACCGATGAAATCTCAGATGACCTCGCAAACTCGGTCCGCTGTCTCAAGGACTAAGATTGCGTTTCTAACGATTCCTTGCGAAATTTCATCCAGCGTGTCCGTGGTTGCGGGCACGCTTTTTCTTTCCAGATGGCATGTCGGAACGTTCTGGGGTTTTAGGGGCAAAGCCACTAACCACTATTTACTATATTTAGGGCCACTATGAGCTTAAAATTTGATACTCCCATTACCGAAGTTCCGCTGTTCCACCAGGGTAAAGTACGCGACATGTACGACCTGGGCGACAGCTTCCTGATGGTCGCCAGCGACCGTCTTTCCGCTTTTGACGTGGTGCTCCCCACCCCGATCCCTGGTAAGGGCAAAATCCTCAACCAGCTTTCGCTGTTCTGGTTCAAGCACCTCGGCATGAAGAACCACCTCATCACCGCCGACGTGAACGAATACCCGGCCGTGCTCAAGAAGCACGCCGACTACCTCCG
>CAMHOW010000051.1 GCA_946186895.1 uncultured Fibrobacter sp.
TCTAGCACGTCGCGCTTTAGGTCGAGCCAGGTTCTGGTAAAGCCACCCCGTATGGCAAAATATTTGCCCAGCAGGTATTCGGCACCGATGTTTAGGCGGGGTTCCGCATAGCGGGGAAAGTTCGTCTCGCCCATAAGGGTCAGTCTCGGGATGCTTTTCAACCGCATGAATCCGGAAAGGGCAAACATCTGGGCCATGGGGTAGTATTCGTCTTCGCCATCGTCTACGTAGTCTCTGAGGAGCCCGCCAAAATCCCGAGCTACAAGTGCCAGTCCCCAGAACTTGTTGTCGGATTGCCATGCTATACCCCAGTCAAAGGCGGCTCCGAAGGCCGTACGGTCACCCTTTTCGTCGGCAAGCCTATCGCTGGCGAACTTCAGGGTGGCGCCGAACTGGAAATGCTTCATGGGGAACGCTACGGTGGCCGTAACTAGCTGGCTTAGGGGATTGTAGTCCTTGCCGGTTTCATTGCCGTATTCGTCGTAGCCTTCGATGGTTCCGTAATCCAGCCAGTTGTATGAAATCTGGTACAGGAACCGGTTAAAATTCCGAGTGTAGTACAGGGAACCCTGGTTTTCGGCAAATTCGCCGGTCTGCCAATGCATCCCCACGGTACGTTCCTTGCCATCGGGCATGCGAAGGGCGGCCGGGTTCAGCTGCGCGATGCTTGGGTCGGTAGAAGGAGCCGCTGCGGCAGATTTTTCAAGGGCTGCGTTTCGGGGGCTGTCGAAGGTAGACATGAAGGAGAAAACTTCCTGGCCCGCATCGCCTTGCGAAAAATAGGCCTGCGTTTGCAGTGTGGCGACAAGCAGGAGCAAGGCGGCCACTTGGAAGTTTATCCTCTTGAGCATAGGGTAAATTTACAAAATTTGCCTTTACAAAAGGGCAAAAGTTTCTATATTTGGGTCGCTCGGGCTACTAGCTCAGTTGGTAGAGCAACGCCCTTTTAAGGCGTGGGTCGAAGGTTCGAGCCCTTCGTAGCTCAGTGAAAAGCCGGTTTCGTTTTCGGAACCGGTTTTTCTTTTTTTAGACTCCAGTATTCACCTTGTTGGATTTGGTTATAAACGTCATGGCGGACTTGATCCGCCATCTAGCATATCGTTTTCTTTGCTTTTTATTTATATTCTGACTATTAAGCTAGGAGGGAGAAATGGATTGTCGCGTACTGGTTCGGTTTATAGGTGAAGAGTCAGACCTTGCCCTTTTGTGGCAGGCCTTCATGGAAAAATTCCCAGAGGCGGAGCTGCCCAGCGAAGACTCGGGAGACTGGTATTCCGTAGACCCCATCGTGTCTGATGAATACGAATGCCGGTTCGAGGAACTGCCCGAGACGGAGCTTATGGCCATGGACGGCAACATGCTAATCGAAGAGGAACCGCCCGAAGAAATCCTGGACGGCCTGCTGGAGATGTTTCCGAAGGTGTTCGCCGTGTTCAAGTGGTCCACGGTAGAGGTTGGCGTGGGCTGCGGCGTCAGCGAAGGCTGGGGCGAGTTCATTCCCGACCGCGTAGACGATTACTCCGACGAGGCCAACGAAATTTCAGAAGCGGTACTTGGTTTTTAACCCAAGTTCAAGAACGCTTGCTTCAGCTCTCGTGCGGCCGTTTCTGGGTCTGCGGCTTTCATGATGGCAGAGACTGCGCAAACGCCGGCGATGCCCGAACCTTTCAGCACAAAGATGTTGTCTTTGTTCAGCCCTCCGATGGCGTTCACCGGAATGGGTACGGCCTTCACCACATCTTTCAGAGTTTCTACCGGAGTGATGACGGTCTTTACATGGGTTGTTGTAGGGTAAATGGCGCCACAGCCCAAATAATCTGCTCCCTGTTCGTAAGCCTCTAGAGCCTGGGGAACGGTCTTGGTGGTGGCACCCACGATTTTGCTGTTGCCCATGAGGGAACGTGCGAGTCTAACCGGCATGTCAGATTGCCCCACATGAACACCTTCGGCACCGATGGCCAGGGCCACGTCTACCCGGTCGTCGATAATCAGCGGGATACCGTAGCGGGCGGTAATCTCGTGGACATCCTTAGCCAGGTCCATGTATTCACGGGTGGTTCGGTCTTTTTCTCGCAGCTGGACGATGGTGGCTCCGCCCTTGCAGGCGGCTTCAATTACGGGCAAGAACCTTTCCGGCGGCACGCTGGTGCTGTCGGTGATGAAATAGAGGGTGGTGTCAAGTGGTGTCATGTATACAGAAAAGATAAAAAATGTTCAATTTCTAGTGTGGCATATTCCTGTTTGGATTAATTGCCTTTCTCATTTTTTTGTTAAAAATCGCGAAAAAAACGTATTTTATGTATATTAAACGTATCTGGAGTGTTTTTTGCATGTTTTTTTGCGTGTTAAATAGGTGTAGCTTTGATGGGTACAAATAACAAAAAGAGCGGGTTTACCCTTGTCGAGGTCATGGTTGTGGTTACAATCATGGGTGTGTTGGCGATGGTTGGCATGCCGAGTGCTTTTGGTCTTGCGGAAAAAGCTCGTGAACATCTTGATCTCATGAAACTGTATTATCTTAGGGACGCGTTGAACAGGGCGCTGGTGGAAGATGAAAAGGCCCTGTATAATACTGCCAGTAAAGATGGTGACCGCACTAAATTGACGAATCTTCTTAAAAGCGAAACGGGTGTTACTTTGTTTGTTTATGAAATGAAGCCGGGCGTGTCTCCTAATATTCAGGCGAAACATGGTGTCGCCAACGATGATATCAATATGAGCAGCTTAATTGGAGAAGGTGGTGCCTGGTACGACGCTTTGGTCGAAGCTCGTTTTGAAGGTGTTGCCGATATTGTGGCATATAGAATAAAGACAGAAAACAAAGATAGAATAACAAAAGATGTTGACACCACCGGGACAGATCACGGTACTTTCAAATTAATAGCGGATGGTAATGATTGGAGGACAATCCCCAAGTCAACCGTTTTCATTAGCAGAGAACTGAATTATGGAAAGTCATCGGGCTTACTTGGGATAACTTCACAAGGTTCCAATAGGACTAATTATCGCTTGACTATGAATGTCCAGTGGACTGGCAGAAATGAAAGTAGTCGCTCGGTAGAAGTCGCTTTTATACCTAATGGTAAAACTATGGGTGACGGTAAAAATGCGGGTGGCGCTTTTCTCACGGACCATGGGGTCTGCTTCTCCACCTATGGTCCAATTGGTTGCGCTAACTACAAGTACTAGCTCCCAGGTGAAAAATCTTTCCTATATTTATCCTGTGTTTATCGGGTAAGTATGTTGATTTTTAATAAAAATAGAGGATTCACCCTTATTGAGATCATGATAGTTATCGTGATCATGGGCGTGCTTGCTGCTGTCGCTGTTCCAAATGTTATGGGCATAATCGAACGGTCTAGAGAGAATATTGACCGTATGAAGTTGTTCTATTTGAGAGACGCTTTGAATAGGGCGTTGGTGGAAAATGAAGATGCCTTGTACAATAGTGATTTTGTGACAAAAGGAAAAGATGCTGGTAAGAACCGTGATTCATTGAGTAATAAACTGGTAAGTGAAGCTGGCGTTGATTTGTTCGTTATAGAAATGCGCCCGGATATGAATACCAATGTGCAAAACAATCACCCCAGTATCAACAAAGACTCGAAGATGAGTGAGTTGGTCGGGACGAGTGGAACATGGTATGACGCTTTGAAAGATGCCGGATTTGTTGGAGTCGCGGATATTCTTTATGCAAGAAACAACAAAAAGGATTTGACTAAAGATGGCGACACCTATTATGCTCATGCCTATCAATCGGGTGGCAACACTTATTATCGGACTTATCCCAAGGAACCCATGTTCATCAGTAAAGAGTTGAACAATGGAAAATCCTCTGGTTTGTCGGGGATAACCTCACAGAATGGCAATAACACCAATTATCGCTTGACCATGAGATTTCAGTGGACCGGTAGAACTCCCGATAGTCGCTCTGTAGAGGTGGCTTTGGTTCCTGCTAAAGGGGTAATGCTCTCTACCAACGGAAAAGGCAGTGCCCTCCTCACAGAACACGGTGTCTGCTTTTCGACCTATGGTGACAAAGGCTGTGCTGACTACAAGTACTAGCCGCTACACGTACAAATAATCGTTCAGCACGGGCTGCAGACCTTCGCCCGAAATGTCGCTGTACATGGCGTCAAAACTGCGGCCATCGTTAATCTCGAACTGTTCGTCGCCGCCTTCGCCGTCATCGTGACCGCTGTACTTGCTCTCGTGGTCGCCGATGCCCGTAGAAACGCCGGCGGAAACTTTCGTCGCACAGATTTTCACGATGCCGTTCCTAAATTCCTTGCTTTCGCGGCTCGAGACCGTAATGCCCACGAAGGGGAGGAAGATACGGTAGGCGCAAAGCACCTGGCAAAGTTCCTTCTCGCGAACGTCCAGCGGGTCAATCTTGTCGTTGTTGATGATGGGGCGCAGTCTCGGACAGCTTAAGCTCATCTCGGCATGCGGGTACTTCTTTTGTAAGAAATACACATGGAGTGCCGAGGCAAGCGCATCGCGACGGAAGTCCGAAAGTCCAAGAAGTGCAGAGAATGCCACTCCTCGCATGCCGGCCATCAGTGCTCGTTCCTGAGAATCGAAACGGTAGGGGAATACGCGCTTGTGGCCCATCAGGTGAAGTTGTTCGAAACGCACCTTGTCGTAAGTTTCCTGGAAGACAGTCACGTAGTCCACGCCGCATTCGTGCAGGTAGCGGTATTCGTCGGTATTCACTGGATAAACTTCAATGCCTACCATGCGGAAATACTTGCGGGCCAGCTTGCAGGCCTCGCCGATGTATTCCACGCTGCTTTTGGCACGGCTTTCGCCGGTGAGAATCAGGATTTCTTCCATGCCGCTGTCGGCAATGACCTTCATCTCGTGCTCGATCTGCTCCATGGTGAGCTGCATGCGCTTGATATGGTTGTAGCAGTTGAACCCGCAATAGACGCAGTAGTTCTCGCAATAGTTCGCGATGTAGAGCGGCGTGAAAAAGTAGACGTTGTTGCCGAAGTGCTTGCTCGTCTCGATTTTTGCCTTCGCAGCCATCTGCTCCAGGTACGGTGCGGCCGCCGGAGAAAGGAGCGCCTTGAAGTCTTCCAGCGTGCAGCGTTCGTGTTCCAGGGCGCGCTTCACGTCTTTGCCGGTGTACTTGCTGTAATCGTAGTTTTCGGATTCGGAAAGGACCTTGTCGGCGATGTCCGACTGGATAATCTCCATGCCGGGCAGATAATCCATGATGTTCGTGCGAGCGCTGGGGTCGTTTTCGATGCGGTGCTTTTTGGCAAGCGCCCCTTCCGAGAGATTCCCGGAATCAAACAAATAGTTGTTGTCTTTTTTTTCGCTTTCCATTATTCCGTTATTTCGAAAATGTTGTGTGTGACTACTTGCACGTTGTCAAAAGAACCTTGGGCAAACATTTCGTCGCTGATGGACCCCATGCAGCAGGAACTCTTGTAACCTAGGACGAATACGTTGTCGTAGTCTCCGCGAGAAGATGGTTCGTAGTGTCCGTAGTAAGTGTCTTTTTGGGCTATCAACTCCCCGTTTAAAAACAGGGCTATAACGCCGTTTGCCTCGTTCCATTCGGCGGTAATGCGGATCCATTCGTTTTTTAGGTCAACTTCGGCTGAAAGGAATATTGGGTTGTTGGGGATGTTTTTGTAAAAATAAAGGACTCCGTTATAAATGAATACGGACATGCGTGCCCCATCGTTCCCGGCGAGGGCTGTTGTTTTATTGCCAGAGGAAAGAAAATCTGCATTTGGCTTGAAGAAAAAATCCAGCGATCCGTTCTTAATTTCCTTGTCCAGCCGCCAAGGGAGCACGGTGTATTGATTGTCTCCGATGTCGATGGACCGTCCGCTACCGCCGTATGCAGATTGTCCTGACTTGTAAGAACCAATAGTGCCGTTTTCAAAGTCAAAGTTTTCGAAATCTTCAAAGCATGTGGCATTGACGCAGTCGCTTGTGATGTTGATAGTTTGGCGGCTCTGGTGTAGGTCACCCGTTCCATAGTATGTATAGGTATAGGGTGAGGTGTTTACTTCGCTAGTGCTTGAACTTGGTTTTATAGAACCATTGCTGCTGGAGCTGTCGTACACGTAAATACATGCGGATTCTGTTTCCGATTCGTAACAGACAAGCCTGCCGCCGGAGCTTGATGGAGGGGGCTGAGTAAGGGAACTAGAACTTTCTTCAACGGGAACATGGCTGCTAGAACTACCGTCTTCGGGGCTAGGAGATGCCTTTCTGTAGTAGGTTGCGAAATCTTCCTCGTAACAAAGACAGTCATCGAGAGACCATTCGCTTAATCCCGCTACCCATGCCTTAAAATCCCCGTCGCTTCCGATTTTGTATTTACATCCATCAAGTTCTGCCCATATATATTTGTAGCCGCTTTCTGTGGAGACCTTCATATCAATGCGGTTTTCTGATTTGTTGTAACTGGATGATACGCATCTTGCATAGAAGGAAAACATATTTCTCATATGTTGCGACATGTGGTCGCAAACGTAGTCAATGATATAACTACTGTCGGAAATGTCTTTAGTCCAACCATTTTTTTTCGTAAAGCCATATTCATCGTAGCAGAATGCCGAGTTGTCGTATGAGGAACTTGATTCGTCTTGAAATTCCGATGAATTTGAATTTTCAGAGCAAGCGCAAAGATAGAGCGTAAACAAGGTAAATAGCCAGATTTTTTTCATTCGTTTCCCTCAATTTGTTTTTTTTCTACCAATGCACTAATATAGAAATCCCAGCAGTGCAATCTTTTCCCCAGCCTTGCGGGTATAGAATAAAATGGCGGAATTCTTGCCCTTGGGTTTTAGGCGCTTGATTTCGGCGTCGGGATCCAGGTGGACTCCACGGAGTTTTAGCGTCAGCTTTCCGATGTCGTGTTCCTTGAGCATGGCGCGGACCGCACCTGTAGAGATTTCGCTGTGGGCGATGACTTGGTAGCAGGTGAATCCCGGTGCTGGGAGCGGTTCGTTGCTGGCTACGTAGGCGATGCCTTCAGATATGAGGTGCACCTCTGGGTCTTGAGCCTGTGCGGCTATGCTGAACAGGTGACTCCGAATGAGAATGGGGGCAGGTTCCGAAATGTATTCTGCGATGTCGCCGATGGGCAGGTCGTTTCGACTGGTGGCGGTACGATAGGTGCGGTCTTTGCCTTCCAGAGAGTCGTTTCGGTCCAGCTTTTCCTGGAATTCGTCGTCTAGGGTTTCTTGGGAGCGGTCCCGAGGGCGGCTCCATTCAGCAAGGGCGTTGCCAGCCTTGTCAACCATGACCGCACGGACGGTGTCGGGGTGCTTTGCCAGCGTACCGAACAGCACCAGGCATTCCCGGCAGTCGCTGTGCCCGCCTAGGTACAGGATTTCCGTGCCGTCGGGAATTTCGGCGGGCGGGTATCCCGGGGGTAGCTTGACCATGCCGCCTTGGTAGTGCTTGCTTATTTGGATGACTTCTTCAAGAGTGGGGGTGAGGTTTCGCAAGTCCCGCTGGTTTTCGCCTTCTTGGGCTCGGCGGGCCGGGTCGATAGTGAAGAAGGTGGCGGGGTTTTCGGCGGAACTGTTCCGGCTTGCCACCTCCCGCACGTCGGCGCAGAGGGCCTCCGCGGCTTTCCCGAAGGTTGCCATATTGTGCCGGTACATGGCGAGGCGGTTCTCTTCCAAGTCGACTCCTACAATCTTGAAAGAGGCGGGTATAAAGAAGCTGTCGCCGCCCATACCGCAACACAGATCGTGGACGGTTGCTCCTGCGTTGCCGACTTCGCTATCTGCAGGCCACAGGTTCGCCTTCCAGCGGCCAATGTCCTGGGCTGTACTCTGCTCCAGGGCCAATTTGTCGCACAGGAGTTCTTCGGAGCCGAACTTATCCTTGATTTTCGGGACTAGTGCCATGTAGTCCATGATGGTGGACCTTTCCTCGTTGCTGTAGCCGGCCTTGCTCAAGGCTGTAGAAATCTGCAATGCATCTAGCTTGCGCTTGAAGGCATCGCGTATAAATTCCTGGACCTTGGTAGATGTAAGCAGGCTTGCACAGAACATGGCTATTTCCGTTTCAGTTCCAGCACATAGTCGGCGGCGTTTACAAAATCCTGGGCATGCTCGATGGCGATGACGGTGTGACCCGCTTCGGTAAGCCCGCGGATCAGTTCAAGCAGGTGCCGAATGTCGTTCTGGTGCAGCCCACGCGCCGGCTCGTCAAAAAGGAACAGCGTGTTTGGCGCCTTCGCACGGGCAAGGGCAATGGAGAGCCTAAGCCTTGCCCGTTCCCCACCTGAAAGGTGGGCCGTGGTCTGCCCCAGCTTCAGGTAGTCCAGGCCGGTATCCACAAGAGGCTTCAGCTTGTCGGCAAAGGGCTTCAGATTGGTGAACAGCTTGTAGGCTTCGCCGATTTCCAGGTCGTAGATGTCGGCGATGGAAAGGCTCTTGAAACGGACTTCCAGGATTTCGTCCTTGAAACGCCTGCCCAGGCATACGGGGCATTCCGATTCTTCGTAGCCGGCCGGGTCAAAGATGACGCCCTCGCCCTTGCAGTTCTCGCACCGGCCTCCGGGAGCGTGGGTGGCGAATTTTGCGGCGGTGTAGCCCCGGACCTTGCTTTCGGGGAGTTTTGCGAACAGGTCACGGAGTTGTGCCCCCAGGTTGATGGCCGAGGCTACGGTGCTTCGGCGGCTACCATGAAAGTCTCCCGTAGAAAGAACGGATAGAGCCTGGATGCCGAGCTTCTGGAATTCGCCGGATTCGGCGCGGGGAGCGAGATTCCTGAAGAACAACGTAGATTTCCCGCTGCCGCTTTGGCCCGTGATGACGCTGAACTTCTGTGTGGGAAAATTCGCCGTCACCGGATTCATGTCGTACATGGAAAAGTTTTCGATGGCGATGGATGCGGTGCTGCGTCGCGGCTTTCCTTTTGTCATTCCCGGTACCGACCGGAGATCCCCGCTTTCGCGGGGATGACAGCATGAAAGTTCCCTAATCCACTGTCCCGTTGGCGACTTCTCGTTCCCGAGAATATCTTTCGCGGGTCCCTGGAACAGAATCTCTCCGCCCTTTTCGCCGGCACCGGGCCCCATTTCGATAATCCAGTCCGCCTTTTGGATGAGGGCCGGGTTGTGGTCGATGAGCACCAGGGTGTTTCCCCGGTCCTGAATCTGCTTCAGCACTGTCCAGAGTTTTTGTACATCGTCGGTATGCAGGCCGCTAGCGGGTTCGTCCAGGCAGATTAAAAGCCCATTCAAAAGCCCCGTAGAGAGGCTGGAAAGCCGTAGCCGCTGGATTTCTCCACCAGAGAGCGTTGCACCGGAGCGTCCCGGCGTCAGGTAGCCTAGCCCTAGTTGGTTGATGGCGTCAATCCGTTCCAGCAGGGCGTTCAAAAGGCTCTCCCTGCTCTTTGGAATCTTGTTACCCAGGGTGTCGCGGAGAAGTTCGCCCAGATTTTGGAATTGTGTCTCCAGAATCTGCTTCCAGGATACGAACTTTTCGGACTTTGTGCCCCCAGATACTGTGCCGACCACGATTCCCGAATTCAGCAGGAACTTTTGGAGCCTAAGGCCTTCGCAGTGGCCGCAGGTCTCGCCGGATTCGTCCACTCCGGCTCCTTTACATTCGGGGCATGCCCCTTCCCGGGAATAGGGGGAAAACATCCTTTCGTGGAGAACGGGGGCTTCTGCCTCTTTGTGGTCCTTGCAGTGGGGGACGGTGCTGTATTCCAGAGTCCCGTTTTCGGTAAGGAGTGCGACTTTGTGGTGAGTCAGCTTCAAGGTGGCATCCACCGCCTCGGCGATTCTCGTTCGGGAATTCTCCCTGACGATGATGCGGTCCACCACAATCTGGAAGGATTTCGGCTTGGCCTTTTTCTGTTCTTCGGTCAGATCCCCTAGGGAAACTGTGGTTCCATCGGCTATGGCCCGCGTGTAGCCCTGAGAAAGAAAGAGTGCCGAAAGTTTGTCCAGGTTCTGCCGGTCTGTATCCATGGTGGCGAGAAACTGGATCTTGGAGCCTACGGGCAATTGGGCCACATTCTGGATAATCTGTTCCCGTGAGGTCATCTCCATGGGCTTTCCGCAGATAGGGCAGGCGGGAGTGGCCAGCGGGGCGAACAGGGTGCGCAGGGGTGCATCGCATTCCGAAAGGGAGAGTGCGTAGGACCTGGTGGTGGATTCTCCGTGGCAGGCCTCTATGGCGATGCTTGCCGGAAGGTTTTCTGCCGATTCCAGAGGGATTACCCTGCATCCGCCCAGCAGGTCTGCCGCAAAGGGGGAGAGGGTCTCCAGGTAGCGCCGTTTGGATTCGCCGTGGAGTGTATCGAGAACCAGGGTGGACTTACCGCAGCCCGAGGGCCCGCAGACGACGGTAACGCTATCCAGCGGGAACTGGGCGTCTACGTTTTTCAGGTTGTGCAACCTGCAACCGCGTACAGAAATAAAGCTAGGCTTGCTCATTTTCGCTGCCTGACTGCTTCCCGTTATGGACATCTTCCAGCGTAGCCTTCCAGTTCCAGGTCTTCTGGGCTGCTTCGGGCCAGTGGCAGATGGTCCACACCAGGCTGTTTCCGCAAAGGATAATGGACCAGACTCCAAATATCAGGAACAGCATCAAGGGCAGGAACGCCAGTGACCCGTAGAAAATGGACATGCGGGTCACCATGGCGGTCTGGATGAGCATCAGGATTTTCACGTAGATGTTGATGGCCAACCAGGAGACAACGGTAGATAAAAGCGAGGCGAGCAGAAGCTGGCTACGGGAATAGGGCCTCACACCCTTGGGTCTGGAGGGCAGGGCGTAGAGCATCAGGAAAATCAGCAGCATGGTGGCACCGTGGAAGGCCGCATACCAGAAGGCGGTAATAAGCACCTTCAGCACCTCGGGCGAGAAATGGAAACCATCCACCACGATCATGTTCAGCACATCTTGCACGTGGTTCACGAACCCCGCGAACATGCCGATGAAACCTGCAAAAATTACCAGGAAGGGCGTATAAACCTCGATCTGACGGATTAGCGTCCTGGAAATCTTGTTTTCCCACACGACGTTGAAGTTGGTCTCCAGGCTGCCAAAGGCAAGAATGAAGGTGACGAACAGACCCAGGGCTCCGATAAAGCCAAGCCTTCCGATGGGAACATGTTCGGCGTTTTTCACAAGGGCCATAATAGGTTCCGTGGGCCAGTCCAGGTTCAGGATATCCAGCAGGATAGGCAGGTAGTCCGACATAAAGTTGGCTAGGCCCACCGCCAGGGTAATAGATGTCAAGAGGATCAGTAGGGGAACCACAGCCACCAGGGTGGTGTAGGTGAGGCTCGCCGCACGGGTCATACCGTGATAGTACAGGAAGGACTTTCCTGTAACGATGATAATCTTGACGAATGTGGGGGACCGATCGGCAATGGCGTCGAAAAGTCTTTCCCACGAGAAATTTTTCCACCAATTGGGCATTTTCGCAAAAAATGTAGAAAAATATATGGCTATTCTGGGTGGAACGGACGTCGTTTGATGTTTACTGAGATGTTGTCTATAGACAACAAAAAAAGCATATTGGGGGTACTTTTGGGGGCATTTTAGAAATAAATTTCTAGGAAAAGTGCTTGAAAACAACAAAAACGGTATGTAAAAATGTTTTAACACCTTGATAAATTGTCAATGGAAAGATTTTACCAAAAATGTGGAAAAAGGCCACTTTTGTCTATATTCATATTGGGGAGATGTCTGGATATGAAGATGAAGAAAAAGAAGTTCTCTGAAATGCTGTCGTTGACGGTGTTTTTCTCTTTTGTTGCCCTTGCTGCTACAGGATCTTTTGCGGCTCCCCGTCAAATGGAAAAATTGACCCGCGGCCTCGCCGTTTCCAATGTGGGAACGGGGGTGTTGGTCAGTTGGCGCCTGCTGGGAACCGAAAGCCCCGATACGGAATTCAATCTTTACCGTGACGGCGTAAAAATCGCATCCATTTCCAAGAATGCTGGAACGAACTACCTGGATGCCGCTGGCACGACAGCATCCAAGTATGAGGTTGCAGCCGTTGTCTCGGGCAAGGAAGGTTCCAAATCCACGGCGGAAATTGTTTTTGACAAGAATTACAAGGACGGCACCAGCAAGGTTACGTTCCCTTACCGGACGTACATGCTTTCGGCCCCTGCTGGTGGAAAGACTCCTTCTGGAACGGACTACGTTTATTCTGCAAACGACATGAGCGTTGGCGACCTGGATGGTGATGGTCGTTATGAACTTATTGTAAAATGGGATCCGAACAATTCCAAGGATAATTCAGAAGCGAAAGAAGGCTATTATACAGGCAATGTGATAATCGCTGCCTATAAGATCGAAACGAATGCAGAGAGTGCCGAGTTGCTTTGGCGCATTGACCTCGGCAAGAACATCCGTGCCGGAGCCCATTACACCCAGTTTATGGTCTATGATTTGGATGGTGACGGAATCGCCGAAATCGTCATGAAAACCAGCGACGGTACGGTAGATGGCAAGGGCAAGGTCATTGGTGACGGTTCCAAGGATTATCGAACCTCTTCGGGAACCATCATGTCGGGGCCCGAGTTCCTGACGGTGTTCAGCGGCAAGACCGGCGAGGCCATACACACGATTGACTACTGGCCCGCCCGCGGAAAGATTTCGGGCGACACCTACGGTAACCGTGATAACCGCATGCTGGCGGCGATTGCCTATCTCGATGGTGTTCACCCCAGCGTCATTATGAGTCGCGGTTATTACACGGAGTTTTTTGTGGCTGCCTATGACTTTGATGGGAAAGAACTGAAACAGCGCTGGCTCCACAGCTCCGACAAGGCTGGCCAGGGACTTTATGGCGAAGGAAACCACAATCTCTCTGTAGGCGATTTGGATGGCGATGGCTTCGATGAGATTGTCATGGGCTCTGCGGCGCTCAAGCACGACGGAACCCTTCTTTACCGTACCGGGTTTGGCCATGGCGATGCCATGCACCTGTCCGACATGGATCCGGACAAACCGGGATTGGAGGTTTACGACGTTCACGAAGAAACCACCAACAAGTACAGCGAAGAATTCCGAGACAAAGATGGCAATGTGGTGTGGGGAACACTCCAGTCTTCTTTGACCTGTAAAGATAAAAACGGCAATGAGCATTCTGGTTGCGACAATGGTCGAGGTCTCGCTGCTGATATCGATTCCACGAACCGCGGCTTTGAAATGTGGTCTGGCACCAGTGGCGGAATCCGCACGGTAACTGGAACGACCCTTTCGACAACGTCTCCTTCGGTAAATTTCCGCATTTATTTCGACGGCGATCTGCAAGACGAACTTCTTGACGCATCTGGCTCACCGAAGGCAGGAACGTACGCCTACAATGTGGGCGGGAAATTGGAGAAATGGAATTCTTCGAACAAGACGGTAGACCGCTATTTTAGTTTTTACAATGTTGAAGGGTCTTCCTTGAACAATTATACCAAGGCGAATCCCTGCTTGGTGGCAGATATCTTTGGCGATTGGCGGGAGGAATTTATTACCCGTGCCGGCGACGACCAGAATAAAATCATCGTGTTCTCGACTCCGGTAACTAGCCCCCACAGGCTCTACACTCTGATGCACGACCCGCAATACCGCGTGAGTGTGGCCTGGCAGAATGTGGCCTATAACCAGCCGCCCCATGTGAGTTATTACCTGCCCGACATGGTGAAAAAGCTGACCAAGCCTGATATCTATATGGTCGGGGAAGATTCTGACAGTTCAAACGTTGATTCCGGGACGCAAAAACAGACAGACAGTACGACAAATAATCCTTCGAGTTCCAATTCAAGCGATTCTTCTGGAAGTGGCGACGTTAAGACGCCTGACAAGACTCCATCTTCCATATCTAAGGCCAAACTTCCTACAGTTGTTTCTTTCCATTATGCTTCGGGAACATTGTTTACTTCCCGTGGAGGATTTGCCGAAGTCTATTTCTACGATTTGGAAGGTAATGTCCGAGTAGGATTTTCTCGGAGTGTAATGCCTGGCCATACCGATATCGTTTCCGATTATAGCATTTTGCCCAGCGGCGTGTACGTTGTAAAGGTTAAACTCGATGGCAAGTTGATGCAAAAGGGAATGTTCAGAAAGTGATAAGTCTGTTTGATAAAATCCTTCATTCTGTCATAATTGCATCGCTGGTTGCAGTTACCTTTGTTTGGTCGCAAGTCACGATTTACATGCTGGGCGATTCCACCATGCAGGATTACGACGAGGGCTATTATCCAAGGCAGGGGCAGGGCCAGGATTTCCAATTCTGGTTTGATCCCTCCAAGGTGACCGTAGTGAACCGGGGCCAAGGCGGTATGTCCCTTGGTGGTGGCGGTAAAGACAAGAATGGCAATACGGCAGTCGGGTATTACGACATGTTCTGGAAAACCGGATGCTCGGCGGGGAACTGTATTGCGGACAAGGTCAAAAGTGGCGATTATGTGGTGATACAATTTGGTATTAATGATATAAATTACAGCACTGAGGAATTTTTTGCGTCGAACATGACCAAGCTAGTGAACGAGATTCGGGCAAAAGGGGCGTACCCGATTATTATGAGCCCGATTCGCCGCTTGTATTATGATTCGCCGACACAAATCCACAACAGTTACCGTGGTTACCCGGCTCTTAACAAGTCTCTTTCGGAATCTTTAGAAGTCCCGTTTATCGATATGAGCGAGATGGTTGCGAATTACATGATTTCTGTGGGAGAACAGTATGCAACACAGTTCATTTTTAATTACGCGACAACCTCGGAGTATTCCAATCTGGGTAAGGATGTGACTGATCAGGTGCATTTGCAGATGAACGGTGCCAATGCCTTTGGGCGTATTATTACCGAACAGATGCGTGCTCATTCAGATCCAGTCGTAAAAAAGCTAGGCGACTACATGGCGCCCATGTATCAGATTGATGTAAAAGTGAGTCCGGAAGGTGCCGCCGAAGCGACTTCGATAAATGCGTATTACCCGCAGGGTATGACCGTTATGCTCAAGACCATTCCCAAGTCGGGCAACAAGTTTTTGGGCTGGTATGACGGTAACGGCAATAAAGTGGGAGCACCCAGCAGGTCAAATGTAAAATCCCCTTATATCTATACATTCGTTATGGGTAAAGCTTCTACGCAATATACCGCTGTTTACGAAGGGGGTTCTGCCCCAAAATATACAGGCGATGGTAAGGCCTTGACGGCGTTTCCTACAACGACTCCCAAAAGTCTTGACGATGTAACCTTTGTTCCTTTTACGCCGATGGAAGGAACGGAGCAGATAGAGGATAAGGTGGATAAGGATATCAAGAAGTTCTTTGATGCGTACAAACCTGATTCCGGTCTTGGTTATTCGGAAAATGACCACACGGGATTTATGGGGGAAGGCTTTTGGAATTTTGCAAACGAGATGAATTCCTACGGCGTGTACCGTATGTCCTTTCCTGCTGCGGGCAGGGTGACTTTAGGCTTTATTTATTCCAATGGCGGAAACACAGATCGATTCTTTAATGCCTACCTTGATCACGATTACTATGTTAGCGCTCCTCCTACGGCAGATTTTGATACTTGGGATACGGCCTATGTTGTACTGGATGTTCCAGGTGGTGAAGCCGATTTACGCCTTGTTTCGCTTACGGCAGATGGTGGACCCAACATAGATGCCTTTGGTTTTAGTCTTGATGGTGTATGCCGTGTAAGTGAAGGCTGCCCGGAGATAAAGAATACGGCTGAAAATGAATCCGTAGAAAAAAAGCCCGATTCTTTGAAGACGGATACTCCGGCAAAGGACCTTTCTAACAAGACCGATGCCTTGCAGGTTACTGTCCATGGGGATGTTCTGCACTTTGTTTCCGCGGGTCAATTCCATGTGAATGTTTACGACATGACTGGCCGTCTTGTTGCAGACAAGAAGGTGGCAAATGTTTCCCAGATGACCCTCTCATCTATGGTAAGGCATGCTGGAATTTATCGGGTTGTCGTGAAACAAGGAAACGCAAAATACGGTATTACTTGGGCCAGGGTAAAATAGACGATGAAACCATTGCTAAAATATTTTGCTCTTGCGATGGCAATTCTATTGATGGCCATGGGTGATTCGCCTAAGCTTACGATCTTCGTTGTAGGTGATTCAACGGTAATGACCTACAAGGATAACGTTTACCCGCAAACAGGTTGGGGACAGGTTCTCGGGTATTTCTTTGATGCCACCCGCGTAAAGGTTGTCAATCATGCAATCGGTGGTCGTAGCTCAAAGACTTTTCTCGCAGAGGGACGGCTAGAGGCCGTAATTAATGCCGCTCAGGAGGGTGATTATCTTTTTGTGCAGTTTGGACATAACGATCGTGATTATTCCAAGCCAGAGCGGTATGTGGATCCAAAGGATTTTCCGGGCTATATCCAGCAATTTGTGGATGCGGGTAAGGCGAAGGGAATGAACGTGGTTCTGATTTCGCCCATGAATCTGAACGGCTCGCGAAACATTTTTTCAACGGGTAGCAACAACTATGATGCTCGTGGTATGATGCAAACGGTGGCTAATAACAACAAGATCCCCTTTGTAGACTTGAACATGAAATCGTACAACATGTACAATACGACGTACAAGAATATTCCCGATTATGTTACTCGTTACCTGTATAAAAAACTGGAATCTGGAGAATACCCGAATTACCCAGATGGTGTAAGTGATGGTACGACTCATTTCCAGGAAATGGGCTCTATGGGCCATGCACAGATGATTTGCGAAGAATTGGAAGAGAATCTCCGGTCCAATACAAATCTTTCTTCGGAGGCAAAGGCCGCCCTCACGGAGCTTGTTTCGGCCATCAAGAAACGCTATACCATCAAGGTCCAGACAAACCTTTCTAGCTACAACGGCCTTATTACCCAGACACAGTATTTCCCGGCTGGGGCTCCCATGACGCTTCGTGTGACGCCCAATGGCCAGACTTTTGAAAAGTGGGTGGATGACGATTGTAACGAAGTCTCCAAGAACATGATTTATTACGGCTTCAAGACGAAAGCCCGCGACATTACCTATACGGCCATGTTCCAGGGCGGTTCCGAATGCAAGAAGATTGCCCATGGCGCTGAGGATCAGTATGATGAGAATCCGACGTCTTCCAGCTCGGGTACTCCGACATCTTCGGCCTCCATTGACGCCGAACTTTGCATGGACGGCTCCGATACAGGTGCCTGGCCATCTCCCATAGATATGTCACGCCCTGAAGAGGGGGAGGGAACCACCGATACGGACCATGAAGGCTATACGGGTCAGGGCTATTTCAATATCGCTAATAACGCAAGCAGTACGGCCACTTACAACATTACTTCGGAGCAGTCGGCCTCTAACGCCCGGGTGATGGTGCGGTATTCCTTTGATGGAACGGAAAATCGGGATATGACTTTCAAGATTGACTACGGAATCTATGACGTGGCGTTCCCGCCGACCGGTTCCTGGACCAAGTGGGACACTGTCTATATTGACGATGTCGGGCTGGATGCCCTGGATTTCAAGTTGAAGATTGAATCAACGATGGAAAAGGGTGGTCCAAATATCGACATGATTGCCTTCAATATCAAGGGAGTCTACCGTACTGGGTGTGGCATTCCGCCAAAGCAGGATTCTGTTGTGGTGGCCGATTCAACAAAGAAGACTGCCCCTGCAGATTCCGTAAAAAAGGAGTCAAATGAAAAAGGCAGCGCCGCTATCGGTCGTAAATGGATGATGGAGCAGATGGGAGAGGCTTCTGCTAAATTCAATGCCCTTGGCCAGAAAGTTCGTAACGAGAGCAATCGCCGTCACGATGTGAACCGAAAGACGTTTCTCCGCCGTAAATCTGTAACTCGTTGAGTATCAAGTAGTTCTTGCTGAGCCCTGTCTGCGTCATTCTCGTCCCGCATCAAGTGCGGGATAAACTCCAGCGAGAATCTAGATGCTTCTGTTATCATCACTAGCCCCTAACCCCTAGTTTCTAGGCTCTATTTTACTACATTTGCGCCGTACAATTCAAGGAGTAGCTAAATGCTCAAATCTACACTGCAACAGACCGATCCGGAAATCT
>CAMHOW010000052.1 GCA_946186895.1 uncultured Fibrobacter sp.
GTGTGGCTTTCAAAAATCTTCTGATAGAGTGATTTTCCCATGATTTTGTCTCTTTGTGTTAAATTGCGGGTCAAATATAGAAAAAATAGGGCGGGGGAGGCCTCCCCCTCGCTACAACGACCCGTCATCCCCGCCACAATCTTGTCATCCCCGCGAAGGCGGGGATCTCCTTGCCGTTTCCGCTACCCCCTCGCCTAGGGGCTCTGCCCCTAAGACCCCGTTTTTTAACAAATCTTTCCCTCGATGTGTGCCTTCCCTCGTTCACAGATTCACTTCGTTCGACTGTTCACTCGGGAAGCACACATCTCAGTCAAAAAACACAAAAATGGCTCTGGTTTACAAGTGTTTCGCAGTCAAGAACGGCTTTTACAGGTATGAACCATTCTCGCTGGAGGAAACTCTTGTGACTGTTAGTCCCTGCGAGTTTCCGCCGAGATGTTTTTCCTCAATAAAATTTTTTATCTGTTTTACAATTGGATCTAATTTTTTCCCTTGTGGATGGCACACCTCCAAACATTCTACCTTAGTGACTTTAGTGCCGTCTTTTTTACTAATGCTAAAATGCTTGTAGAGTTTGTTAGAATAATTGCTTTCTTTCGCTTCCCATCTTTTCTTAAAGGGCTCTATCCAAGTAGACTTAATTGATTCTTCCATATCACGATTTTTCTTTCCCGTTCCCGTTAAGAAAATGCATCGCTCTATTCCCAAATCAACTATTTCTTCATAGAGGAGGTCTGCACAGGTATTAAAATAATTTTTACCATTCTCCTCGGCATTTTTTAAAAATTTTGGTCTACACTTGGCAAGTTTCTTTTCCTTAGCAGAAAAGCGATAAAGGTTGCTATATGCAAAACTTAAATTTTGTTCCTTAACTACTTTTTTAATGACATTCCAAAATTGAGACATGTTGGTATATGATTTATCTTTAAGAAATGGCATTTGCTTTTCTGTTAGGTAACAAAGGTCTTCACCTGCCACATCAATTTCTTTTTCTTCCCATCCGTTGGTTGTTCTTCCAACAAACATAATTTTAATATTACGGTAAGAATCTGCTTCTCCGTTTAGATTCACCAAGTGTGTAGAGAAACACTGATAAGAATCTTTTTTATTTAGTTCGTTTCTGAGCCCCTCTAAAATTTTGTAGTATTTTGGAACGTTCTGACCCATTTTATTCATAGAAAACCTCTTTATAAAAATGTTAAAGGTGCGAGTCGTTGCTTCCACCTGAGTGGGCGTTCGCCTTGTTCTCGTCTAAGGAAATGGTCGAGATTTCGTGTAGAGAACAAGAGCTAAACTCTTTTCACATTAGATATACACTAAAAATAAGACTTTGGTTGGTTTATTTCCCTTCTTTTTGTATATTACTCCCTGAAAAGTCGTATTTCTATATCCCATAGCAACCAAATTCGGTTGCGGGCTATGGAAATGCGGCTTTTTTTGTTTTCACAGGAGGTTAAATGCGCAAAAGGGCCGAAAAAACGGAAATTGCATCGACAAATGTCGAGAAAGGGGAAATTGTACTTTACCAGCCGGATGGCGAGGTGAAGTTAGAAGTCCGTGTCGAAAATGAAACTGTGTGGCTTACGATAGACCAAATGGCTCTGCTCTTTGACAAATCTCGTTCAACCATTAACGAACATATCCTCAATGCCATTTCAGAAAAAGAAATTGACAAAGTTGAATCTGTAAGAAAAATCGGAAATTCCGATTTTTCTACAAAACCAACCAACTATTACAATCTTGATGTTATTATTTCTGTGGGTTACAGGGTAAAATCAGCAAACGGAGTAAAATTTCGTCGTTGGGCTAATCAGGTTCTTAAGGATTACCTGCTCAAGGGTTACAGTGTGAACCCAAGAATGATGGCCGTCGGAATGCAAGTGGAGAGTCGCCTTAGCAAGCAATCGGCCAAAATATCCATGGTTGAAAAGGCAATACAATCGCAGGAATCCCGGCTTTCCACAGTTGAACAGCGTATAGATTTCTTCGTCCAAGCCTCGCAAACTCCCACAGGAGGCATTCTTGCAACGGGAACCCGTTTTGACGGTTTTGTGCTGATAGCCGACCTGGTGAAAACGGCAAAACATTCTGTCGTTTTTATTGACCAATTCGCTACCATCGATGTATTGAAGTTTGCTGCCATGCGTGCAAAGGGGGTTACTGCGGTTATCTACTCCGCTCGGATTACCCCTGAATTCAAGGCAGCCAAGGATTTACATAACAAGCAATACCCTAGATTGGATTTGAAAACGATGCGGACGATTCACGATAGATTCCTGCTTGTAGACGATACGGTGTATCATTTCGGAGCAAGTTTCAAGGACATGGGTAACGAGATGACTGCATACAGTGTGCTGAGTTTTGTAACGCCGGAAGAAGTCATTGAGAAGGTGAAGGAGTCCACTAGAAAAGGAGATTTCCCGTCAAGTGGGGAATGACAATGTAGTTCAGAATGGCAAATAAATGGGGCTTTAGGAGAAAGGTGTCCTCCTTTTTCCTCAAAAATGTAATTATATTATAATTACACCACGAGGTTTTATATGAAAAAGGAATATGATTTTTCTCGCATGAAGGCGGTGAAGAACCCTTATGCTGTGGCGTTGAAAAAGCAGATAACCATCCGCCTCAATTCAAGCACCATCGATTACTTCAAGAACATGGCAAAAGACGTCGGCATACCTTACTAGACGCTTATAGATTCGTATCTCACGGACTGCGCCCTGCGCAAACGCAAACTGACAATGCGGTGGAAATAAAAAAGCGGGAATTTTATCCCGCTTGTTCCTTACTTCACGCTCCAGTCGATAGGCTCGATTCCCTTGCTTGCAAGGAATGCGTTTGCCTTGCTGAAATGCTTGCAGCCGAAAAAGCCACGGTAGGCCGATAGGGGGCTCGGGTGGGGCGCCGTTAGAATCAGGTGTCCGCGGTTTGGCGCCACCAAAGCCTGCTTCTTGATGGCGAAACTGCCCCACAGTAAGAATACTAGGTTCTCTCGCACCTGCGAAAGTCTCTGGATGATGGTGTCGGTGAAGGTCTGCCAGCCGATTCCCGCGTGGCTTGCGGCCATGTGGGCCCGCACCGTCAGGGAGGCGTTCAAGAGCAAAATTCCCTGCTTGGCCCAACATTCTAGGTTTCCGTGGGGCGGAGGCGCAATGCCAAGGTCGTCGTGGAGTTCCTGGAAGATATTGATGAGGGAGGGGGGCGGCTCGATTCCGTTTGGCACCGAGAAGCATAGCCCGTGTGCTTGTCCGGGATTGTGGTAGGGGTCCTGCCCGATGATGACCACTTTCACTTTGTCCACAGGGCAAAAGTCCAGGGCGGCAAAGATTTTCGGTCCCGGCGGGTAAATCACGTGGTGCTCCGCCTTCTCCTTTAGGAGGGCTTCCTTGATTTTCTGGAAATAAGGCTGCTCGAACTGGTCGCCCAGGAGTTTCAGCCAGGATTCTTCAAGCTTAACCATAGTGCTTAGAAATTAGAAAAAAGGATTGCAACCATCTTTCGGAAATCGTTATATTTGAGTTTGGTTTAAGGTTGTGTTATGGAAAAATTGCCCTTGGTTCTTGTTTACGCTGGAAGTGCCTTGATGCTTCTCAATATAGTCCGTTACATTATGCTAGAACGGGTTGTTTTTAGGTCGAACTATTGGGACAAGGGTCGTGGCCCACTCCACATTCCCCTGGTGATGCTGGTCCTGTTTCTTGCGGGATTCTTGGCGGTTGGGTCTGTGGAAACACCTGATAACGTGGTCGCTGCCATCCTTTTCGGGGGAAGTCTTTTTGTCTTTTTGATTCTTTCCCTGATGAAGATTATCCTTAAGAAGGTGGACGAGGGCGAGGAGCGCGTTGGGGCTGTTCACAAGGACTTGAAAGCAGAAAAGAAGGAACACGAGGCCAAGTCCGCTTTTCTCTCCAACATCGGTCACGACATCCGCACTCCCATGAATGTGATTATGGGCTGTATCGCCCTTTGCAAAAAGGAAGATGCCTCCTTGCCCGAAATCAGGGAGAACGTAGCTAAGATTGAACGCGCTTGCCAGCATTTGCTGTCGCTGGTGAACGATGTGCTGGAAATGAGCCGTATAGAGAGTGGCAAAATAGAAACGGAAGAAACCACACTGGATCTAAGGGTGATGGTGACCGAGTGGCAGGAAACCTTTGCTCCTCAAATGCAGGAGAAGAACATCAACTTCACCGTGGATTGCAACGATGTAAAAGATCCCTTGGTCACTTGTTCCCGTCAGGGCTTTAACCGTGTGGTCATGAACCTTTTGAGTAACGCCTGTAAATTTACGCCCGATGGTGGAACGGTATCCTTGAAACTGACTGAGATTCCTTCTGATAAGGAAGGCTTTGGCCTTTACGAATTGCGGGTGAAGGACAACGGAATCGGCATGACCGAAAGTGTTGTGTCCCGCTTGTTCGATGCTTTTGAGATGGAACGTTCCTCTTCGTTGAGCGGCGTTCAGGGCGTTGGGCTAGGAATGGCCATTACCAAGCGTATCATAGACCAGATGGACGGGAAGATCCAGGTGCAAAGCCAGTCCGGAAAGGGAACGGAGTTTGTGGTGACAGTTCCCATGCGTTTGCAGTCGGCTACGCAAGCCCAATGGGGTGGCGATTTGCCGAACTGTCCGGTGAACTTTGCTGGCAAAAGGGTTCTCTTGGTAGAAGATATGCCCGTTAATCGCGAGGTGACTGGATTGATCTTGAAAAATATGGGCTTTGAGGTGGAATTTGCTGCAAATGGCGAAGAGGCGGTTTACAAGTTGTCTAGCGCTTATCCTGGCTACTATCATGTTGTTTTGATGGATATCCATATGCCTGTCATGGATGGATACGAGGCCACCCGCCGAATTCGCCGTCTCAGCAACGTGGAACAGGCCTATGTCCCTATCGTGGCCATGACAGCAAACGCCTTTAGTGAAGATATGGAAAAGGCTAAGGAAGCGGGAATGAACGCTTACGTGGCCAAGCCTATCGATGTGGCGGTCTTAGAGAAAACGTTGGCGGGAATTTTTGGGAAGAATGCCTAGTCCCGCAGGAATCCCGTGAGCGGGTCGGAGGCGGAAGCCCCGCGCGTAAGTACGCGCCCAAGGCCTGCCAAGTAGGCCTTACGACCCGCCTCGATGGCAAGTTTGAAGCTGTTGGCCATAAGCGTCAGGTCGCCCGCTGTTGCAAGGGCGGTGTTCGCCATGATGGCGGCGGCCCCCATCTCCATGGCGGCACAGGCTTCGGAGGGCTTTCCTATTCCCGCGTCCACGATGATGGGCAGGTCAATCTCGTCAATCAGAATCTGGATGAATTCCCGGGTGGAAAGTCCCTTGTTGGATCCGATGGGGGCGGCAAGGGGCATGACCGCGGCGGCGCCTGCGTTTACCAGGTCGCGGGCCACGTTCAGGTCGGGGTACATGTAGGGCATCACCACGAAACCTTCTTTTGCAAGGGTTTCGGTGGCCTTTACCGTTTCGTAGTTGTCGGGCAACAGGTACTTGGTGTCCCGCATGATTTCGATTTTTACGAAGTCTCCGCAGCCCAGTTCACGGGAGAGCCTTGCGATACGCACTGCTTCGTCAGCGTTGCGGGCTCCTGAGGTGTTGGGTAGCAGCGTTACACCCTTGGGAATGTAGTCCAGGATGTTCTCGTGGTCCTTGGTGTTTGCCCGGCGCACGGCGAGAGTCACAATCTGCGCTCCCGCGTCACGTACCGCTGCTTCGATAAGCTTCAGCGAATACTTGCCGGAACCAAGAATGAAACGAGACGTAAATTCGTGACCGCCGATAACGAGAGAATCTTTAACCTGAGAGTCTGCCATAAAGCCTTCTTGTTGTGGCGGAATATAGAAAAATCCGCCCGAAGTTCGGACGGATTCTTTCGTGAATGAATTCCGAAATCCGAATTCCGGATTCCGAATTGTGCGAGAGCTTTGCTCTCGCTACGTCTTGTCTTCCCCGCGGAGCATGATGACCTTGCCCGTGCGGATGTATTCCACGATTTCGAATTTCTGGAGCAGGCTCTTCAGGTTGTCCACCTTGTCGCTGCTTCCGGTAATCTGGATAATCATGGACTTTTCGGTCATGTCTACGGTATGGGCCTTGAAATGGTCGCAGAGCTGCAACACTTCGGTTCTCTGGTCCGGAGAGCAGCGCACCTTGATGAGGGCCAGTTCCTTTTCCACCGCATTGGTATCGGTGTGGTCCTTGGCCTGCACCACGTCCACCAGCTTTTCCAGCTGCTTGATAATCTGCATCAGGATTTCGGGATTGCCGTGGGCGATGATGTTCATGCGGCTGAAATTCGGGTCCAAAGTGGGGGAGACCACCAGGGAGTCGATGTTGTAGCCACGACGGGAGAACACGAGGGCGATACGCACCAGCACGCCGGGGCGGTTCGCAACCAACAGACTAATAGAATGTGCCTTATCAATCATCTTCAAATCCTCCTATTAGGTCGATCCCGTGGGCTTTTCGAGCTGGGCCTTGGGCTGTTCAACAATCATGCTGGTAATGGGGGCACCGGCAGGAATCATGGGGAACACGTTGTCTTCCTTCTCGCATTCGCAATGGATAAGGATAGGACCGTCCTTGTAGTCCAGGGCCTTCTGGATCACGCGTTCGGCATCGGCGGCACGCTTGATGCGAAGCCCAGGAATACCGTAGGCTTCAGCAAGCTTCACGAAGTCGGGGTTGCCCTGCATGTCTACGCTGGAGTAGCGATGCTCGTAGAAGAGCTCCTGCCACTGGCGCACCATGCCCAGGTACTTGTTGTCCATCACAAAAATCTTGATGGGCAGTTTGTGGATGGCAGCAGTGGCCAGTTCGGCTTCCGTCATCTGGAATCCGCCGTCACCGCTGAAGCTGAGCACGGGCCAGCCGGTCTCGTTGCCGAAAGAGGCGCCGATGGCTGCCGGGAACCCAAAGCCCATAGTACCGGCACCACCGCTACTGTGCAGCTGGCGCGGGTAGTTGATGTCGAAGAACTGAGCAACCCACATCTGGTGCTGACCCACGTCGGTTGTGACGATGGCCTTGCCCTGGGTAAGCTTGCTAGCCGTGGCAATCACGTGCTGCATGCGAAGCCCGCCCTGCTTGGGGTAGGTGAGGGGGAACTTTTTCTTCCAGCTCTGGCAGGTCTTCACCCAGTCGGCGGAGTCAAGCTTGTTCACCATGGGAATCAGCTGTTCCAAGACCAACTTGGCGTCGCCGCAAAGGAACACGTCGGGCTGCAAGACCTTGCCCTCTTCGGCAGGGTCAATGTCCAGGTGCATCTTCACGGCATCCTTACAGAACACTTCGAGCTTACCGGTGATACGGTCGTCCCAGCGGCTACCGATGGAGAAAATCAAATCGCAGTCCAGCACCGCCTTGTTGGCGTAAACCGTACCGTGCATGCCCAGCATACCCAGAGAAAGCTCGTGGTCGGTGGGGAAGGCGCCCAGGCCAAGCATGGTGCAGCACACGGGAGCGTTCAGCTTTTCGGCCAGTTCGCGTACCTGGCGGCTGGCTCCAGAAATCATAGCACCGTGGCCCACCAGAAGCAGGGGCTTCTTGGACTTCTTCAAAAATTCGGCGGCGCGTTCCACGGCCTGGATGGGGGCGTGTGTCGGAATCTTGTAGCCCGGCAGGTCCATCTTGTCGGTGAAGGGGGCGGTGCAGGGGCCGGCGGTCACGTCTTTGGGCAGGTCGATGAGCACGGGGCCCGGTCGGCCGCTGCGCGCGATGTGGAAGGCCTCTTTCATGATGCGGGGAAGGTCGTTGGAATCCTTCACCAGGTAGGAATGCTTGACAGCAGCGAAAGTCATGCCGCTGGTGTCGCATTCCTGGAAGGCGTCTTTACCCAGGTTCGGCGTGGTGGTCTGGGCGGCCAGCACCACGATGGGGCTAGAATCCATAAGGGCGGTGTAGATGCCGGTAAAGGTATTGGTGGCGCCGGGGCCGCTGGTCACCAGGGCAACGCCCACTTTTCCGGTCTGGCGGGCGTAACCGTCGGCCATGTGGGTGGCTCCCTGCTCGTGGCGGGTCAGCACTACCTTAATATTAGAATCGAGAATTGCGTCGAACATGGGGATCGCAGATCCACCAGGATATCCGAAAATGGTATCGATTCCCTCTCTCTTGAGGCACTCGATAATCACTTCGGCACCACTTAATGTCTTGTTTGCCATAATAATCCTGAGTTAGAGTTTGAAAAATTTGAATAAGTTGATGAAAAATTAGCAGATTTTGTTGTAAACGGCAAGATGTTGTGCCTTAAATTCTTAAAAATTTGAAAATTTCGTTGAAGTTTTGAATTTTTGGGTGGTTTTGTGATGGAAAATGACTAGCTTTTTGCTGAAGTTTTGCGAAATTGTGGTTTTGTTTCTCTAAAATTTGCTGATTTCTGTGTAAAGTAAATGAAAAAGATGGGCTTGGGTATAAAAATCTTTTGGTTTTTGTATAAAATGGTGATGCCCGCATTCGCGGGCATGACAATGAAGTGGCCCGGGCATGACAATGCAACACCTCACTTTTTACATTTGACCTGTTAATCCATATATATACCACACCACACACACCGCACTTCACATCTATAACCCTTAGTACCCATTATGAAATACAAGAACCCCGACTTCATGTCTGCCGTTACCACTCCCATTGAGGGTGAAACCGCTTTTCGCAACTATGCCGCCTCCACCTTTGGTTCCAATACCATTATAGTAGGCATCGACGAGGTGGGCCGCGGCCCCCTGGCTGGCCCGGTGGTGGCTTGTGCCGCCGTACTCAAGTCTCCGGACATTTTGCCCGTGCTTAACGACTCCAAGAAATTCACTCGGCCCAAGCGCGAAGCAATTTATGACAAAGTAAAGGACGCTTGCCAATGCTACGCTATTGCTAGTGCCAGCGTTGAAGAGATTGACTCCATCAACATATTGGAGGCCGACTTCTTGGCCATGCGCAGGGCCTTGCAGGCGCTAGGCATGCCGGGTGTCTTAGAAAAGGAGCCCGAACTACCCGTGGAGGTCCGGGGTCAGTTTCCTCCGAACTCCACCGTACTGGTGGTGGTGGACGGGAATCTGAAAATAAACGGGTTGGACCTAGAGTGCCAGTTCCCGGTGATAAAAGGGGATGGTCTGGTTGCTTCTATCTCTGCGGCTTCTATCTTGGCGAAGGTTTTCCGTGATCGTTATATGGACCTGCTGGCTAAGGAATACCCGGGTTATGGCTTTGAAAAGCATGCGGGTTATGGTACCAAGGCCCACCTTGCCGCTATACGCAAATTGGGTTTTTCGCCGGTCCACCGCCGCTCGTTCCACCCGAAAGGACTGTAAAAAATCCAAAATGTGATAGAAAACACTATGGGAACAGAAAATAGGGCTAAAATAGGGGTATTTTGGGTATTTATTTCAAAAAACTTGCGAAGAGGTGATTTTCTTTATATATTTCCCGTGAATTTAATGCAAACTCTTTTATGAATGGAGAATCTATGAAGAAACTTGCAATAGCTATGTTCCTTGCCTCTATGGTCGGTGGAGTCTATGCTCAGGCCCCTGCCGCACCTGCACCCGCCCCTGCAGCTCCCGCAGCCCCCGCTGCTGCTGCTCCGGCTCCCGCTCCTGCAGCCCCCGCTGCTGCTCCGGCTCCTGCTGCCGCACCGGCCCCTGCCGCTGCCCCGGCTCCCGCTGCTGCACCGGCCCCTGCCGCTGCTCCGGCTCCCGCTCCTGCCGCTCCCGCTGCTGAAGCCGCTCCTGCCGAAGCCGCCCCTGTAGCTGAAGCTGCTCCGGTGGAAGAAGCCGCTCCGGCTTACGATCCTTGCGCCGTAGACACCCTGGGTCAGTATGTGGACCCTGAAGGCTGTGCTGCCGCTATGGAAGCTGCTCGTCAGCAGGCTATTGCCGACTCTATCGCTGCTGAAGAAGCTCGCCAGAAGGCCATTGCTGATTCTATCGCTGCCGAACAGGCCCGCGCCGATTCTATCGCCGCCGCCGAAGAGGCCGCTCGTCAGCAGGCTATCGCCGACTCCATCGCCGCCGAAGAAGCCAAGAAGAAGGCTGAAGCCGAAGCTGCTGAAAAGGCTCCCCGCTTCGCTGCCGGTCTTACGGCATCTGGCGCCTTTGGTATGTTCGACGTCAAGTACGACAACAACCACTTCAAGGACTTCCCCTTCGCCTTTGGTGTGAGCGGACTTTTCTCTAAGGGAATGTTCGGTGCCCGCCTCACTGGTTCTATGCAGTATCACCGCCTCTATGTGGGTGAATCCCGCAACCGCTCTGTGAACGAAGGTTACTGGCGCGCTGGCGTCGGCCTCTATGGCCGTTGGATGCCCGCCAAGAAGGAAGGCCTCATTGTTGAACTCGGTCTTACCGGTGCATGGGTTACCTCTGACGATATCGTGCTGCAGCCCCATACCACTCGTTATGCCCGTGTGACCTACGTGCCCCAGTCTGAATACGATGTTGAACTGGGTGCCGGTTACAGCATTAACTTTGCCGGAATGGCCGGTGAACTTGGTCTGTTCGCTGCTTACGACTTGACCAAGACCATGGAATTCACCAGCGATGTGGATGGCAACGCTTGGCACATCGGTGCTCGCGCCACCTTCTGGATCCTCAACCTTTAATAGACAAGTTTATTAACAAAACATAAATACAATCACAAGGAGAATGTATGAAACATAAACTCTTGACTCTTGCCTCGGCTGCCGCCCTGCTCGCTGCTTGTAGCGACTCCTCGGTTTCCGATGCCAACGACGAAATCAAGGACAAGGCCACCGTGACCTTCATGGTGGTGGACAACAACACCATGCTTCCTCTGGAAGACGTGTCTGTCTATTTCCGCCCCACGGACAAGACCAAGTACACTGACTCTGCTGGTACCAGCGTTTGGAAGGATATCGAAATCGGTACCGACATTTACTGGGATTTCCAGCTCGATGGCTATGCCATGAAGCGTTTCACCTATAGCATGGACGAAACGGGTCAGAACGACGTGGCTCGTGTGAACGACCTTCACCCGAAGATCCAGATGTTTGAACTGGGCGTGGATATCAAGGGCCAGTTCTTCTACACCGACGTGGAAACCGGCAACTGGATTCCGGCCAAGAACGTGACCGTGTACGCCAAGTATGACGACGAAGAAATCTACCCGAACGAAGTCTACACCAAGACCGACTCCCTCGGTAACTACACCTTCAAGAACATGGCTTCCAATGCCCTGATTCACGTGAAGACCGAACGCTTCATCGTCGACAGCACTATCGTTTACGAAGTGACTGACATTGACGACGTGAACGAACGTAAGGGCGTGGTGAAGGAACTGGATCCCAAGGCCGCCGCTGTTGCTGGCCTGAAGCCGGTGCTCCTGGAATCCAACCTGAAGAAGCTCGATTCCACCAGCGCTATCACCTTGAAGTTCTCCGAAGTCCTCGAGAAGGACTCCGTGAAGACCACTAAGATCTACGTCCAGAATACCAAGAAGAAGCCGGTTGCCGTGAACGTGTCTCTGTCTGACGACGGTAAGACCGTGACCGTGAAGCCCGCTGCTGGTAAGTGGGTTGATGGTGCCAGCTACACCCTGTTCTTCAGCACTTGGAGCAAGATTGCTCTCGAAGATGCTGACGCAGACGGCAAGCGCGACTTCGACGTGGGCAACATCCAGATTCCGGAACCTGTTAAGGGCCTGCAGCTGGATACCGCTGAAATTGCTGACATTCCGCAGGATGTGTTGGTAAGCTTCTTCGGTAATGGCAATGATTACACGCTTGAAACTGCAACCGATGACAATCCGAAGAATGACACGATTGCTTACAATGCTACCATCAACGTCATTTGGGACGAAGTGGAAGCTAAGGGCGTCAAGGGCTTCAAGATCTATGTCAAGGGTGACAATGCTGACAACGCCGACTTCGTTGAAATTGCCTCTGAAGATGATGCTACCCTCACCAAGTACAACATCGATGTGGCCACTGCCTTCGGCCTTGCCAATAAGCTGAAGTTCCCTGTCAGCAAGAAGGAAATCCAGGAAGTCGAAATCATGGTTCTGCCCTTCAGCAACAAGGGCGTGGGTATCGCAAGTGCCGCCAAGACCGTGAAGGCCAAGATTGCCGAAATTGCTAAGGACGACATGGATTACATGCAGACCCTCACTGTGGCTGAAAACAACAAGCTCAAGTATGTTGCTGCCCAGTATTGTACTGGCAAGGGCCTCGCTACTTGTACCGACGCTGCTGACAAGAGCGAAGCCTTCAATGGTGACTACTTCAACATGACCTTCTCTCTTGACTACAAGATGTATGATGGCGATGGCAAGAAGCCCACTGGCTACGACATCTACTACAAGCATGAGAAGGATGGCTGGCAGGTCGTTGTTCCGGGTGGCATTGGCGGTAATGAAATCGCTTGGCAGTACACCGAAAACAAGGCTAAGGACGACAAGAGCACGAAGGCTGAAATCTTCATCGCTCCGTACTTCGAAACTGCTGATGGTCAGAAGATCTCTGCCACGAAGATCGAAACCAGCTCCAAGAACTACAAGTCTCTGTCTTGGTCTGATATCGCTGAATAATTACCTATTCAGAACATTTGCTTAACGCAAAGGCTCTCTCCTTCGGGAGAGGGCTTTTTTTCTATATTGTTCATAACGATTTTACCTGGAGGTTCTTTTGAACAATTCCATCCCGTTAGTGCAAATGGTGTTGCAGTCCGATATTGCCACCATCGTGGTTCTTTGCATTCTGGCTGTCATGTCCCTGGGTTCCTGGGGAATCATCATTGTCAAGTACATTACCTATTTAAAGAACAAGCATGCCAACGCCGAATTTTTCCGCAAGTTCAATACGGTGACCCAGTTCGTGGAGCTGCAGGAATTGTGCGAGGCTGCCGAGGACAGCGCCCTGCGTAGGCTTACCGCCGAAGTGCTGAAAGAGGCCTCCAAGTTCAGTAATTTCGTGAGTTACGATTCTATCCAACACCGTGCATCGCTTTTGGAAGATACGATACAGCGTTCCATCGAAGGCCTTCGCCTTACTGAAGATAAGTACCTGAGTTTCTTGGCCACAAGTTCTAACCTGGCGCCGTTCTTTGGCTTGCTTGGTACCGTGTGGGGAATTATGATTGCGTTTTTCCAGATTGGCCAGCATGGCTCCGCCGACTTGAGCGTGGTGGCTCCCGGTATCGCCATGGCCTTGATTACTACGGTGGGCGGCCTTGTGGTGGCTATCCCTGCTTCTGCGGGCTACAACTACTTTACCAGCTGTAATGGCCAGAATGAAATCTCTTATTTCAACTTTGGTTCACAGGTGCTTAGCTTGTTCAAGCGCGGCGACCTGCTTGCCCTTGAAGAAGTCGCCGGCTAGGAGGCCTAGGTGAAGCGTAGCCGCGGAAAAGAACTGAAGCAGGAGATGAACCTGACGAACATGATTGATATCGTGTTCTCTATCTTGATTGTGTTCATCATTTCTGCGCCTTTGATGAGCCAGGGCGTCAAGGTAGACTTGCCTAAGGCCGAGGCTCCGACTATGGAGCAGGAAAAGCTCTTGAAGGTGTCTATCACCAAGGACGATGAAATCTACATCGCTGACATGATGGTGGACTTTGACAGCTTCAATAGTGTGTTCCAGTCCCTTTGGAATGGCGAGATGGCGGTGGTCATCAACTCCGATGAATCTGTGCGCTATGGCCTGGTGATGCAGGTGGTGACGCAGGTGCAGAAGTTGGGTGTGACCAAACTTGGGTTCTTGACCATGAATCCCAAGGAAGCTCCGGGTAAATGAAAAGAGTTCAGGAAAGGATACAGTACTTTGCCTCTGGCGTAGATTCTACGCTACTGAAGATCATCGTGTGCGCGGTGGTCTTTCACTTGGCCATTGTGGCTATCTGTATCGCTTTCCATTACGTGAACGTGAAGCCCGAACCGGAACCTATTCCGGTGTTCGAAATGGTGCAGGTTTCGCAGCCCAAGCCGCCTGCTCCCCCCAAGACACAGCCGCCCAAGCCCAAGCCCGAACCGCCCAAGCCAAAGGTGAACAAGAAGTTACCGCCGGAGATAAAGCCCGAGCCCAAGGAAAAGCCGGAGGAGGTCTACGAAGACCCGAAACCGCCTGAGCCTACGCCTGAGCCGGAACCGGTAGATGATTTCCCGGTAGACGACATGGACTTGCCTGTGGCGCTAGAAGCTCCGAGCCTTGACCCCGTAGGTTCTGTGGATATGGACCCGCTGATGCAAGTGTACCTGGAACAGCTGAAGAAGATTATCATGGGGAACTTCAAGCCGCCCAAGGACCTGAAGGTGGGGCGTGACGCCAAGACTACGGTGCAGTTCACGGTGGACCGTTTCGGAAAGATTTCGGCGGTGATCCTCAAGAAGTCTTCGGGCAATAAGGCTTGGGATCATCTGTCGGTGCGCGCTATCCAGATTTCCAAGGTGCCGGAGCTGCCCTTCAATTACCGCGCCCCGAATTTGGTGCTGAATTTCAACTTTACGCCTAACTGATTTTGTATATTGGAAAGAGTATTTTAGAATGAGAGAAAATGTGACTAGGTTTGTTTGGGGATTTGTTCTTGCCTTGGTGTGCTTGGTGCCGCAGGGCGTTTTTGCCTCTATTGATACCATTGCCGTAGATGTGGGGATTTCTGTTTTCAAGACCACGCCCATAGGCATTGTCCCTTTTGAAGAAAAGCCGGGAATCGACTGGATCGAGGAAAAGCCTCACCAGATTCTCACCCGCGATGCGAATCTTTCGGGCCGCTTTGATGTTGTGGCTTCGGACAAGTTTAACCTGGCCCTCTTTAGCCGTTCCAAGGCGAAGCATTACATGACGGGGAAGGTGGAGCCCACCAGCGATGGCCGCCTTGCTGTGGATTGCTATCTGTACGTGTCTCAGTCTAAGGACTTGCTCTTGGGCGAACGCTACACGGTGCCCCAGAAGGAGCTTCGTCGCGCGATGCATGCCTTCTTTGACAAGGTGATTTACCAGCTGTGGGGCGAGCGCGGCGTGGCCAGCACTCGCATTGCCTACGTCTCGAAGATTGACGGAATCAAGCAGGTGGTGGTGTCTGACTACGACGGTTTCCACCGTTCCCAGATTACCAGGGATTCTACCATCAGCATGATGCCGGTGTGGACCCGCGGAAACAAGGGTCTGGTATATGTGAATTTCAAAACCAACCGCCCGAGGCTCTACACCAAGAATTTTGGCCGGCCTGAAAAGCCTTTGTTTGAACAGTTCGACCAGACTTATAGCCCTGCGGTGAACCCTGTGAGCGGAGAACTGCTGTTCTCGTCTTCTAAAGATGGCAAGACTGACTTGTACATCGGCAACATGGAAACGGGCAAGGCCCGCAAGTTTGCCTACCTGAAGTCTAACCAGACTAGCCCGGCCTGGAGCCCGTACGCTACTGAAGTGCTGTTTACCAGTGACCGTGGCGGTGGTCCCCAGATTTTCGTGATGGGCAAGGACGGAAGCGACCTGCGTCGTGTGACCTTTATGGGCCGTTACAACGAACGCGCCAGCTGGTCACCCGAGGGAGACCGCATTGCCTATACCTCTATGGATAATGGCAAGATGAACATTTACACCTGCGCCCTGGACGGCTCCGACATTGTGCAGCTGACCAATAACGCAGGTAACAACGAACACCCCACCTGGTCGCCGGACGGCAAGCTTATTGCCTTTACAAGCAACCGGAGCGGTACATATCAGATTTACATTATGCGGAAAGACGGAAGCAACGTCACACGCATTACCCAGGCCGGCGAGAATACGGCGCCTACATGGTCCTGGTTCTACGACGAAAATAAACCACAACCTAAAGAAGGATCCAAATGAAGAACATTGTCAAGATTGCCCTGATTTCTAGCGCTGCCTGCCTTGCCCTGGTGGCATGTGCCAAGAAGCAACAGCCTGAGACGAACCCCACCGCTGAGGCCGCTCCTGCTGCTGAAGCCGTTCAGAGCGCAGAACCTGCCATGACCCAGGCCCAGGCTGATTCCCTGGCCGCTGAACAGGCCCGCTTGGACGCAGAACGCCTGGAAGCGGAACGTGCCCGCTTGGAGGCGTTGATTAACCAGATCATGTCTGAAGACGTGTACTTTGACTTTGACCGCTCCGAACTCACCGAGAAGGCCAAGGAACTGCTGGCACAGGTGGGCGAGCTGCTGCTGAAGGAACAGCGTTTCACCATTACCATCGAAGGCCACACCGATGCCCGCGGTACAGAAGACTATAACTTTACTTTGGGTGCAAAGCGTGCCATGAAGGTGAAGGAATTCCTGGCTGCCTACGGTATCGAGAACAGCCGTATGGAATCTGTGAGTTACGGTAAGGAAGCTCCGAAGGCCCAGGGCGAAACAGAGGAAGCTTACTCCCAGAACCGCCGTGCCAACTTCCGCGTGAACATCAAGCAGTAATTTAATGACGTCATTCCGGCCTAAGCCTGCCCCGGACTGCGATCCGGGGAGCCGGAATCTAAAACTAAACTTTATCAATTAAAGCGTGAATATGAAAATTTATACGGTATGTTTAGTTACAGCGCTTTTGGCTCTCACGGGGTGCTCTAAGATAACCATGCTCCGCACCGAAGAGATGAAAGCGGTGGGAACCGATGTGCAGACTGGTGTACAGCAGGGTCTGGATTCTGCCGTGCTGAAACTTTCTGTACAGAATGATTCCCTGCGTGCAGCCATGGATAGCCTGAAGGCTCAGCTGGATGCATCTGCCTTGGTGCAGAAACGCATGATGGCTGAGATTACCATGCTTTCGCGCCGGATGGGTGACGAATCCGAAAGGAATGATTCCCGTCAGGAAGAAATCATCTACCGCCTGGACATGTTGCTTGGCAAGAGCGACAAGATCTTGGCTAAGAAGGTGGTGGTAAGCGGCGCTCCTGCGGCTCCCATTTCTATGGACAGCCTGGAGCGTGAAGCGGAGAAGCTGGTTGAGGCGGAAGCCATGTTCAATACGGCCCGTTCTGATTACCATCGTGGCGAATACAAGTTGGCCTACGCTGGTTTCAAGCAGGTTTACGAACAGATGAAGACAGGCGAGCTTGGGGAGAATTCCCTTTATTGGATGGCGTTGTGCCTAATTGACGCTAACCAGGTGGAAAAGGCCAAGAAGGTGTTCACGAGCCTGGCTGATGCATTCCCCGAAGGCCAGAAGGTCTGTACCACCATGTTCAAGCTGGCTGCCATTTACAGCGCCGAAGGCAACATCGACATGCAGAAGCAGTACCTGCAGAAGATTCTCAATAGCAAGACTTGTTCTACCTCGGGCGAGTTCGAGCAGGCCGCAGAGATTCTGCAGGAGATTCTGGAGCAAGAGACTCAGGCGGGCCCCAAGACCGCGGATCCTTCTAGCGGGCCCGAGGCTAGCGCTCCGGCAACGGATGCTCAGCCTGCTGCCGAGAACGCGGCTCCTGCTCAGTAGACTTGACGTCATTCCGGGCTTGACCCGGAATCTAGATGGCGGCTCGGTGTCCGCCATGACGGATGTAAAAAAAGCGAGTCGGATGACTCGCCTTTTTTGTTTTAGGGAGGGGCCCGGTGGGCGCCCTCCCT
>CAMHOW010000053.1 GCA_946186895.1 uncultured Fibrobacter sp.
CGGTACGGAAAATTCCATCAGGTTCAACACGGGCCGTACCGGCACCGACTCCGACTTTGTCGAAGTCGTGACGGCACGCCAGCAGAACCCGGAAGGCACATGCCTTTCCCTCTGCGACTACGTAGCCCCTGCCAACGCAACGACAGCAAGCGTCTTTGCCACTCCCGCCGGTAAAGATGTTTTCCGCGACATCGTGGGTGCCTTCGCCGTCACCGTGAGCGACGCCTTCGTCAAACGCCTCGAAAAGCTCAAGGCCGAACAGGGCGGCAGCGACTACGACGTTCTTTTGCTGCAGACTGTCGCCGACCGCCTGGCCGAAGCCGGCGCCGAATACTTGAGCCAGGAACTCGCGCGCACCAAGGGCTGGAAAGGCATCCGCCCGGCCGTCGGCTACCCCGTGCTCCCGAACATCAAGGAAATCTTCAACGTCGCGAAACTCATCGACTTCGGTAGTGTCGGAATATCGCTCACCGAGAACGGCGCCATGTACCCGCAAGCCTCCGTGAGCGGCCTCTACATCAGCCACCCCGAAGTGGATTATTTTCACGTAAAGTCGTGAGACGGCGGCACCTCTCCAGGATGACACTTCTTGAGACCCACTTTACTAGACCCTAAATCCTATCCCCTAAATCCTAGATCCTAGCCCCTAATCCCTAGCCACTATACTATCTTTCCCACCATGCGTTACAGTGATATTTCTTGTTTCCAGAGCGGCGTAGCCGTTCCCCTGTTCAGCCTCCGTAGCAAAAACAGCATCGGTATCGGCGAATACCTTGACCTGATTCCCTTTGCCCAGTGGTCCAAGCTTTGTGATTTCAACGTCATCCAGCTTTTGCCGGTGAACGATACCGGCGCCGAGGCCAGCCCCTACAGCGCCCGCAGCGCCTTTGCCCTGAACCCGGTGTTCATCAACATCCAGGCGGTGCAGGGTTCCTCCGAATTCGAAGACGATATCGAAGAGGCCAAGGAAAAGTTCGACGAGCAGGAACGCATCGACTACTACAAGATATCCACTTGGAAACGCTCTATCCTGAGAAAAATTTTCGACAACCGTTACGACCAGCTCCGCAAGGACAAGGTCTTGCAGGAGTGGCTGGACAAGAACCCCTGGGCCAAGGCCTACTGCGCCTACAGCACCCTGAAGGCCGAAAACGGCGAGAAGAGCTGGAAGGACTGGAAAAATTTCAAGAACCCCACGGACGCGGACATCGAAAAAATCTGGACCAAGTATAAGAAAGACGTTTGGTTCCAGGCCTGGATGCAGTTCATTGCCGAAACGCAGTTCTGCGCCGCCGTGTCCGAGGTTTCCAAGCTTGGAATTAACATCAAGGGCGACATTCCCATCCTCATCAACGAGGACAGCGCCGACGTGTGGGCGAACCGCAAGTACTTCTCCCTGGAAGACCGTGCCGGTGCCCCTCCTGACATGTTCAGCTACAGCGGCCAGAACTGGGGATTCCCCACCTACCGCTGGGATGTTATCGAACAGGACGGTTTTGGTTGGTGGAAGGCTCGCCTCGCTCAGGCCAGCAAGTTCTACCACGCATACCGTATCGACCATGTGCTGGGATTCTTCCGCATTTGGAGCATTCCCCAGACAGAAACAACGGGTATCCTCGGGCATTTCAACCCCTGTGTCCCGCTTACGCTTTCACGCCTGCAGGCTGCCGGTTTCAAGCAGGAATCTTTGGAATACCTGCGCAAGCCCAACTACTCCGTCGATCAGTTGCGTCAGTTCTTGGAAGGTGATACGGAACGTCTTCTGCCCATTTGCTTCAAGACGCTTTACGGCACTACGGACCGCTACATTTTGAAAGACGAGTTCCTCTCGGAAAAGGCCATCCTCGGTCTTTCCGAACCCCAAGAAATTAAGGACAAGCTGCTGAAGGTTTACTGGAACCGCGTGTTTGTCCCTACCGGCGACGAACACACCTTCTACCCCTACTGGTACTGGTACAATGCCCCGGTGCTTTACACCCTGCCCGAAAACGAGCAGCAGAAACTTCACGAGATTATCGGCGAAAACGAAGCCGCCCAGAATGAACTCTGGGAACAGAACGCCACCAAGCTCCTGACGGTCCTTGCCAAGGAAACGGACATGCTGGTCTGTGCCGAAGACTTGGGTGCTGTTCCCCGGTGCGTTCCTACGGTATTGAACAAGCTGAACATCTTGTCGCTTCGCATTGAACGCTGGGCCCGCAACTGGGACGCTCCTTATTCTCCATACTACGCTATGGACGAATACCCCCGCCTCTCTGTTTGCACCACCAGCTGTCACGACACCTCTTCCCTTCGCGGGTTGTGGAAGGAGCCCGACTTTGACAAGGCCCTCTACTGGTCTCACGCCGGTTTCCCGGGTAAGGCTCCCGAAGAGCTGACCCCCACGGTGGTGCGGAACATCCTTACTCACGTATTCAGCGCCAACAGCCTGCTTTGCATTTTGCCGGTTCAGGATTACTTCGCCCTGTCGCCCGTCCTTTCTGAATGTGCCCCTGAAGAAGAACGGGTGAACATCCCGGGTACTGTGGGTGGCAAGAACTGGACTTACCGCTTGCCCTGTTCTGTTGAAGACCTTATGAAGAACAACTTCCTGTGTTCTGAAATTCGCAAGCTGGTGGACGCCCGCAAGCGCCGCCCCATGTGGAAAATCTAGACCAATTCGGAATTCGGATTTCGGAATTATGAATTGATGTTAACGAGAAAATTCAACTCCGAAATCTGAAATCTGAAATCCGAAATATGTTCGCTCCAGCCTGGACAAAAGACGCGGTCTTCTATCAGATTTTTCCTGATAGGTTCTGCCGCAGTCCCCGTTACCAGGCGGTAGGCAAGTTCGTACCCTGGGATTCCAAGCCCACCCGCGAAAACATGTTTGGCGGGAATCTCGCCGGCATTGAAGACAAGCTGGATTACATCGCAGGCTTGGGCGTAAATGCCATCTACTTGTGCCCCATCTTCAAGAGCAATTCCAACCACCGCTACCATACGGTGGACTACTTCGAGATTGACCCGGTGCTTGGAACTTTGGCCGACTTTGATCGTCTCGTAAAAAAGGCCCATAAGCTTGGGCTCCGCATCATTCTGGATGGAGTGTTCAACCACTGCTCCCGAGGTTTCTTCCAGTTCAACAGCCTTATGGAACTAGGGCCATCTTCGCCCTATGTAGATTGGTTCCATGTGAAGGGTTGGCCCCTGAATGCTTACTCGGGCAAACCCAATTACGAATGCTGGTGGAATTACCCGGCGCTTCCCAAGTTCAATACCGACTGCCCCGATGTCCGGGAATACCTTTTCTCAGTCGCCGAATATTGGACAAAGCGCGGAATCGACGGCTGGCGTTTGGATGTGCCCAACGAAATCGATGACGACTCTTTCTGGCAGGAATTCCGCAACCGCGTAAAGGCCATCAATCCCGAGGCTTACATCGTAGGCGAAATCTGGGACGAGCCTTCCCGCTGGCTACAGGGTGACCAGTTCGACGGTGTCATGAACTACACTTTCCGCAAGTCGGTCATGCAGTTCCTCTTCGACGAGAACCCCATTTCGGTCCAGGAATTCTGCGACCGGGCAAGGGCAACCTTCCCCGAGGGCCGCGGCGACATTCCCATGAACCTGCTTTCAAGCCACGACACTACTCGGCTTATGTCGCAACCTAGGGCAAGCCTGGAACGCATCAAGCTGGCCTACGCCCTCCTGTTCTTTATGCCGGGAGCGCCCTGCGTTTACTACGGCGAGGAACTTTCCATGAAGGGTGGCAAGGATCCCGACTGTCGTCGAAGCGTCCTCTGGGAAACCCTGCCCGAAATGCAGGCGAAGCCCCTTTACGCCTTTATCCGCGAGATGGTGGATCTCCGCAACAGCAGCCCCGTCCTCCGCGACGGCAGCCTCTCTATTGTCAACGACGGCAACAGCTTTACCATTACCCGCACCCTGGGCAAAAAGACCGTGACCCTCTCCGTCACAACCTCCGGCGCTGAACCCGCCTTCGAAATTAAATAAAGGGGGAAGCTTCCCCCTCGTTACATACCCGTCGTCATGGCGGCCTTGAGCCGCCATCTAGCCGTGTATTTCACTACCCCCTCTGCGGGGACACCCCGCAACGCCCCGCACCCTCTTGTCATGCCCCGCTTGACGGGGCATCTCCTTTAACAAATCTCTCCCTCGATGTGCGCCTTCCCTCGCTCACAGATTCACTTTGTTCGACTGTTCACTCGAGAAACCCACATCTCGGTCAAAAAACAAAAAAAATGTGGCTCTGGATTCCAAGTGCTTTGTGGTGTAGACCCGCCTTTACTGGTAAGAACCGTTACTACAGGAGAAAACTCTTGTGACTGTTAGTCCCTGCGAGTTTCCTCCGAGAGTCCAGATCACTTGCGTATTATCGGTAATTTCCAGGAATTATAATGGTTTTTGCTGTCCTGGTTTTATCCCTGCTCATAAAGAGTCCATATAAGACCTTCTTTTGGAATATACTTTATTTTATACGGAATAGCAGAAGATTTTGAGAAAAAACAAAAAATGGATTAAATCACGACATTTTTGCCGTTTTACAGTTTTTTGAATCTGTATAAAATGGCATGTCAAAAGGTGTCATTCGAAAAAAACATTTTTTTCTAGGACGGCTTGCTATTCGGGCTTTTGAATAAGAAGCTTTAGGCGCCTCTCGCCTTCTTCAACAGAAACAAATTCGCTGTTTTGACATCTATATCCCGATAAAGCGGAGTCGGCCTTTATATGGTCTAAAGGGCAATTCTCCCGAATTTGACATTGTTCTTCATAAGTTATACTGCAGGGACTCTCGAAGCAGACGCCGTATTCGTTTATGTTACGGAGCCTCCGTGCTTTTATCGTGTCTAAAATATCTTGTTCGCATTCGCTATAGTCTTTCCCTGTCATGGCATCGTAATTAATCTCTGGAACACAATCCAAAGCTGGATCGTAGCAGTTTTCATGACAGGGGTCATCTGTCCCGTAAGCACAAGAAAAAGCCTGCAAAGCAAACGAAGACGCCACAATGCTCGATATTCTAAAGCGGTGGCTCCAAAAAATGGATCCAACCCATAAGAATATTTTGCGAAGAAAATTTCTCATGTTTTCCCCCTGCTCATAAAGAGCCCTATAAGACTTTAACCGCCGAGCAATTCTTTCCATGATGGATTTTCTTTATCAAACAAAGTCTTTTCTTCTTTTGAAAATTTTTTTGGATAGTCTCCAAAAATGTGCAATATCTTTTTTTTGTCGAAAGACACTGCCTGAAGACCACAGATTCCAAAATACTCAACCCACCAGATTTTATCGCCTTCATGCTTCTTGTAAAATTCAATCTTTCTTGTTTCTTTGTCAACCGTAATCATGATTAAGTTTTACCTCAGCTCATAAAAGCCCCTATAAGACCTACTTCTTGAATATACCTTAATTTATGCGGGTTTGCAAGCGTTTTGACGCTGAAAAAATCAGAGAAAAAGGAAGAATTTCTTGGATTTTGTCGATTTCAACAAGCCTTTGTATAAAAGAGAGCCGCTGATTTCCATCAGGGAAAATGTCAACGGCATAACGATTCTTTCCGAACAAGAAAAGATGAAAAGCGCAAGCTGACGATGTGGGGGTGTTAGGGGGCTTGCCCCCTAGGCGAGGGGGAGGAGAGCAACGAAGTGCGAACCAGGGGGATTCTTCCCCCCTTTTTTGTTAATTGCTGAAATTTTACACATTCGCAAGGCATTTTTTCCCGCAAAAAAGAGTCTATACTAGAAGATGGGGACTGTCTCCGTCTGCCAAACGGAGGCTTTTCCGAAATAAACGGGAATATGGCTAGAACATTAGTTGTTTTTTCTCAAAAATGTAATTATATTATAATTACACCACGAGGTTCTATATGGAAGTAGAATTCGAGTGGGATCAGCGGAAGAATGCGATAAATCAAAGGAAGCATGGGATTTCATTTGAAGAAGCCAAGTCCTGCTTTGAAGATGAACATGCCAGGGTCTTTTTTGATGTTGAACATTCTAAAAATGAGGACAGGTCCATTCTTGTAGGTCTGTCCGAAAAATTGAGGACTCTTGTGGTGGTCTTTGCGGAACGGAGCATTCTTGATATGGAGATTGTTGTCAATCGGATCATCAGTGCCCGCAAGGCGACCAAGAAAGAGTTTCAGTATTATTGGAATGAACGGAAAGGAGACGGAATATGAAAAAGGAATATGACTTTTCGGGCATGAAGGCGGTGAGGAACCCATATGCTGCGGCGTTGAAAAAGCAGATAACCATCCGCCTCAATTCAAGAACCATCGATTACTTCAAGAACATGGCAAAAGACGTCGGCATTCCTTACCAGACGCTTATTGATTCGTATCTCACAGATTGCGCCCTGTGCAAACGCAAACTGACAATGCGGTGGAAATAGCGGGGAATCTTCCCCCTTTTTTTGAAAAACGCCGTTTATCCCGCCAATCGAACCCCAAATCTTTACCAAAGCCGTTTAAATCCACCGTTTCTAGTAACTAGTAACTAGTAACTAATGGCTAAAATTTCTATCTTTGCGCGCAAACTTAGCGTATAATGCCTTATTAAGGGATTACAAATGAACAAACATAAATTTGGAATGCGGGAATTTATCATTCTCCTTGTAATAGCACTTTCGGCCTATACCGTGTGGCCCTCTATCCAGGTCCACTCCAGGAAGGGCGACGAAAAGAAGGCTTTTCTTAAGGAAAATCCGAAGCTGGGCTCCAAGTCCATCAATTTCGGTTTGGACCTGGCCGGTGGTACCAGTATCACGCTGGAAATCGACAAGTCCGGTCTGAAGCCTAACGAGGACATCAAGGACATCCAGGCCCAGTCCCTGGAAATCATCCGTAACCGTGTGGACCAGTTCGGTCTTTCCGAACCCCAGATTTCCCCCTCCGGCGATGACCGCATCTTGGTGGAACTGGCCGGCGTGGACGACTCTACCGCCAAGTCCCTGGTGGGTTCTACCGCCAAGCTGGAATTCAAGATTTTGGCCGAATCCGAGAAGTTTACCCAGGTGGTTGGCCTTATCGACCAGTACCTGACCCGTCAGACTACCGACATCGTGGCCGATTCCGCCGCTACTGATTCCACGGCTGCCGCCAAGGATTCCACCGTGGCCGCCGCTAACGCCGCTACAGCCGACAGCGCCAAGCCAGCTGCCGACACGGCGAAGGCCCTCTCCGACGACGAACTTTTGGGCAAGGCCCCCGCAGCCGAAGTTGCCGCAACCGATTCTGCCAAGGAAGCCACTCCTGCCGAGGGTGAACCTGCTGGCGAGGTCGGAACTGCCCTCAGCGCCTATTACCTGTCCTTCGGTAACGGCGGCTTTATCGCCGAGGAGAATATCGAGAAGGTGAAGAAGCTCCTGGAGACCGAAGGTGTCCAGAAGCTGATCCCCCGCGACGTGAACTTTGCCTTCGGCAGCGGTCTCGAACCGGTGCAGCGTGGCTCCAAGATCAAGGCCAAGCGCCTCTACTTGCTCAAGCGCCGTGCCGAAATGGGCGGCGACGACATTGTTGACGCTCGTCCCTACCGTGTAAGCGATGGTACCAACGCCGGTGAAGTGGCCGTTTCCCTCAAGTTCGGCGGTATCGGCCCCAAGAAGTTCTCCGCCGTCACGGCCGCCAACATCGGCAAGCAGATGGCCATCGTTCTTGACAACCAGGTGATTTCTGCTCCTGTGATTCGTGACCGCATCCCCAACGGTGACGCCCAGATTACCGGTCTTGACGACATGGCCGAGGCCAACCGTCTGGCGGTGGTTCTCCGTGCCGGCGCCCTCAAGGCTCCTATGAAGATTATCGAAAGCCGCAGCGTGGGTGCTACCCTCGGTGAAGAAAACATCGTCCAGGGCTTCGGTTCCGGTGCTATCGGCCTTATCCTCTGCTTGGTGTTCATGGTTGCCTACTACCGCCTCGGTGGTCTTATCGCTAGCTTCGGTATGGTGATCAACACTCTCGTGACCGCTGCTGTGATGTCTGTGTTCAACGCCACCCTGACTCTCCCGGGTATCGCCGGTTTCATCTTGGTGGTGGGTATGTCTCTCGATGCCAACGTGATTATCTACGAACGTATCCGTGAAGAACTGAAGAACGGCCTTACCGCCCGCGCCGCTGTGGCCAAGGGTTACGAACGGGCCTTCAGCGCCATCTTGGACTCCAACTTGACTACCGTGCTTACCGGCCTTATCCTCTATAAGATCGGTACGGGTTCCGTGAAGGGTTTCGGTCTCACGCTGACTATCGGTATCTTGACCTCCCTCTTCTGCGCCATCACCGTGACCCGCGCTATCCTCGACTGGCGCCTGGCCAAGGCCGACAGGACTACGCTCTCCATCGGTAACGGCTTCAAGGCCATCAACGAGGCCAACCTCCAGATTATCCCCAACCGCCGTCGTTTCGGCCTGATATCTTGCATCCTTATTGTTGCAAGTATCGCCTGTGTCGCCGTCAAGGGATTCGATTTCAGCATTGACTTTACGGGCGGCCAGGTCTATACCGTACAGTACCAGGATGACGGCAAGCACGAGAAGGACCTGAGCGGTGCTCTCTCTGCGGCAGGCATCGACGGTGCGAAAGTTCGCACCCTGGGCGGTACCTCTGCCAACTCCTACCAGATCAGCATGCGCGCCTCCGACGACGTGAATTTCGAAGACAAGATGGCCGAAGCCTTTGCCAAGGCAGGCCAGAAGTGCGAAATCGTGGCCAAGGACAACGTGGGCCCCACCATCGGTAAGGAACTCCGTTTCAATGCTATCTTGTCTGTAATTCTCGCCTGGCTCGGCATTCTGCTCTACGTGTGGTTCCGGTTCGGCAAGTTCGGTCTCGGCTTCGGTGTGGCGGCGGTGCTTGGCCTGGTCCACGACACCATCATCACCCTGGGCTTCATCTCGGCCTTCAGCCTGTCCTTCGACGGTGCTTTGATTGCCTCCTTGCTGACCATGATCGGTTACTCTGTGAACGACACCATCGTGAACTTCGACCGTATCCGTGAAAACACCGCTGTGTTTGGCTCCGGCAACTTCGGCGAGACCATCAACAAGTCTCTGAACCAGTGCTTCAGCCGTACTATGGTGACCTCTCTCACCACCTTGTTCGTGTGCGTGATCCTCGCCGTGAAGGGCGGTTCCTCCATCCGCGACTTCGGCCTGGTGCAGTGCTTCGGTATCCTTGTCGGTACCTACTCCTCCGTGTGCATCTGCTCTCCCATCGTTCTCTGGTGGAGCAACAAGTTCAAGAAGGGTGTGTAAGGCTCGGCCTCACAAATGCATTAAAAAGCCTCGGCAATGCCGGGGCTTTTTTCTTATATCTTTATTCTCTTTATAGCTTATGGCCCGCTAATTACTATATTTACCCCGTTCGATAAAGGGGGCGCCTATGCTCAAGTATTACAAGATCGAATCGGGTCGTCTGGCGGTGGCACCGAGTGAAGATGCAGCAGACATCGTGATGATGGGCTCCCTCAGCCAGGAACAGCGTAGCGTCCTGGTCAAGGAATACGAGATCACCGAGCATACCATCGCCTCTGCATTCGACTCCGACGAGCTTTCCCGTATCGAATACGATGACGACTTTACCACCATCGTGTTTAAGAAGCCTAAGAATTATTCCGCTGCCGACAACTTCCAGTTTCGGGTGGAATCCTTCGGTATCTTCATCTTCAAGGACTGGGTGCTACTCTTGACCGATAGCGACATCCCGGTGATGGACGAGAAGCGCTTCTCCAAAATTGACAGCCTGAACACCTTTGTGCTGAAAGTCCTAAGCTACGCCATCTACCACTTCAACGAGCATTTGAAGATTATCAACCGCATCAACGACGACTTGGAACTGCGACTCAATACCTCCATGGAGAACAAGTACCTGCTGTCTATGTTCAGCTTGAACAAAGGCTTGATCTACTACGTGAGCGCCCTGAACAGTAACGATACGCTTTTGAAAAAACTCCAGATGGGCCGCAGCCTCAACTGGACCGAAGCCGAACGGGAATTGCTAGAAGATATTCAGATTGAGAATGGCCAGAGTCTGCAACAGGCAAACATCTACGCCAACATTTTGACGTCTATGATGGATGCCCGCGCAAGCGTTATCAACAATAACGTGAACAGCCTGATGAAGAACTTGACCATCGTGACGATTTCTATTTCGCTCCCGACGTTCTTCGCGAGTTTGTTCGGGATGAACGTGAAGCTCCCCTTCGGCATGAACGGAGATGCCTCCGTAGGTTCTCCGCTGGACTTTTGGGCGATTATCGCCGTGTGTATCCTGTCCGTGGTGCTTTTCCTCGGCTTCTGGATGCGAAAAAAGTAAGCGTTATCCCCGACACTTGTGTCGCCCGAGCACATTTTATGTGCGAGGATTTAATGTCGCTAGTTGCCGCGGTCGCTCATGCTTGCAAACATGGCGACGATCTCGTCGGTAAATTTACCGTTGGGAAGCATCTGCGCAATTTCCAGGGCCTTTTCCAGATGGTCTTGAGCCGTGGCCTTGGCCTTGTCAAAAGCTCCCTTTCCGCTTAGCTTCTGCATAATCTGCTCGGGAACGCTGTCTTCGGAGGCCCGCTTGATCAGGGCTTCCATTTCGGTGCGTTCAGCAGGATTGCAGCTGCCAAAATAGTACAGCAGGGGTAGCGTAATCAGCCCGTTGGAAAGGTCGGTAAACTTGGCCTTGTCCAGGTTCTTGGAACCATAGCCGTAATCCAGCAGGTCGTCGATAATCTGGAAGGCAATGCCGAAGTGGCTGCCCATTTCGGCGCACTTGTCCACCAGGGGCTTGTCGAATCCGGCCAAAATAGCGCCGATGCGTGCGGCTGCGTCAATGAGGGCCGCCGTCTTTCCGTCGATAATCCGGTTATAGGTTTCGAAGGAAAGCTCCATGTCGCCGCAGTGGTCCAGCTCTAAAATTTCGCCAGCGATCAGCTGGTCTGCCGCCTTGGAAAGTATCACAGGAATGTTCCGTTCCGGCTCCTCAATAACAGTCTGCATAGACTGAGAAAGCACATAGTCGCCGATAAGCACGGCTACCTGGGTGCCCCATTCTTTGTGGGCCGTCTTTTGCCCACGCCGGACCTCGGTGTCATCGATGATGTCGTCGTGAACCAAGCTTGCAGAATGTAACAGCTCAATACCCGCGCAGGCGTGTGCCACACGGTCAATGTCAGCCGGATTCTTTCCGCAGTTGGCGATAAGGCAAAGCAGAGTAGATCGGATACGCTTTCCCTTTTTCTGGAAAAGGGTGGCAAGCCTGTCCGAAATTCCGGCGGGAGCGTTCTTCGCCACGTCCAAAATGACCTGCTCGGTCAGCGCAAGCTGATCCTTGACCAGCTCGCGGGCCTGCCCTAAGACGCTTTGAAAATCGGCCTTCGTCGGGTTCATGGTTTAGATGTCCAGGTCGTTCAGAACCTTGTAAGCGTTGTCTTCGATGAACTTGCGGCGGGGTTCTACGTCTTCGCCCATGAGCATGCTGAAAATCTGGTCGGCAAGCACGGCGTCTTCCACATAGCACTGCTTGAGGAATCGGCTTTTCGGGTCCATGGTGGTGTCGTTCAATTGTTCGGCGGACATTTCGCCAAGACCTTTGAATCGGCTAATCTGTACGTTCTTACGGTCTTCAACTTCGGCCATGGCCTTGTCCTTTTCAGTTTCGTCGAAAAGGTAGCGTTCTTTCTGCCCGACCTTCATCTTGAACAGAGGTGGCATGGCCAGGAAAATGTGGCCAGCGTCGATCAGGGGCCGCATGTAGCGGAAGAAGAAGGTGAGCAGCAAAGTTTGAATATGAGATCCGTCCACATCAGCATCGGTCATGATGATGATCTTGTCGTAGCGGAGCTTTTCAATCTTGAATTCGGTGCCGATACCCGTGCCGATGGCATTTACCAGGTTCTGGATTTCTTCGGTGTCCAAAACGCGGTGGAGGCTTGCCTTTTCCACATTCAAAATTTTACCACGGAGAGGGAGGATCGCCTGGAATTCACGGTTACGTCCGCTCTTTGCGGAACCGCCAGCGGAATCACCCTCGACAATAAACAATTCGCATTCCTTCGGGTCGCGGCTACTGCAGTCGGCCAGCTTTCCCGGGAGTCCGCCGCTTTCAAGAACGTTCTTGCGGCGGGCGAGGTTGCGGGCGCGGTGTGCCGCTTCACGAGCAAGAGCGGCATTGTAAACCTTGTCGAGAATCACCCTGATGGCCGCGGGATTTTCCTGGAAGTATTCTTCCAACTTGGCGCCAAAAGCGCTGTTCACGTAGCTTGCAATTTCGGAGTTGCCCAGCTTACGCTTGGTCTGCCCTTCGAACTGGGGCTGGGAAACCTTGATGGCGATAACGGCGGTAAGGCCTTCGCGGATATCGTCGGCGGTAATCTGGGCTTCCTTTTTGCCCTTGGGCATGTCGGCGGCGAACTTGTTGATGACGCGGGTGAGTGCGGTCTTGAAGCCCGTCACGTGGGTTCCGCCATCGTAGGTGTTCACGTTGTTCACAAAACTGAAAAAGTTTTCCTGGTAGCCGTCGTTGTACCACATGGCCACTTCCAGCGGGTATTCGCCGTTGGGGAGCACCAGATGAATGGGTTCGTTGAACAGGGGCGTACGGTGTTCGTCTACGTAGCGCACGAATTCGGAAACGCCACCCGGGAAACAGAAAGTGTCGGTCTGTATCTTTTCAGGGTCACGTTCGTCGGTAAGGGTCAGGCGAAGCCCGCTCATGAGGAACGCCAGTTCGCGGAAACGGGTGGCCAAAGTATCGTAGACGTAAACGGTCTCGGTAAAAATCGTATCGTCCGGGTAGAACTCAACGCTTGTGCCGGTTGTTCCGTCAGAAGGTCCAATGTCGACCTGCGGGCCGCAGGGAACGCCCTTCGAGAATTCCTGACGCACCACGCGGCCGTTACGGCGGACCGTCACGACAAGCTTGTTGGAAAGGGCGTTCACGCAGCTCACGCCCACGCCGTGGAGGCCGGCAGAAACCTTGTAAGAATTGCTGTCGAACTTACCACCCGCATGGAGCTTGGTCATCACCACTTCAATGGTGCCGATCTTTTCTTTCGGGTGGATATCGGTCGGAATACCACGTCCGTTGTCGGTGACGCGGATGCCGTTACCCGGCAGGATAGAAATTTCGATATGGTTGCAGAATCCGGCTAGGGCTTCGTCCACGGAGTTGTCCACCACTTCCCACACCAGGTGGTGCAGGCCGCGGATGTCGGTGGAGCCGATGTACATGGCGGGGCGCACACGCACGGCCTCAAGGCCTTCCAGAACGGTAATGCTGGAACCGCTATAGGCTTCTTCGGCCTTCTTCAATTCTTCAGATTCTTCTGCCATATTTCCTCTGAGGTTTTCGCCTCTACTGTACTAAACTAGACAAAGCGGATGCCCTGGATTACAGGGCTTCCGAGCATTAAATTACACTTGTCAATTATAGCTTTTTTTTGAAGGAACAACTCGCTTTTCCAGGCGGAATTGTCCACCTTTAGGGAGAGAATTCCCTTCTTGATTTCGACCGGTTTTACATGGGGGAAAATCAGGTCTCCCACCACCTCCCGGAACCTCTCCGAAAGGCTCTGGAACAGCATCTCGTCGGCTAGTTTGAACTTGTCCAGCACTCGGCCTACAAGCATCTCCACGTCCACGACTTTGTGGCCGGTAAATTCCTTTCTCTTGCGTTTTGTAAAGGCCATGGAACTATACCAGCAGTAACTTGGACAGGGTGAATCCGCCAATCAGAATGCTGGTCATGCCGGCCACCACGGTGGCCTTGGTGCTCTTGCCTACGCCTTCTGCACCGCTGTGGGTGTAATAGCCAAAGAAGCAGGCATAGCTCGAAATAAAGAATCCGTAAAGGGTCGCCTTGATAAGGCCAACCACCAAGTCCCAGTTGTGGTAGAACATGCGCACACCGTAGAAGAACACGGACCACGAAACTTCCTTGTACAGGTGGGCCACTTCGTAACCGCCAACGATACCGATAAAGATACTGATGACGGTCAGCACCGGCAGCATAATGACGGTAGCGATAAGGCGGGGCGCCAGCAAAAACTTGAAGGGGCTAAGTCCCAGCACCTTGTAGGCATCCAGCTGTTCGGTCACCGCCATGGTCCCAAGCTCTGAGCACATGGAGGCGCCAATACGGCCCGCCAGCACCATCGCGGTGAGAATGGGGCACAGTTCCACCATCACAGACTTTCCCACAGCCATGCCCACGAACATCATGGGGATCATGTCGCCAAACTGGTAAGCCAGCTGCCACGACATGATAGCGCCCGTGGCCATGGATGCGGCGAACACCACGGGGATACTGGTAATGCCCACTACCTGCATCTGTTCCACGGTGGTGTGGAAATTGGAGAAGGCTCCGGGAATGTTCTTGAACAGTTCCCACACGAACTTGATGTAGTTGATGACCGTGCGGAAAAACCTTCGGACAAAGTGTCCCAAGGATTCGGCGGCGTTGTTCATCACGGCGATCAATTAGTCCCTACTTCTTTTTCTTGTTGTCCTTGGCGGCAGGCTTTGCGGCGGCCTTGGCTTCGGGTTGTTTCTTGGTGGGGGCTGCCATGGCCTTCTTGAAGAGGTTCATGTCGCTCAGGTACTTGATGGCTTCTTTCAGCTGCTCGTCACGCTTCAGGGAGAATGCCGTGCTCACGGAGTCGTTCACCATGGCGGTCAGCAGTTCACGCTTGATGCCATCCTTGATGTATTCCTTGTTCTCGTCGAACTGGGCTTCGCGCCTTTCTTCCAGAGCGCTCTTCATGCTGGCAAGGCGTGCGGCCAGGGTGGTGTCCGTAATGGTCTTGGAACTGTCACCCATGTAGTTCTGTTCCTGGATAATGCTCTTTTCCAGCTGGTCCACACCTACCAGGGCATTGCTCTTCACCTTCATGAAGTTGGTGTCCTTGAGGCAGAAGTCCTTGAACTGGGTGTACAGGGAGTCGGGAACTTCCCAGGAGGCGTCCATCTTGACACCGGACTTGTCAAGACCTGGACGAACCTTCACAGCAAACTTGAAGTACATGGCCATGCGTTCTTGCACCTGTACCACCCAAGGCATGGGAGAAAGGTCCACGTCTACGTCGGGGGTGATTCCGCCACCACCGAACATCATGCGTCCGTTGTTGGTGTAGAAGGTGTCCACCTTGGCGGTGTCCTTCTTTGCGGAATCAGCCTTGGTTTCGCCCTCTTCGCCTTCGGCGTATTCGTCTTCCATGAGCTTCAGACCCTTGATGCCGTTCTCGGGCTTGTTGATGCAGCGTCCAAAGGGCAGGTAGTAGAAGGCTGTGGTGAGCTTCAGGGCGTTACCCTGGTTGTCCAGCGGGAAAATGGTCTGCACAGAACCCTTACCGAAGGATGTCTTTCCGATAATCAAGGCGCGGTCCCAGTCCTGCAGGGCGCCAGACACGATTTCGGCGGCACTGGCAGATCCCTGGTTCACAAGGACCACGATTGGCATGTCGGGCTTCACGATACCGTCTTTGCGGGCGTGGCTCTCGGTCTTCTGGGTGCGGCCCTTGGTACTGACAATCACGTTCCCGCGCTTCAGGAACAGCTCGCTAATTTCAATGGCCTGGTTCAAAAGTCCACCGGGGTTGTAGCGCATGTCCAGAATCAGCTTCTTCATGCCCTGCTTCTGCAGGCTCTTTATGGCATTTTCCACATCGCTTAAGGTCTTGTCGCTAAAGGTGGCAAGCTTGATGTAGCCGATATCGTTGCTGACCATGCCGTAGTAGGGAACGGCGTGTACCACAATTTCGGCTCTGGTAATGGTAAAGTCCATCAACTCGGGCACGCCTTCGCGCTCGATGGATACGGTCACGTCGGTGCCGATCTTTCCGCGAAGCTTGCTCACGGCGTCGTCTAGGGAAAGACCCTTGGTGTCTTTGCCGTCGATTTTACGGATGCGGTCACCGGCACGGATACCAAGCCTAAAGGCTGGGGTTCCAGAAAGGGGAGAAATCACGGTGAGGATATTGTCACGCAGGCTGATGGTAATGCCCACGCCGCCGAACTTTCCTTCCATGGAAACTTTCAGCCCCTCGTAGTCCTTGGGGGTGAACACGGTGGTATGGGGGTCCAAGATGTTCCGGATACCGTTCAGGGCGGCATCGGTGAGTTCCGTGGGGTTCACGTCTTCCACGTACTTGCGGTTCACTTCAGAAAAGACCTTGTTCAGCCTGGAAACTTCGTCATAAAAGTCTCCCGGCGGGGTGGTCTTTTCGGCAGCCGTGGTTAGGCCCAAGGTGGCCAAGGTAAATACAAATGCTTTGCGCAAAATCGAGCTACTGATAGTCATGCCCAAAAGATACAATTTCTTGGGGCCGGACTTCGCCAAAAAACGGGAAAAACCGGCCATAAAGGCCGGTTTTTGATAATAGGAGAGAGAGGAGAAAAACTTTTAGGCGGCTTCGTCCAGAATTTTCTGGATGCGGTCGTTCCGGAGCTTTGCGAGGGCGCTTTCCTTGAGCTGGCGGACGCGTTCTTTGGAGAGCTTCACCATGGGAGAAATTTCCTTCAGGTTCAGGTCGCTGTCCATCTTGAAGCCGAAATAGAGCTTGAGGATATCGCTTTCCTGCTTGTCCAGGTTCTTGTTCAAAACTTTTTCAAAAACATCGCGACGGTTGTGCTTTTCTGCCAGGTCTTCTGTGCGGAATGCGTTAGAGGCGATGCAGTCACCCAGGGTGGAGTCGCCGTCTTCGCCTACCGGGGCTTCCAGGGAAGAAGTACGGTTGCCCATCATCAGCACTTTGTTAATGGCATCTCCCTTGTATTTGGAGACGCCTTCCAGGCTTTCGCTGTCCAAAATGTAGCTTCCGCCTACCACCTGCTTGAGCTTACCGCCCTTCTTGTTGAAACGGCGGAGAATCAGTTCCTTTTCGGCGCTGATGCGGACCATGCGGCCCTTTTCGGCGATGGCGCGGGTGATGTTCTGACG
>CAMHOW010000054.1 GCA_946186895.1 uncultured Fibrobacter sp.
GTATTGCATATATGAAAACCCCGAAAGTTGTGTCCAACTTTCGGGGTTCACATCAGGCATCGGGGGTGTTTCTTTAGTTACTTACGCCATCACCAAGATAGATAGCACTGAATATTGGAAGGTGCGTCATTGAAAATGACAAATGTATAGGTGCTGCTTGCAGAAACAGCATACCCACTATTTGATCCCCACTGGCCTGGGTAAGCCTTGTATTCCGTTCCATTGAAATACCCAATTACCAAGCCATCATTCGGAGCCGAACTCGTCACGCACTTGAACTTGTTCTCACCTATTGAAGCTGCTGTGGAAACATTATATGCATTAGCAGGAGCATACGAAGTAGAAGTCGTCGAAGCATCCATTGGAGTTGGCGTCACGTAGGTAATACTAAACTCCTTGGGTTCCGACGAGCCAATATAGTTCGTCAAAGTCAACGTATAGTTCACGGTTACTTCATCGGACTCGCCGCTAAACGAGTTCAAAGCACCGCTTGTATATCCACCGGTAGACGAGGCAACAACAGTACCTGCTCCATCTTCAAGGCTGTAGGAGCACTTGTTGCCACTGGTGTAGGAGCATCCAGTAACAGACGTAGGAATCACCGTGACCGTATAGTTTACGGGCATGGTCATATTAGACACATTAAAGGACGGCGCCACATCCGGATCGTACACGGCAACGGCATTAGGCGAGCAAGAAACAGGATGCGAGCCAATCTCATCCACAATCGTCAAGGAAACCGACTCATTCACCGGAGTCGTCGTGCCCTTCGGGTAAGTTTTGGTAGCCGTGTTACCATTCACCGTCAAGCCTGTTCCATTCCACGTTACCGAAGATACATCCAAGCAGTTATTTGCCCCGTTGGTAAGAGTCCACTTGTACGTAACCGCATTTTTCCACATGTTATTTGTGGCGCTAGTTAACACCGCTGAACAAGTGTACTCGTTACTTTCACAGCGACGCTTAATGGTTACCGCATCGCACTGCTTGTTCTGCCCACCCATAGTGAAGATAACGGACTTCTTGTCTCCAATAGAGGAATACTTGACGTCAAAGGAGAACGTGGCCCTACTAGAAGAAGACGGATCTACCCAATGGGTCTTATTTGCCCCCTCGCCGGGATCGGTTACGCTCCATTCCACTTCGTTGTAGGCAAAGCACTTGTTGTTGGCATCCGGGGTAAAGGTATAGGTGACTGTTTCGTTCTTGTAACCAGGGCTAGGGCTAACCGTACAAACACCAGAAAGGGTATTCGCCGTACAACCCGTTTCCTGTCCTCCACCGCCACCATGAGTACCGTTGGAGCTACTGCTCAAAACATATTCCGACACAGAACTGCTACTCTGGGACACGGAGCTCTGGTCAATGACAATCTTTGAACTACTGCTGCGCTCATTCTTGATAGAAGAACTGCTAGCCACTCCCAGGCTAGAACTACTGCTCAAGAAGCTCAAGTCTATAGAACTACTACTGGTCACCTTCTTGGAGCTGCTACTACGGATAACGGTCGTGCTACTAAGTACATTTATGGAGGAACTACTGCTCAAGAAGCTCAGGTCCACAGAGCTGCTGCTCACCTTTTGTACAGAACTGCTACTACGCTCATGGGCGATAGAGCTCGCTCCCGAACCGGAGCCGTTACTGCCCGGACCGTCACCGCCATCGGAATACTCATCTATGTCGTACCCGGCGGCACTGCTGTACTTGCTGGAACTGCCCGACGTAGCCATACTGCTGCTAGACACATCGTCGTCTTCATCACCTGCGCTATTGGACGAGAAGTCAAAAACCGGGAGTTTCTTGCCGTCTTTCCAGATAAAGGCGGAATCCCCTTCAACAACCACAATGTTTCCCGAAGAATCCCTAAGCACCTTGGTGTAGTCGCCCTGGTATATCTCTCCGGTCTTCTTGGCCTTTTCCCAACAAACCGGATCATTCTTACAGGCGTTCACCACACTGTCCAGCATATCGTAGTCAATCGTACTGGGGAAACGGCTAATCATCATCAGCTCGTTATCGGTCAAAGAATCCACCGAGCCATCACCGCAAGACCAAACCAGCAGTCCTGCCGCCAAAATCGTCAACCCACAAACACTTTTTTTCCACATAATTCCCCTCCGGACAACCAAAATCGAGCAGAGTGTATACTAAATATAACTTTTGAGGGCCTATTTTGCCAGCGAATGTAAAAAAAACTATGCATTAAATCACAGAGAAACGCCCGACTACCCCTTGTCGTTCGGGTAAAAACAAGCTAAATTGCGTAACCCCAGGCCCTGAACAATGATTATTTGCGGGCAATTCGCCAGGGCGAAAGCAGCAACGGACTTGCGAATCTTTATGTGTTCAGGTCGCCTGGGATTTTTTTTGCCCTATGATTCTCTGGACATTCCGACACACCAAGCCCTATAATCCAAACGATGTCTGCTACGGACAGTTGGACTTTGACGTGTCCCCTACCTTTCCCCAGGAATCGTCAAGCGCCATTGAGGATTTTCTAAAAGCCTCCCCCAAACCAACCAAGCTATACAGTAGCCCGTTGCTCCGTTGCCTACGCCTTGCCGAAGAAGTTTCCAAGGCTACCGGGCTTGCAATCGAAAAAGTGGATGCCTTAAAAGAAATCAATTTCGGCACATGGGAAGGCCAAAAGCTCACCGCCGTGCCCAGGGCAGAAATGGACGGCTGGATGCAGGACCTGCGCGGGTTCCGATTTCCAAACGGAGAGAACTTTTACGACATGGACAAGCGAGTCGGAGCATTCCTAGACACGCTCCCCGACGACGATGAATTCTTGTGGGTAACACACGCTGGCGTCATCGCCGCCCTGCAGCACTTTGCCTGCGGACTCCCCGACAGCGACTTTGTAGAAGGCAAGTTCAGCTACACCATGGTGAACCGCTTTGAGCTTACACGCAATGCCGGGGGCCATTACCGCGGAACCTTCACAAAGATTCACGACGGCATCCAGATGCCGCCTCTCCCGCTAGGTTAAAAATCCAAAGCCATAAGCGCCTGGGCCCCTCCCGTAAGGGTGGGCAGCAAGGCCAGGTGAATCGGGTTATCAAAGTCGCTCAAAAGAGCATCTACCGCCGCATCGCCAATAGAGTACAGATAAATTAACGCTATCCCCCAAATGTACTGGTTGCGGTTCTTACGGTAATAGGTAGTGCGTTCGGCAACACGCTCATAATCTTCGGATTCCGGGCTCTCCGCCTCCATCGTATGCTTGCGCTTCACGTAATAGTCCACCATCTTCTGCGACGTCCAAATGCTGGTACTTGCTCCAATAAGACCCATGTACAAAAGACCAGCCTTACCAAATTCCCCATTGTACATCTGTCCAAACCCAGGAATCAGCGCCCATAGAATAGCCGTTTTCATACTGCGGAGCTCAACGCTCCTGTAGTTGTTGTTCCACCAGATTCCAAAAGCATCGAACATGCCGTACAGGTGGAGCCCAAGCAGCCACGCGTTTTCGGCAATGCGCAAGTCTTCCTGTTCCTTTTTCTTGTCGCTCTTTTCGCGGACGCGATTTGCATATTCGTTGCGTTTTTTCTGGTACGCCGGTATGCTATCCCGTTCTGCAGAAGCCAGTTTGCGCGTATAGATGGCCACTGAATCTTGGAAAGGCCTTGCCTGCTTCAAAACGCGGTCCTTCTGGAAAGCCTTGTTGTAATAGACTTCGTAGAACAGGAACGCCTCGAAGGCCGTAATGAACCCGCCCCGTATGTAATGCTCGGTATAATAATGCCCACCACCAGGGAATATGCTGAAAAGCATGGTCAAGGGGAGCGAATTGCGGGTAGTAGGAACATCCCACTCGTTTACGGTAAGGGTGTCGATGGATTCAATGCCGGTCTTGCCCTTTTGGAGGGGATCGCTCTGAGCAAAAAGCGGAGCCACTCCCAGGCACACGAGCAGGGCTATGTAGGCAATGAATTTCATCGTGAAGGAAATTTAGTAATAAGTAAGAAGTAACAAAACTTTGAAACCGGAAAGAGGTATATTTTTGCTGTTGAAATAAAATTCAACAAAAAATACATCCGTGTCATTTTTTGTCGTTAATTTTTAGCTAGATTAAGGAGCATGAAAGCAATGACTGTTGCAAACGAGAACATCCAGGAGCTGGTCGCCGAAATCCAGAAGGCCCTGCTTGCCCGGGGCGAAATGCTTGCCACCGCAGAATCCTGCACCGGTGGGCTTATTGCCTCCGAGATCGTGAACGTGGCGGGCAGTTCCGCCGTGTTTGCGGGGGGCATCGTTGCCTACCAGAATTCGATCAAGCACGAACTGCTGGGAGTCCCTGCCGAGATTCTCGAAAAGCACGGAGCCGTAAGCCGCGAAACCGTAGAGGCTATGGCCAAGGGTGCCCGTGAAAAGTTCAATGCCGACTGGGCCGTAGCTACCTCGGGCATCGCAGGCCCAGGGGGTGCTGAGCCCGGCAAACCCGTGGGTACAGTGTGGATGTGTGTCAACAGTTGTTTGCAAAATGAAGCCTTTTGTAAAATTTTCGCAGGAAACAGGCAGGAAATCCGCGAAAAAAGCGTCTATTACGTGTTGAGCAAGCTACTTTTTTTGCTAAATAACCAAAAAAGCACTTGCACAAACGAACACTAATTTATATATTAGAACAAGAAAACAATAAAAACGGAGTCAAACATGGCTAAAAAAACGACAACACCCACCAGCAACCTTTCCGGCGAAAAAGCTAAAGCAGTAGAGGCCGCCATCGCCCAGATCGAGAAGAACTACGGGAAAGGTTCCATCATGGCTCTCGGCAGCCAACCTGTCGAAGAAATCCCCGTCATCCCGTCGGGCTGTATCCAGCTGGACATGGCCCTCGGCGTGGGCGGTTTTCCCCGCGGTCGTATCATCGAAATTTACGGACCGGAATCCTCCGGTAAAACTACCCTCACCCTCCATGCCATCGCCGAAGCTCAGAAGCTTGGCGGCGTAGCGGCCTTCATCGATGCCGAACACGCCTTCGATGCCGTCTATGCCCGTAAGCTGGGTGTCGACATTGAATCCCTGCTGGTCTCCCAGCCCGATACCGGCGAGCAGGCCCTGGACATCGCCGAAACCCTGGTTCGTTCCGGCGCCATCGACATCATCGTCATCGACTCGGTGGCGGCCCTGGTTCCCCAGGCCGAAATCAACGGCGAAATGGGAGACAACCATGTGGGTCTGCAGGCCCGCCTCATGAGCCAGGCACTGCGCAAGCTCACCGGCATCCTCTCCAAGTCCAACACCTGCATGCTGTTCATCAACCAGCTCCGCATGAAGATTGGCGTCATGTTCGGCAACCCCGAGACTACCACCGGTGGTAACGCCCTCAAGTTCTACGCCACACAGCGTATCGACATCCGCCGTATCGCCGCCATCAAGGACGGCGAAGAGGTCATCGGCAACCGCACCCGCGTCAAGGTGGTCAAGAACAAGGTGGCAGCGCCCTTCACCCAGTGCGAATTCGACATCCTCTACGGTTGCGGCATCTCCCGCGAAGCCTCCGTTCTGGACCTGGCCTGTGAACTGGACATCATCCAGAAGAGCGGCTCCTGGTTCAGTTACAACAACGAGCGTATCGGACAGGGCCGCGAGAACACCCGCCTGTTCCTGAAGGACAATCCGGAACTCTGCGACGAAATCGAGCAGAAGATCCGCGAAAGCATGAAGGACGTGGAGCTGTTCAAGCTGGGCGAGCAAGACGCCGTCTCCGCCGATGACGAGATTTCCCTCTCTGATACCGGTTCTGAGGGGTAATCCAAGCCTAAAACTTAACCATTAGCCCTTAACAAAACGAAGGCCCGAACCTTTTTAGCCATTGTACGGTTCGGGTCTTTTCGTTTTTGGAACAAAACCCTCCAAAAAGTGAGAAAGAACACATTTTCACCTAGTAACGGTTGCACTTCCCATTAGATTAGACTATATTACGGAAAGAACTTAATCAAGGAGTTAATATGAAATTCTGGAAACTCGGCGTTGCCCTTTCCCTCACCGTCGCTTTCGGCCTCACCGCTTGCGACGAAACTTCCACCGAAGCCAATGGAAAGACCATCGGCATTGACGACGATTCCTATGAAGCCGGCAAGGTTGCCTGCGTGGTGACCGGCAAGGACCCGTTCGTTCAGGAAATGCGAATGGACGACCTGAAGATCAAGCTGACCGTATCCCTTGATGGCAAGACGATTACCGAAACCATCGAGCACAACAAGGAAATTCCCCAGGACACCTGCGACCACTACAATAGCGATCCTCTTTACAAATCCGTCACATGCGAAACTAACAAGATCACCGCAGTAAACAAGGGAGAATTCAGCAAGGCTGAATACGAAGCCCTGACTGGACTTGTGGAAGAAGCCTGCAAACAGTCCAACGGACAGGACATTCCCAAGAGGGAAGATGTCGAAGAGAACATCCCCAAGCTGGATAAGTGCACTGCCGAAAACAAGGACACCGAAGCCGAAGTCTTTGAAGGCAAGGGCGTATTCGTAGTCTGCGACGGCGAAAAGTGGGTTCCCAGCAAGGTTGAATGCGAAGGCAACGCCAAGGTCGATATCGCTACCTTCACACTGGCCTGCAAAGACGGCAAGTGGACTCTCGAAGGCGAATGCGAAGACGGCAAGACCGAAACCAAGACCGTTCCGGGCATTGCTGAAGTGACCGCCACCTGCACCGACGGTGCTTGGGTGATCAACGCCAAGACTGAAGCTAAGACCGAAGACGCCGGTGAACCCGCAACTGAAGAAGCTTCCGAAGAATAATCGGTTCTACCAGCTGTAAACTTTACAGAAAGTCCCGCGAGTAATCGCGGGACTTTTTTGTCAAAGCAAATCCAAAAAACTAAAGATCCTTGTACTGGATCATCTTGCGGCCGCAGCCAAGTGCCGCCCGGACAAGATTACGAACCGCATCTGCCCTAGCAGGAAAATCCACCGGATGTAGGGCAATCCGCGGGAGACCCACCGGAATTTTAAGGATCAGTTCGCCGAACTTAAATGCCGGCTTGACCAGAAAATCCGGGATTCCGGCAAAGCTCGCCACCGGAGACGCAAAACGCTTGCCCTTTGCCGTAGTCAGCGAGAAGCGATCCTCGAAAAGCATGCCCTGTTCCCGGACCTGCTTACGCAAATGGTCGTTACTGTACCAGGTGGGCGGGATAAACGCCACAGGCTTTTTTGCCTGTTCTCCAAAAAGATCATTCCAAGCCGTAAGCCCCGCTTGCAAAAGCCTGTTGGACTCGTACTCGCTAAGGCCCGCAAATTCCGCTTCGCCATGGGTCAGGTTCATCCCGATAAGCCCCATGTAGCTGCGGCCCTGGCTGAATTCCGCCTTGTGCTTGTAGCCGTGGAGCGCTAGCTCGAAACCTTCGCCCTTGAGCCGTCGGAGTGTTTCGCGAAAGCCCTGTACCGCTTCGGGAGTTGCCTTCTCCGTATCGGGAATGACCAGCACGCTAAAGGGCGCACCTACCAAGTCCTTCAGTTCCTCGAGAACCGGAGTCACTTTTGTGTAGTTCCAGACGCTGAAATCGTGAAAGCACAAGAGAAATTTGCGAGACATACCGTGAATATAGTTAATAGTTACGAGTTCCATTACGAGTTACTAGTTCTGAGTTACTAGTGTCGCAGATTTCAAGGAACTTCTTGATATAAGATAATCTAGCAACTACTAACTAGTAACTAATAACTGCACCGCAGGTGCCCCAATCTAGTAACTAGTAACTAGTAACTAATGACTAAATTGCTATCTTTCACGTCATGATTGAATCCATCATCCTCGGCCTTTTGCAAGGCCTCGCCGAATTCCTCCCCATTTCCAGCTCCGGCCACCTCGTGCTGGGCCACGAACTCCTTGGCATGAACGAGGCGGGCATGTTCTTCGACATCATGCTCCACGCCGGTACCTTGCTGTCCATCTTCGTGGTGTTCCACAAGAAGATTACCGACATCATCGTGGGCTGCCTCCGCCGCGACAAGGATCAGTTGCGCGAAGCGGGCTACATCATTTTGGCAAGCATCCCTACCGCCATGATCGGCCTCGGTTTCAAGGACTTGCTGGAAGGCCTTTTCGAGAACCCTCGGGCCGTGTGCGTCGCCGAACTCTTTACGGGTTTGCTCCTGTTTACCTCCCAGTGGGGCCCCACCGGCGCCAAGCATCCGGAGAGCGTTGGCGTCAAGATGAACTGGTGGCGTGCTCTCGTGACTGGCGTGGTACAGGGGATCGCCTGCATCCCGGGCATCAGCCGCAGCGGTTCTACCATCAGCGCCATGATGTTCATGGGCGTGAACCGCAAGTACGCTGGCGAATTCAGTTTTCTCATAAGTATCCCCGCCGTGGGCGGTGCCGCCCTCCTTGACGTGATCAAGTGGGCCAAGTGCCAGAGCGCCGAAAAGGTCGCCCAGATGGCCCTCGAGAACCCAGAAAAGGCAGCCCAATGCGCCGACGCCGGCAGCTTCACTCCCGAACTTTTGGTAGGCATGCTGGTGTCCTTCATTTTCGGCATCATCGCCCTCAAGTGGCTCATGACCTTCTTGCAGAAGGGCAAGTTCCAACACTTCGCCTGGTACGTATGGGCGGTCGGCATCCTCGGACTGATTTTTATCTAAGTCTATATGATTGTCTGTAAAAAATGCGGCGAGAAATACGAAGACGATATGCCGCGCTGCCTTTGGTGCGACGCTCCCAATCCGGAGCACCCGCTGAACAGGGCCAAAGTGGACGAGCAGGCCTCCCCCAACATCGTCGATAAGCCGGTCGCCGAGCAGCCCATCGCGCCATCTGCAATCGAGCCAACCACATCGCAAGCGCCGACCGCAACCGAGTCCTTCCCCAACGTTTCCGTCATAGAAATCGAGCAGGACCAGGACTCCGCCATTGAGCAACAGTTTCGCCAGAAGGGGTTCCTGTGGAGCGTCGTCCTGGCCGGCGTCTTAGTCTCATGGCTATGCCACCACAAGTATCTGAAGAAGACTGACAGGTTCAGCACGAAATTTTTCTTGCCTCTATTCGGCATCCAGTGCGGATTCAGATATTTGGCCTATATGCTTTCAAAGATTGACTTCTCTGGAATTGGATCGCCCGGCCTTTTTTTGCAAAGCATCTTTATCGTTGTGGTTTGCCTGCTCTATTGGTTTTTCATCGGAAAACTCGGTTTCGCTCTACTCAAGAAAGCTGTTCCCAACTATGACCCAGCAGCATTCAAAAAGCGGGAACGCGTCGGTATCGTCATAGGCATCCCCATTTTCGCCTTAGATTTTATCGCAGGATACCTTCATTACGGCACTACCGCTAGAATGTTGGGAGTTTGGCTAGGCAACGCCCTCCGGTAGTTTTCCCACCATTTTTGGCACGGTTCTTGCATCTTCTATAGCGAAAACAAGGCGGAACTGCCAAATTGTTTCGTTTTGAAACGTTTTGGCGGTCTAAACCGCTCGAAAATTAAACATCAAGGATATCCCCGTGATTCTATCGCCACAACGTGGCTCCAGAATGACAGCGGGGATGACAAAGGACAGAAAAATGGCTACAGAAAAGATGGAGTTCCAGACTGAAGTTCGCGACATGCTGAACTTGATGATTAATTCCCTTTACAGCAACAAGGAAATCTTCCTCCGCGAACTCGTTTCGAACGCGGCGGACGCACTGGACAAGCGCCGTTTCCTCTCGCTCTCGAACGCAGACTTGCTTCCGCAGGGCACGCAGCTCCGCATCGATATCTCGGTGAACAAGGAAGGCAAGCGCATCGTTGTCGAAGACAACGGTATCGGCATGAACAAGGAAGACTTGATCAACTGCCTGGGCACCATCGCCCGTAGCGGCACCAAGAACTTCATCAAGAATTTGAAGGAAGGCGACAAGGGCAGCGTCGATCTGATTGGCCAGTTCGGTGTGGGTTTCTACTCCGTGTTCATGGTCGCGAAGAAGGTCGAAGTATTGACCCTTAAGGCCGGTGAAACTCAGGGTTACCTGTGGGCATCCGAAGGCACGGGCGAATTTGAGATTTCTGAAGCCCCGCGCGATAAGGTGGGCACCAAGATTACCTTGTACCTGAAGGACGACGAAGATGCGGGCGACTTTGCCAGCGAATGGAAAATCAAGGACATCGTCCAGAAGTACAGCGGCTTCGTGAGCTATGGCATCTACTTCCACCCCGAGGCAACGAAGAACGACAAGGGCGAACTCGAAGAAAAGCCGGAAGAACGCTTGAACGAAAAGCAGGCCTTGTGGCGACAGAGCGAAAAGGAAGTCACCGAAGAACAGTACAAGGACTTCTACAACGTCATCAGCCACGAAGCCGACGAACCGGCCGCCTGGAGCCACAGCCACGCCGAAGGTTCCCAGGAATTCTGGAGCCTCGTGTACATTCCGTCGAAGGCCCCGTTCAACATCTGGCACAACGACGCATTGCACGGCCTCAAGCTCTACGTGAAGAAAGTCTTTATCATGGACGACTGCAAGGACTTGCTGCCGCCTTGGCTCCGCTTTGTGCGCGGCGTGGTGGATAGCGAAGACTTGCCGCTGAACGTGTCCCGTGAAATCTTGCAGAACAACAAGATTATCACCAACATCCGTAAGCACGTGATCAAGAAGGTGCTCGACACCTTGCAGAACATGGCCGACAAGGATGCCGCGAAGTACAACGCTTGGTGGCGCGAACTCGGCATGGTGCTGAAGGAAGGCTTCTACATGAACTGGGAACATCTTGACGAACTCAAGAAGTTGCTCCGTTTCGAAAGCACCAAGACCGAAGGCGACGCTCTCGTGGGCCTCGACGAATACGTGAAGCGCATGCCGGAAGGCCAGAAGGAAATCTACTACCTCATCGGCGACAAGAACGCCGTGAAGTCTAACCCGATGCTCGAAGCCTTCAAGGCCAAGGGCTACGAAGTGTTGCTCATGAGCGACGGCATCGACGAATTCATGATGTCTAGCCTCACCGAATTCGGCGACAAGAAGTTCCACGACATCGCCCGCGGCGACGTGGACTTCGAAAAGACCGAAGACGAAAAGAAGGCCGAAGAAGAAAACAAGGGCATCTTCAAGGGCCTCTGCGAAAACCTGCAGAAGGTCTTGGACGAAGACATCAAGGAAGTCCGCGTGTCCAGCCGCCTGAAGGATAGCCCCTGCTGCCTCGTCACCAGCGAAGACGCCATGAGCGCCCAGATGGAACGCATGATGAAGGCGATGGGCCAGAAGAACTTGCCGAAGAGCAAGCGCATCCTGGAAATCAACCCGACGCACCCAATTTGCGAAATGCTCAAGAAGAAGGTCGAAGCGAAGGAAGATTTGGGTGACTGGCCGAAGGCCCTCTACGGTCAGGCATTGCTCGCCGAAGGAAGCCCGCTCCCGAACCCCGCTGAATACGTCAGTGCGATTACAAAATTGCTGACTGCTTCCGTAAAATAAGGTCAGAGATTGCCACGAGTGCGTTGCACTCTCGCAATGACATAATTGACCCGCCCCTACATCGAAAAAGACCGCGAATAATCGCGGTCTTTTTTTAGATCCTTCGACCCCGGAAATTACCCGTGATAGAGATTACCACTTTGATAATTGGGCTCGGTTGTCAGGTTCACGCCGAGACGGCGGAACACGCCCACATCCACCTGAGAGAGAATCACGCTAGAGTGAACTTCGCAGTGGCGGAGTTCCGGCAGCTTTTCCAGGGCGATTTTCGCGTTGTAGTCCGTAAGGGCGCAGACAGAGAGCGCCACCAGAGCCTCATCCATATGCAGGCGGGGGTTCCTGTGGCCCAGCTGCTTAGTCTTGAGATTCTGAATAGGCTCAATAACCATGGGAGAAAGCAAACGTACTTCGTCGGGAATCTTTGCGAGATGTTTCAAAGCATCAAGCAGCATAGCCGAAGAGGCTCCCAACAGAGAAGACGTCTTCGCCGAGATGATGGCGCCGTCGTTCAGCTGGATAGCAACCGCCGGACCATCGGTCAATTCGGCCTTTTCTACGGCAGCCGCAATCACAGGGCGGTCGGCAGTACTGATCTGCGCCTGTTCCATGATAAGTTCCTGCTTGTAAATCTGGTCCTTTTCGGCATTGCCCTTGCGCACATCGCAAAGCGTGTTGTAGTAACGACGGATGATTTCTTGCTTGGCAGCCTCGCACACGGCAGCATCGTCAACAATGCAGTTGCCCGCCATGTTCACGCCCATGTCCGTGGGGCTCTTGTAGGGGGACTCCCCCATAATGCGGGTAAACAGCGCGTTCAGCACCGGGAAAATTTCCACGTCGCGGTTGTAGTTGATGGTGGTCTGCCCGTAAGCTTCCAGGTGGAAGGGGTCGATCATGTTCACGTCGTTCAGGTCGGCGGTAGCGGCCTCGTAGGCTAGGTTTACCGGGTGCTTCAGCGGGATATTCCAAATGGGGAACGTCTCGAACTTGGCATAGCCGGCCTTTACGCCACGCTTGTTCTCGTGATAGATCTGAGAAAGGCACACGGCCATCTTTCCACTTCCGGGACCGGGAGCCGTCACCACCACCAGCTCGCGGGTGGTCTCTACAAATTCATTCTTGCCGTAGCCATCGTCGCTCACCACCAGCGGGATGTTGCTTGGGTAACCGGCGATGGGATAATGGCGATAAACCTTAAGGCCAAGGCCTTCCAACTTTTTCTGATAAGCGATAGCACTAGGCTGTTCCTGCCAGCGAGTCAACACCACTGAGCTCACGTACAGGCCGTAACCACGGAAGGCGTCTATCAGGCGGAGAACATCTTGGTCGTAGGTAATGCCTAAGTCACCACGGACCTTGTTCTTTTCGATGTCGCCAGCGTTGATGGCGATAATGACTTCGGCCTTATCCTTGATTTTCTCAAGCATGCGGATCTTACTGTCGGGTGCAAACCCAGGCAGCACGCGGGATGCATGATGATCATCGAACAGCTTTCCGCCAAATTCCAGATAGAGTTTTCCACCAAACTTTGCAATGCGTTCCGCAATCTTTTCGGACTGGGTCTTCAGGTACGCTTCGTTATCAAAACCAACTTTGAACATTCTTGTCCCATTTGCTAAAAATATCGGGACAAAAATAAAAATTTTCGGTGGAATATTAAATGCCAGATTTGCTACTTATCCACCACCAAAGTGGCAGAGCCATAAGCCCTCACCGGACGACCATTCTCATCAAATTCCGTTGTGTAACGGACATGGAACGGTATCCTGTTGGGAGTCAAGGGAATAACACCTTCTATACTCTTAACTCCCTTTTCAATCTGCCTATGCCAATCGCGGTACATGTCAGCATAGTCCGGCGGGAAAATACCTTTTTCAATGGCCGGCTCCGGATAGTTGCGAAGCAGCGGAGGCAAGCCCAGATCCCGCTGGCAACGGAAACAGGGGCGCATCTCCTTGGTAGCCACGGTGTACTCCCAGAAATAGATGTTGGCCTGCTCGCTAGCCGCCTTGAACCTGCGTTCCGCATCCAGCATCCCCAGGAACACGTTCTTCTCGTTGGTGATGTTCCGAATCATCACGTAGAACAGCTTGCTGACCTTGCTCTCGCCAATAAGCTGTATGGAGCTACGTATACAGATGCGTTCCGTACCGCAACAGCCCGAGGTAATGTTCCGCCAGGTTTCGCACTCCTGCTCCTCGCGTGTAGCCGCCGCTCGCTCCAAGGCAGCCTTGTAGACCTTCTGGGATTCATCGTCCAACACATCGCAGGGGTTCAGGGCGATAATTTCCGTTTCGGACAAGTTCATTCCCAGCTCACGGACGTACTTCTGATTCACCCGTAAAATTTCCATGGAGCACTTTTCGCCGGCATGAACTTCCACAATGGCGGCCGCCCCAACAAAATTGCTGAAAATCAGAGTTTCCATAGAAATCGGGTTCCAGAACCGGCCCGCATCCACAAACTGGTCAATGTTCATCTGTGGCACGATCGTGCCCACCGTAGAGGCACCCAAAAGCTTCTCGTATTCCTCCGCAGGAATGGGCTTGGAATACAGGTAACCCTGCACATAGTCGCAGCCCACGCTCTTCAAGAAGTCGGCCTGCTCCACGGTTTCCACACCCTCCGCAATCACAGGGAGTTTGAGCCACTTGGCCATACGGATAACGGAACTCAGGATAGTCCCGCCACGGTCGCTGCCGATAGCACCGTTGATGAACTGTAAATCCAGCTTAAGGACGTCGAACTCGATATCCTTCAAGACATTCAGTGAAGAATAACCGCTGCCAAAATCATCCATTTCCACCGTATAGCCCAACTTGTGCAGCTTCTTGATGGAATCGACGACCACCTGGGTACCCGTAACAGCGGCAGTTTCCGTCAGTTCCACATGGATAAGCCTAGTGGGAATGTCGAACTTCTGCCGTATGGCATCAAGACGCTCGATATAGTCCGGGCTCAAGATGTCGTTACGGGACATGTTCACGGAAACTCGGGCCAGAGCCTTGTTGGAGTCAATACAGTTCCGAAGGAACTGGCACACATGCTCAAAAACGTACAGGTCCAGCGTAGGGATCAGGCTCATCTCCTCGAGAGCCGGGATAAAGTCCGCCGGCGAGACAAAACCAAACTTTTTAGATTTCCAACGGACAAGGGCTTCGGCGCCAATCAAGGCACCCGTCGAATGGTTGTACTGAGGCTGGAAATAAACCTGGAACTCACCCTTCTCGATGGCGGGTTCAAACGACTCCGAAATCTGCCGAAACGATACCATAATTTCCCTTGGTCCCTATCTTAACGAAACATATACTTTTTTTACGCATAAAGGAACACCGGGGATATTCCAATGTGGAATAATTAATAAAAAAGCCCGCCGCTCTAACAACAAGGGAAGGCTTCGCCCTCCCTAAGACCTACCCTACACTCAATAAACCGCTTTACGTAGGTCGCAAGGCTTTGGAGAAGCGGTTTATTTTCGTGGGCACCTGGCGGTGCTAAAAAAAAGCCCATCGGGCGTTCCCGACAGGCTTTTGAAAATCGTCAATATGAGAGGGCGCGATTACACGACCTTGGTCATACCACTCATTCTTTCACGCAGCCAAGCTCCGACTTCTTCCACCGGATGCTGACGGATGCTCTTGTTCACCTTGATGAGTTCTTCGTTATCCACAGCGGTGGTCTTGCCTTCGCCGTAGATAGCGCCGATGTCGTCCTTCTTCACTTCGTTCTTCATGAAGTCGGCGAGCAGAGGCACGCACTTGTTGGCGAACAGGTAGCAACCGTATTCGGCGGTGTCGCTGATCACGCGGTTCATTTCGTACAACTTCTTACGAGCGATGAGGTTCGCGATAAGCGGAGTCTCGTGGAGGGATTCGTAGTAGGCGCTCATCGGCTTGATGCCCACGGAGCACATGGTTTCGAATG
>CAMHOW010000055.1 GCA_946186895.1 uncultured Fibrobacter sp.
CCAACGAATACCGCACCAAGCTCATCGACTGCTGCGCCGACTACAGCGACGAAATTATGGAAAAGGCCATGGAAGGCCAGTACGGTGTGGACGAAATCGACAAGGCTCTCATCAAGAAGACCATCCGCGAAGCCACCATCCGCCTGGACATCACTCCCGTGTTCATGGGTTCTGCCCACAAGAACATCGGCGTTCAGAAGCTCCTCGATGGCGTTATCGACTACCTCCCCTGCCCGACCGACGTGGAAAACAAGGCCCTCGACCTGGACAACAACGAAGCCGAAGTTGTCCTGAAGTCCGAAGACAACGCTCCTCTCGTCTGCTACGCGTTCAAGCTGGTGAACGACCGCTATGGCCAGCTCACCTACATCCGCGTGTACCAGGGCACCCTTAAGAAGGGCGACATGATTACCAACATGGCCACCGGAAAGAAGGTGTCCGTGGGCCGTCTCGTGCGTATGCACGCCGACGAAATGGTGGATATCACCGAAGCCGGTGCCGGCGACATCGTGGCCCTGTTCGGTATCGACTGTGCCTCTGGTACCACCTTCACCGACGGCAAGAACCACTACAACATGACCTCCATGCACGTGCCGAACCCCGTGATCGAGCTCGTGATCGAAGCCAAGAACCGTGACGACCTGGACAACATGTCCAAGGCCCTGAACCGCTTCACCAAGGAAGACCCCACTTTCCAGGTGGAAGTGAACAAGGAATCTGGCGAAACCATCATCAAGGGTATGGGTGAACTTCACCTGGACGTGTACATTGAACGCATGCGTCGCGAATACAAGGTGGACGTGCAGACTGGTGCCCCGCAGGTGGCCTACCGCGAAACCATTACTCGCGAAGCCAAGTTCGAATACACCCACAAGAAGCAGACCGGTGGTTCGGGTCAGTTCGCTAAGATGTCCGGCGTGATGCGCCCGATGCCTGTCGAAGGCGACTCCGACAAGGTTTACAACTTCATCAACTCCGTCGTCGGCGGCCGCATTCCTAAGGAATACATCCCGTCTTGCGACAAGGGTTTCCAGAGCTGCATGGAAGCCGGTTCCCTCATCGGCTTCCCGGTCGTGGGTATCGAAATGGAAGTCCAGGATGGTGCGTTCCACCCGGTCGACTCCTCTGACATGGCGTTCCAGATTTGTGCCCGTATGGCTTTCCGCGAAGCTTTCGCCAAGGCCGGTGCTCAGATTCTCGAACCTATCATGAAGGTTGAAATCGCCACCCCGACCGAATTCCAGGGTAACGTTGTTGGTAACGTGTCTCAGCGTCGTGGTTCCATCACCGGAACCAGCGAAGAAATGGGCACCACCACCATTACCGCCGAAGTCCCGCTTTCTGAAATGTTCGGTTATGCTACCGACCTGCGTTCTATGACCCAGGGTAAGGCTGAATTCACCATGGAATTCGCCAAGTACGCTCCGGTGCCGAAGAACATCCAGGAAGAACTCATCAAGAAGTACGGCGACAAGGCCAAGGCTAGAGCGTAAGCAATAATAATACCGGAAATAATAAAACGCAGTCCCATGAGGACTGCGTTTTTTTCTCGCCTAAAGCGGCAAGTTCCACCCAAACTGAAAAACTCAAAAAAGAAGTGCTTCCGGTAGGTCCTACCCTGCGGTTCGATCGGGCATCCCCTCTCCAGAACCAGGACTTACTGGAAGCACCTTTTACAATATACCCCCAAAATAAAAGCCCGGACAAAAAAATCTGTCCGAGTCATAATCCACTTTGGAATGTTCTTTTTTAGAGGCGAAGAGTTGTAATTAATCCTTTTTCGCTTTTTTCCACATTTCTTGTAGGCCTTCTAGGCCAACCTCGGGCATTTCCTTGCCCTGTTCCTTGCACATGGCCTCTACCTTGCGGAAGCGCTTCTCGAACTTGCTGTTTGCCCGCTGCAGCGCGATGGAGGCGTTGAACCCACAGTGGCGTGCCACATTCACCAAGCTGAACATGATATCGCCGAATTCGTCTTCTAGACGGTCCACATTTGAATTTTTTTCAGAAATTCCTTGCATTTCGGCACGGAATTCTGTAAATTCTTCCTGGGCCTTTTCAAATACAGGTTCCCGGGCGTCCCAGTCGAACCCTACCCTAGCGGCACGGCGGATGATGTCCTGGGCCCGGGCGAGCGGCGGCATACTTTTGCTTACTTTGTCCATAACGGACCCGCCAGCTGTTTTCAGATTGTTCTTTTCGGAGGACTTTATCTTATCCCACTGCCTCGAGACGCCAGCGGCGTTGTCCACTTTTGCATCCCCGAAAACGTGAGGGTGCCTGCGGACCATCTTCTCACAAATTCCCTGCACCACGTCATCGACGGTAAAGTCTCCTGACTCCTTCATGACCTGGGCGTGGAACACCACCTGTAGAAGCACGTCCCCAAGTTCTTCGCACATGTGGGCGGCGTCTCCCTCCTGGGCGGCATCGATAAACTCAAAGCTTTCCTCTACCAAGTACGGGAGCAGGGAATGGGTTGTCTGTTCCTTGTCCCAGGGGCATCCGTTCTCGGAACGGAGCCTTTCCATAATTTTCACCAAGTCTTCAAAGGAATATTTCATACCATGAAAGATAGAAACACCATCGCCTGCATTACCGACCATTTTCCCCTTTTGCTAGGCTCATCCATTTACCGCCCGAACAGGCTGTTTTTCAAGGGCAACCTTCCAGAAGGAATCGGGGTCGCCATGGTGGGCACAAGGCGCCCAGCAAGCAACGGGCGGGAGCTGTGTCGCCGTCTGGTCAAGTCCCTGAAAGGCACCAAGGCCGTCGTCGTCTCGGGGCTTGCACAGGGGATCGACTTCTACTGTCACGAGGCGGCCCTAGATTTAGGGATTCCCACCGTCGCGGTGCTTGCCCAAGGGTTAGAGGCCGCCATCCAAGGCTCCCGAAAAGCTCTCGCTGCACGCATTCTGGAAGCAGGCGGTGCCATCGTCAGCGAATACGAAGGGGACTTTGCCAGTTTCAAGGGGTGCTTTGTGGCCCGAAACAAGATTATCAGCGGGCTTTCCAAGTGTACCGTCATTGTGCAGAGCAAGGTCAAGGGCGGGGCGCTCCTTACCGGAGAATTCACCCGCCAAGAAGGAAAAACCCTCTACGCCTGCCCCGGAGATTTCGACAGCGAGGTGGCCGGCGGCACCAACCAACTGCTTGACCAGGGGCTCGCCTCCCCCGTCTTTATTCCCGAAAGCCTTCACAAGATTCTCGGATTGCCCCGCAGCCAGGGGCAAAGCATTGCCGAGCTCGAAACGGCAGGCTGTAACCTGACCCAAGGGGCAAAAGACCTGTTCTTCAAGTTCAGGGGATTCCGAAAAACTTTTACGGAAATTCAATCCACCATGACCTTACCCACGCCACAACTTTTAGCTATATTAACGGAGCTGGAGATCGCGGGTCTCGCCCAGAGCAGCGACAACTTCCAGTTCTACTTCAACGGAGAGCCCTGATGCACAAGAAAAAATACATCGCAATCATTGCCGTACTGTTTCTGCTCTCCATCGTCGTAGCCGAACTTCTGTTCGGCAAGAACAGCATTCCTAGGCAAAAGCAGGTCAAGCAAGAGATTGCCATGTACCAGGCCAAGGTGGACTCCCTCAACGCCCTCATCGAGCAGTACAAGAAGGAAATCGAGCTGTTGGAAAACGACTCCATCTACAAAGAGGGAATCCTGCGTAGCCGCTACGGCATGAGCCGCAAGGGCGAAAAGGTCTTTCAGTTGGTGGAATAGGGCAATCCCGGCAGGTCAAGAGAGATACTCTTGAGGCATTCCGCGAATTTTTCCGGGTCATGGTGCGTGGAGATTGCTGTTCCTTCGGCGCCCATACTAATGGTTTCCTCTAAGTCCTTTTCCTTATAGTACGGGATGTTTTCGACCGTCAAGTCCTTACAGGAATCTTTGGTCAGCTTGGTCGCATCTTCGGAATAGGAGCAGGTCGTTCCCTCGGAACTGATTTCTACAGCGAGCTTGTAGTAAATAGAATCGCGCTCAACCTCCGTTACCTTCAGTTCAAACTTTTTGCCGCTAATTTCAAAGGAACGGGAGGTCTTTGTTTTTTCTAAGGTTGTTATACCATTGTCTTTCTCAAACATCTTAAGTAGAGATTCCTGCCAAGGGTTACGCAGTGCCGACAAGGATGTGGGTGGATTGATGTTAGGATACCGTAAAAAGGTATACACGCCCATAAGGTAATAGGAATTCATGTAGTCGTCGTACTTGAAAAAGGCCGGCTTATAAACAAATTTTTCCTGAAATTCATTTTCAGAAATAGTCAGGACCGTGCTATAGTAATTCTCCTTAAACTTCCGTTCATCTTCATCGGTACAATAAACGTTCCCGTCATAGGCCATACACTCGATATTGATCCATTCACCGAAAATCTTATCGGTAGATCCTCCGAGGTAATAATGAGGGTCGTACTCTCGCTTGTTGTTAAAATAAACGATAAGGGTGTCACCATGGGTTTCATAATAGCTGGTATCCGCACCGGATTTCGATTCGCTCATGTCCCAGTGGAAAGTTCCCTTATCCCAAATGCATAGCTCTTCGGAATAGTCACTCCACTGGAAAATGATGGACTTCTGCGCCTTGTCTATGGTCACATGGTTCGGGCCAGCCGACTCTTTACTATCAACGCTAGTGCCGTTATCATCAGAACAGGCACATACCATCGCGGCCGCTGCCACACAAAACAAAAGACTCTCTAATTTCATCCCTCAACACTCCTTTTTTATCAATCCCACAGGAAATAATAAAATATTTTAGACGATTGCATACTTGATTACACCTGTTCCAACTACTGCGTCATGGCGGACTTGATCCGCCATCTAGATTCCGGCTCAAGGCCGGAATGACGTAGGAGTCGAGTGCAATGTCAGACTGCTTGCAGGCTAGCATTGCCGAGACGAACTAGTCATGCCTCGAAGAGGAATGACGTAGGAGCTGAGTGATATAGAAACATGCTTGCATATTTCTATATCCGAATCGAACTAGTCATGCCACAAAGTGGAATGACGTAGAAGTCGAGTCAGAGTTAAGCCATCTTACTCGCGTCGCTGGTCTTGACTTCTACCTTGCCTGCAAAGAAGCTGTAGGCCGCCGGCACAATAAAGAGGGTCATGAACGTGGCAAAGGTAAGGCCACCCGCGATAGCGATGCCCATGGCGATGCGGCTCGGGGTGCCGGTGAGTATCAGCGGCACCGCGCCCAATACGGTGGAAAGGCTCGTCATGAGGATTGGGCGGAAGCGGCGCTCCGCCGCTTTCCGAGCCGCCTCCAGCTTGGAACAGCCCGTATTTGCCGCAATCTGGTTTGCAAATTCCACAATCAAGATACCGTTCTTGGTCACAAGGGCAATCAAAAGGATCAAGGCAATCTCGCTAAAGATGTTCAGAGTCTGCCCCGTAATGAACAGGCAGGCCAAAGCACCCGCCAGTGCAAGGGGCACCGTAAAGAAAATCACGAAAGGAGCCCGGAAACTTTCGAACTGCCCGGCAAGAACCAAAAACACCAACGCCAAGGCCAGCAAGAACACGATGTAAAGCCCGCTAGAACTTTCCTCGAATTCCTTGGAAGAGCCGCTCAAGGTGGTGCTAACGCTAGGATATTCCTTCAGAACGTCTTTTGCAATCCGGCGCATTTCTTCTACGCCGTCGCCAATGGTCTTTCCAGGGACAAGTCCCGCCTGAATAGTAGCCGCACTGAACCTGTTGTAACGCGGAAGCGACGGCGATGCAGAACGTTCCTCATAGGTAATGAAGTTCTCAACGCTGACCAATTGTCCCTTGCCATTCTTGACAGACAGCATGGAGAGATTCTCAGGTGTGCTGCGGTACTGATAGCCCACTGCGCCGATGATATCGTACTGACGACCGTCCTTGTAATACTCCCCATAAGACTGATCGCTGATGGAAAGCTGTACCGCCTGGGCGATATCGTTTACCGAGACGCCCTCTTCGTTGGCCTTGTCACGCAAGATTTCAATGTGAAGTTCCGGCTTGGTAAAGCGCAGGTTGGTGTTCACCACGCTGAATACAGGGCTATGACTAGCGGCCTCTTCGAACTTGGGCACCAACGTACGCAGGACTTCGATATTGGGGGCCTGTAGCACGAACTGTACCGGAAGCCCTCCACGTTGGGTGCTAATGCTCTGAGGTTCAAACACCATCACACGCAAGTCGGGGTATTCGCTACCCAGAATCTGGATGGCCCGTGCAATCTCGCTCTGGGGGCGGCGCGCCTTCTTGTCGGCATTAAGGAATATGCGCATCCTGGAGTTTCCCGCATTCCAGGCGCCCGCCTGGATTTCGGAATACTCGTTAGTATCCATCAGCGCAATCACCTCTTCGGCAAAAGCATCGGCCATACGCTTGGTTCGGTCAAGGCTCACTCCCTCGGGCATGTTCATGTTCACCATGACCGCATTGGAATCTTCCGTAGGCGCCATCTCGCTACTCATGTTGGTGTAGCAGAAATAGGCCGCCACCAAAAGCCCTAAAATCACCGGGAACAGCAAGAATCGCAATTTAAGAAATCCGCCGAGCAGCGCCGCATACACTCGGTTCAGCCAATCAAAGAAGGGCTCCGTCACCCGGAAGAACCACCCCTGCTTCTGGCGCCGCAAGAACTTCGAGCAGAGCATGGGCGACAGCGTCAAGGCGCAGAATGTAGAAAGGAACACCGTCCCAATCATCACCGCCACGAATTCCCGGAACAGAAGCCCCGTGGTACCGCCCAAGGCAAGCACCGGCACGAACACCGCCATCAACACCACAGAAGTGGCAATCACCGCAAAGAAAATCTCGTTGGTTCCCGCCACGGAAGCCTGCTTAGGGTTCATACCCTGCTCTATCTTGTGGTAAATGTTTTCCACAATCACAATGGCGTCGTCCACCACAAGGCCAATGGCAAGCACCATGGCAAGCAGGGTCAGCACGTTAATCGAGAACCCGCAAAGGTAAAGCACAAAGAAACTTCCCACCACCGAGACTGGCACCACCACCATGGGGATAAGGGTGGTGCGGGCCTCCCGCAAAAAGGCGAAGATAATGGCAATCACCAACAGGAACGCAATAAAGATGGTCTCCACCACCTCCTTGATAGAGGCGCGGATATTGATGGAAGTATCGCGACCATAGAGCACCTGCACGCCTTCGGGAATTTCCCGACGGATATCCTCTACACGCTTGTAAAACTCGTTGGCGATTTCCACATGGTTAGAGCCAGGCTGCGCCATCAGGGCCAGGGTTATAGAATTCTTGCCATTACGACGGAACCCCGTGCGGGTATCCTTAGGTTCGTAATGGATGTCCGCCACGTCGGAAATGCGAATGACGGTGCCATCGGCAGCGGTCTTCACCGCAATATTCTCAAAGGCCTTCGGGTCCAAGATTCGGCCCAGGGTGCGGATCGAAAGAGTAGTCTCGCTACCTTCAATAGAACCCGAAGGCAATTCCAAGTTGCCCTTACTGAGGGCCGCCGACATCTCCGCGCCCGACACGCCCAGAGCCTGCAGGCGGATAGGGTCAATCCAGAGGCGCACCGTCGGGCGCTTCTCGCCCCAGATGGCCACTTCCGAGACGCCATTGATGGTCTGCAAGCGTTCTTTCACAAAGTTATTCGCGATTTCAGAAACCTCCATCGCATCGAGCTTATCGCTCACAAGGCTCACCATCAGAATCGGGTCGTTGTCGCTGTCGGACTTGTAAACCGTAGGCTCGTCCACGTCGTCAGGGAGCCTGCGGCGCACACGGCTCACGCGGTCACGGACTTCGTTGGCTGCCGCCTCCAAATCCATGCCCGTCTCAAATTCAATGTTGATGAAAGAAAAACCATCGCGACTCGTGGAGGTAAGGGCCTTGATGCCAGAGGCACTGTTGATGGAGGCTTCCAGGATTTCGGTAACTTCGGCCTCCACCACGGCAGCGTTAGCGCCCGGGTAAGAGGTTCTCACCTGAATCAGCGGGTAGTCTACGTTGGGGTATTCGCGCACGCCCAGGTTGGACGCACCGAAAAAGCCTAGCAGCAAGATGACCAGGGCAACGACGGTCATCAAGACTGGGCGGCGGACCGAGAGCTGGCTTATGCTCATCAATCCACCTCGTAATTCATGCCATGCCTAATGTCCTTAATATTGACAGGCACGCCTTCCCTGAGGCTGATAATTCCCGAAACAATAACCGTATCACCCTTTGAAAGGCCCGAAACAATTTCCACCGAGAACGGCGTACGAAGCCCAGTCTTCACATGCTTGACATGAGCCTTACCATCCTTAACCACAAACACGTAAGCTCCATCCCTATCAAGAATCAAAGCTTCTGCAGGGATGGTGGTGCTAGACTTTTGGGCAGTCTTCATCTGAAGAGTAATGCTGGCGTAGCCGCCTGCAATCAACTTGCCGCTGGAATTGTCGACAGTAACCACCACCTGCCTAGTGCGGCTGCTCTCTGAAATGGTGGCATCCAGGGCCGTCACCTTGCCCTTCTTTTCAACGTTTCTTTCCTGGTCCTTCAGGGTGACCCTATCCCCCACCTTCACGCTGGACGCATACCTCTGGGGAACGGCAAAGCGGGCCTTCAGCTTTTTCACATCGCTGAGTTCTGCCACAGGGGCCCCTGCGTTTAGCCATTGGCCTACCGAAATATTCACAAGACCAAGCTTGCCTGCAAAAGGAGCGCGGACTTCGGTCTTCTCAATCTGAGCCTTGATGTATTCTACACTAGCTTCTGCCGACTGCAGGTTCGCCACGGCCGCTTCCAAGTCTTCTTGAGTCATGCCGCCCTGCTGGTACAGGGCACGGGTACGCTGTTCACGCTGGCTTGCCAACAGCAAGTTAGACTCCGCCTGCTTCAGCTGGGCCCGGAGTTCAGAATCATCAAGCTTTGCCAGAAGCATTCCCGCGGGGACGCTAGCACCATCCTTGGCGTGTAGTTCCACCAAGCGACCCGAGACAGCGGCACTCAGAGAAACGCTGTTGTTCGCCTCCAGAGTCGCCATAGTCTGAAATTCACGCTTAGGCTTTGAGAATTCTGCCACATAGCCTTCTACGCTCAGCGTACGACCGCCCTTTGCCGGCTTTCCACCTGCACCCTGGGGAGCGTCCTTGGCGGAACAGGCGACAAGGATCGCGGCAGTCAGAAGTAGAAGGAATAAGTTTCTCATAAAATTTTTCAGATTCTCAAAAAATCACTTGTTTAGATGATTATAAAGTACATATGGTTACAACAAAATCTAATTCCGAGTTCTGAATTCCGAATTCTGAATTTCCTCAAAATTTCACGTTTACCAAGAGGCCACCACCGTCCTCGCCGAATTCCGGCACAAACTGCATCCGCTGTCCAAAGGACTTGGAAGAGGTCTTCCTATAAATTCTCATGGCATCCAGTACGGAGACCACGCGGTTCAGCACCAACGCCCCCACCGACACCTGGAAAACAATCCGGCTAATGCGGTAATTGCGCAGGCGGTTCTTGTACTCATCGATGTGGTCCGACGTCTCGGGATTGTCGCTACTGCCCCAGTCCCACTGGATACTTTCAGCAAATTCCTCGTCAACAGTTTTTCCGGCACGAATCATGGACTGGTTGTAGTCCTCGTCCATATCCGGCGAAGAATTCTGCCCAGCCACGCCACTACGGCTGCGGTAATCCCCCACCGTATTCAGCAGGGAAACCTTCTTGCTAGAGGTGTTGAGGCCTGCATGACGAACGGCGTAATCGTGAGCCGAAGAAATGTAGCGTTCCCCAACATAATAGGAACCAACCGCCACCATCCACAGGGCCACATCGGTCCACATGAAGGGCCGGACCATCTCCCGCTCGTCCAGGTACAGCTCGCCCATGCCTGGGAGCAACGCAGAAGCTCCCAATGCTACAGCCAGGCTTTTTCCGCTGTTCTTGCTGACACTTTCGTCAACAGAAATCACCATCTGCGAAAAAGCACCTGTGGCAAAGAGAAGTATGGCGAGGAAAAGCCGCATTAGAATCCCCAACTGGCCTGGACGCCCACGTCGAATCCATCGAAGAAGCTCATATAGCTTTCGAAATGCAGCCGGTCGTACCAGGAAACATCTTCGGAATAGAGTTCCTTGTTATGGGCGTTAGCCGCAAAGGCCGCATCTACGGCAGAGACCAGATGGTTCAAGATGATTCCACCAAAGAACCATACTTGCAGGTCCGCATAATCGTTAGCCTTGTTTCTCATGTCACGATACTTGGACTGGTTCTTGGACTGGCCCAGCGGTACAATGGATTCCACAGCGGCCTCTTCCAAAAGCAAGTTCTGTCCAAGGGCCACAGAATCCACGTCGTCCCAACCAAGCACGTAACTTCTTTCGCTAACCAGCTGGTAAACGCTGGCCTTGTCGTAGAAATTCTTCTGGCTTGCGATTTCCTGACCCAGAGACTGGGGATTCGTCACAGAGAAACGATCCGTATGGGCTTTGTCGTTGGTAAACAGCTTACCCTTGACATAGCAGTTCGACGCCTTGGCATCACCGTAGATAGCCTTACAGAAATCCTCGCGGCTGCTCATGTAGCGAGTCTCAAAACGAGATTCTTCCGTCTCGTCGGAAAGCTGGTTCAAATAGATATCCCGCATCTGTGCTTCGTAACGACCGATGGAGAAATGGTTCTTGGCAAACTTCTTGTACTTGTTCACCTGCTTGTCGTACTTGTAGATAGTGTAGTAGTACCAACCACCCCAAAGGGCCGCTTCCAAGGCCAGGTAAGCCGCACCACGTGCATAGTTAAAGGTAGAGCCGCCCACGTAAAGCTGTCCGGAACCAGGAATCACCAGGGACATGAACAGGGCCTTGCGAGGGCTCCTGTACTTACCCTTCATCTCATCGATACTGTGGACCCTAGAAACCTTCACCGGGCCGAGCAGGTCGCGACGGCTGATGCTGCTGGAAGACGGGACGACCGCAACCTCAACTGAGCTGGACGAAACTTGTGAACTGGAAGATGCCTCGGAACTTGAAGACTCGACCGAGCTGGAGGATATAGCCGAGCTAGACGACACCTCGGAACTAGAAGACAGGCTATCCTGAGGAACATCGCTGGACGAGGACAGTTGCAGAGAATCCGCCACAACGCTGCTGGAAGACTGCTGAAGGGTATCTGCCACGGCGATACTCGAACTAGACTGTACAGAGCTAGACAACGCTTCGGAACTGGAGGATTCCTGAGCAGCGACACTGGAGCTGGAAACGACACTACTAGAAGAGACTGCTGCGGAACTAGACAAGACTTCCGAGCTTGAACTCTGAGCCGTCACCGCCGCCTCGCTAGACTGGGCGGCCTCTGTTTCCGCCTCGAATTCCGCAAACAGATCGCGGGGCTGGGCAAACGCCGATACCGCCAAAAGACTCGCCACGCAGGCGATAAAAGAAAACTTGCGCATACGGAAATAAAATAGAAAATTAGGTAAAGCGAGTTACGCCCTGCGGGCTAGTTACTAGCTACTAGCTACGCCCTACGGGATAGTTTACAGACAAAAAACCGCCCCCGAAGGAGCGGCTTTTTTAGATTTCTAGCAGTCCGAGAGAATTAAGCCTTCTCAGCGACTACCCAAACCTTGACCTGAGCTTCAACATCGCTGAACACCTTGATAGCGACGGTGTAAACACCGAGCTGCTTGATGGGTTCGTCGAGCTGAACCTGGGCGCGGCTAATCTTGACGCCGGCCTTGGTGATAGCTTCGGCAATGTCGCCTGCAGTGACGGAACCGTAGAGGCGTTCGCCTTCCACAACCTTGCGTTCCAGGTTGACGGAAATCTGAGCGAGCTTGGCGGCAACGTCGCCGGCAGCAGCGAGTTCCTTCTGGAACTGGGCTTCGAGGGCGGCACGGTTGGTTTCAATCTGGAGCTTCGCTTCCTTGGTAGCACGCACGGCGAGCTTGCGAGGGAACAGGTAGTTACGGGCGTAACCGTCCTTAACCTTCACGACGTCGAGCATCTTGCCCAGGTGAGGAACATTGGCCTTAAGAATAATTTCCATAGTCTAGTTCCTCCTATTAGCGAACGCTGTCCGATACAAAGGGGAGAATCGCCATCTGGCGGGCACGCTTGATAGCCTCGTTCAGCATACGCTGGTACTTGGCAGAGGTGCCGGAGATGCGGCGAGGAATGATCTTGCCGCGTTCGGAGATGAAGCGGCGGAGAGTCTTCTCGTCCTTGTAGTCGATAAACTTGACATTGTTTTCCGTGAACCAGCAAGTCTTCTTGCGGCGGATACGGGGTGCCTGTTTCTTATCTTCAAAAGCCATTATTCAGCCTCCCCTTCTTCTGCGTCAACCGGAATGATTTCTTCGGTAGACTGAGCCATATCCTGGTTGTAAACGATTTCGCTCATGGGATAGTCCACGAGGGTCATCCAGCGGAGAGCGTTTTCGTTGAGCTTAAGAGCGGCTTCCATGTTTGCCACTACGGCGGCTTCGGCCTTGTAGTAGAAAATCACGTAGTAGCCGTGCTGGCGCTTCTTGATGGTATAGGCGAGCTTGCGCTTGCCCCAATCGTCGCGGCGGAGAATTTCGCCACCGCCGTTGGTGATCATGGAGGCGATGTTCTCGACTTCGGCATTGATAGCGTCGTCGGAGATCATGGCATCGATAATCACCATGGTTTCGTACTGTCTCATAATGAGTCCCTTTGGTCTTTCGCCCAGGTCCACCATTGGCCCTGGGAGGGTTCCGGCCTTAAAAACCGGTGGACCAAATATAGAAAAAAGGGCCGTTTTGTCAAACTTTTGGGCTAAATACCCAAGGTAAACCCGAGAATAAACGACTTGCTCCAGTCCGAGACACCCCTATTAAAGTACCTCTGGAAGCCCCCTTCCAGGGTTATCCATAGAGAATAGGTGTTCTTATTGGCCCAGTCCCACACACTCCGCAAATTGAAGCCCAAACCGGGGGTCAAGGTCAGGAGCTGGGAACGGCTAAAGTTGTGCTCGTAGTGGGCAGCCCCAAAAAGCCCCAAATACTTGGGAAACGCGTACCCAAAGCCGAACTCCAGGCCCGCCGTGAACCCATCCAGGGAGAACATCTTTTCGCACACGGTAACCGTAGTGACTTCCGTGGAATCCTCGTCCTCATCCATCTCGAGCTCGTCACCCTTATTGGAACGGTTCTTCCACTCCTGGCGGAGCTCGGAAAGGTCCGTAGATTCAAGCCCCACTATGGGGGACAAGTACATGGAAAAGCTTGAAAAAGCCAAATGGAACTTGCCAGACAGACGATACCGGCTGTACAAGACCGAAGATTCGGAATCCATCTCACCGCCAAAAAAGCGAATCTCGGCTCCACCCGAAAACCACGGTGTATAGAAATAATCCGCCTGGCCTTGCCAGAGCCCCAGACAGTCACATTTATCGCTAGGGTCAAAGACGCCCATAGCAAGTCCCATGGTAAAGCCCTTGCCCGTATAGGCGGACTGCTTTGCTAGAGGAATGTCGGGACCTTTGGCGACCTGCTCCCCGGCAAACGCAAACGAAAGCCCTGCCAACAGCAGGATTATGGCAAAACGCACAAACACGAGTAAAATGTATAATCTTTTCTTTCCGTTGTGCTTTTTTGCCGTAAATTTCGTATTTTAACTACCGTATTAGGAGACCCTATGTTAAAGTTTAAGAGTATTTTCGCATTCGTGACCCTGACCGCCACACTTGGTTTCGCTCAGCTTGCCGCCGAACCCAAGATGGCCGATATCCAACTCATGCAAGATTCCACAACCCACGCTCCCATGAAGATGGACTTTTCAAAGCCCCTGGTGGGAATCAACGACCCGGGAATCCTGTTCAGTCATTTTGGAAACCGCCCACTGCTCATCTACTACTTCAGCCCCAAGTGCCCCCACTGCCAGCGCCACTTCCCCGAAATCCAGGACCTGATGAAGGAGTATGAATCCGCAGGCCTTACGGGGATTGCCATCGGCCTTGGTGGCGGCATCAAGAAGAACGACATCCGCATGTTCATCGACCAATTCCATGCCGTGATTCCCGTATTCCAGGACGCCAACAGCAAGTTCGGCCCCGCCTACGGCACTGGCTACATCCCGGTGCTCTACTTTGTCCAGAGCGACGGTACCTTCTACCGCTACGAGACTTTGGACGAAGCCAACATGAACCACCTGAAGGCCACGCTGAATAAGGTGTTGAAGAAATAATTCGGATTTTTGAATTCGGAGTTCGGAGTTTATAGCTTAAGATAATCAAGCTCTCTTCCTCCAGGGGTTACAGAACTTCGCTCGCAAAAAAAAATTTAAGCAGCAGAAAACCCGGGCCTTTCGGTCCGGGTTTCTGTTTTAAGGAGAAAATGATTGTTCTCTTGACCGGCGATGATTACATCATGCCGCCCATGCCACCCATGGAGGGATCCATGGCCGGAGCAGCCGGCTTGGGTTCCTTCTTCTCGGTGATCACGCAGTCAGTCGTGAGGATCATCGAGGCGATGGAGGAAGCGTTCTTGAGGGCCGTGCGGGTCACCTTGGCCGGGTCGATGACACCAGCCTTGATGAGGTCTTCGTAGGTGTCGGTCTTGGCGTTGTAACCGAAGGCGTCCTTGCCTTCCTTGACCTTGTTCACCACGACAGAGCCTTCGAGGCCAGCGTTCTGCACGATCTGGCGGAGCGGTTCTTCGATAGCGCGGCGGATGATGGCAGCGCCGGTCTTCTGGTCGGCATTGTCAAAGTTGAGCGCGTCAATGGCCTTTTCGGCACGGATGAGGGCAACGCCACCACCCGGAACGATACCTTCTTCGACGGCAGCGCGGGTTGCGTGCATAGCGTCGTCCACGCGGTCCTTCTTTTCCTTCATTTCGACTTCGGTAGCGGCACCGACCTTGATGACGGCCACACCGCCGGCAAGCTTGGCCAGGCGTTCCTGGAGCTTTTCGCGGTCGTAGTCGCTGGTGGTGGTTTCAATCTGCTTCTTGATCTGACCGATACGGCCCTTGATGGAGGCTGCATCACCGGCACCTTCCACGATCGTGGTGTTGTCCTTCGTGATGGTGATGGACTTGGCCTGGCCAAGGACGGTGACCGGAGCATCTTCGAGCTTGGCGCCCGTGTCTTCGGAAACCAGCATACCGCCAGTGAGGATAGCGATGTCTTCGAGCATGGCCTTGCGACGGTCACCGAAGCCCGGGGCCTTGACGGCGGCGACCTTCAGGGTGCCACGCATCTTGTTCACAACGAGCGTTGCGAGAGCTTCGCCATCGACGTCTTCGGCGA
>CAMHOW010000056.1 GCA_946186895.1 uncultured Fibrobacter sp.
GATTATTGATTATTTTGAAAAAAATATTAAATACGACGATGTTAAAAGACGAGAGGCTTGGAATAAATTCTTTAATCATTTAAATTTGTATGAAAAAGATAGCCTTGTTGGAAATGTCGCTGAGGAGGATGCCTTTGTTTTTACAGAGAAGTATTACTTAAGGTCTGTTGACCGGACTGATGAAAAATATCACAATAAAAGTGTTCTCAATACAAATTTTATCTTTCACAGTGAAGTTTATTCCAAATCATACAAAGTTATATACGATTTATACGGCTTTGACTATGTAAATCCAACAATATCAAAGAACGATCCCAAAGAAGCAGACGATATTTATTCGGAATCAGGGAAAGTATTGTATAATCGTGAGACTGATTCTACAAGCCCGATTTTGAGAGAATTGTTTATAATTCCTTCAACAGAAAGTGACTTCTATTTTATTCGAAAAGATGTGGATGGGGACTATTCGTTTTTCCAGATTGGTTCAGATTCATTTTCTGATCAAGAGATTGATAACCTTTGGCGTAAAATCAATGATTTGCGCTATGATCTGTGTCCATATAAATCCCCTGACCCATACTCGTTTCTGGAAGATTCCTAAATTATATTTTTGCTTGAATGCTAAGAAGCCCGCCTACGCGGGCTTGACACTAAGGGTGGGGCGGGGCTGAAGCGAGGGGAAGACTTTCCCCTTTCACTCAATCAAAAAAATCACACCCCACAGCACAGTCTAACGCAATCCGCCGCATTCTGGGCGGCACGCCTGCCCCACTCCCCGCAGGCACCAGCCAGCAATTTCAAGAAGAACCGGTGTTCGTTGTCCAAGGAATCGGGAACGTGGGCGATTTCGCCTTCCGGCGTGTACCGGGCAAGGCTTACCGTATAGTTCGATGACGGCAATTCGCCATTCCGGGCAAAATTCACCGTGATGTTTCGAAGATCCGTAGCACTTTCACGGTCAACGACAAAATCCGCAGAGGCTCCGGCGAAAGGCCCGCTCACCACCTTCAGTTTCGCCTGGGCGTAATTCCCATCGGGCGATTCATTCCTGCTTTCAACACGGACATCGCCATAGGGGAACATGGTAAGGAACATACTCAGGTCGTGAACAAGTAAGTCCAGCATCACGCTTACATCGCGACAGCGGCTGGAATACCGGTGTTCGCGCCTAAATTCCAGATGCACGCCCCGACACGGCTCATTACCAGCCGTAACGTCGGCACACCGCTCGTTCAGTTCGGCCACAAAGTGCTTGCGGAAATTGAGGAAAATGGGGTTGAAACATTCCGACTGGGCCACAAAAAGAACCGTCCCCGATGACGCGGCCATGTCCACCAGTTCCTGGGCCTGTTCGGCGGTAGTGGCCAGGGGTTTTTCCACAAAGACGGGGATTCGCCTTTCCAAAAAGTATTTCGTGTAGCGGTAGTGGGTTGTGGCCGGGGACGCAATGACCGCAAAATCCACACCCGCCTCGCCCGCGTTTTCAAGATTTAGTTTATCTACAATACCGTCAAATTCAGCTTGAGTGTCAGCCACAGCCACAAAATTGACACCGCACAGCTCGAAACGGCGGCGATGGCGCTCGCCCATTGTTCCGTTGCCTACAAGTACTGCCTTATATTCGCTTTTCAATTTCTTTCTCTTCTAGATTCCGGGTCAAGCCCGGAATGACGTTAAGCCCATGACGTTGAATATATGCCGTTTGACGTTAAGCCCGTGCTGTTAAACTTTTGCTATTCCTTCTCTTCCGATTTGCCGGCGCGGGCAGGGTCGTAGGGGTCCACGTGTACCAGGGCGTCCACTACGTTCTCGCCGGCCTGAATCAGCAGTTGTTCCACCTCTTCGGCCACGTCGTGAGCCTCCAGCAGGCTCATCTGGGCATCCACCACGATATGCAGGTCCACATGCAGGTCGCTCCCTACATAGCGGGTGCGGAACCCGTGAACGCTCATCACCTTCGAATGCCCGAGAGCGATTTCCAGAAGTTTCTTGGCCACCTGTTCGCTTGCCCCCTGGTCCACCAACTGCCTAGCCCCCGGAGAGGCTATCTCGTAGGCCGAACGCAGCACAAAGAAGGCCACAATCAAGGCACCCACCGCATCGGCAAACCAGAGTTGCGGAAACACCAGCGAAATGACCACCGCGATAAGCACCGGTATAGAACTGAAGGCATCGCTACGGTGGTGCCAGGCGTTTGCTTCCAGTGCCTGACTTCGAATCTTGCGACCTTCGGCGCGGGTATAGCGGAATAGAATTTCCTTGATAACAATGGAAGCCAGTGCCATCACCGCCACCACAGTTTCGGGGTGTGCACCCTCTCCCTGCAAAAGAGTCTGGACCGCCTTGTAGCCGAGACCCACGCCCACGGCGGCCACCGAAAGCCCGATACCCAAGGTCACGAGGGTCTCGAAACGCCTGTGCCCGTAGGGGTGTTCCGCATCGGGAGGCAAGTTCCAGAAATGGCTCCCCACGATGACCGCGATGTCCGTCACAAAGTCAGAGGCGCTGTGGATGGCGTCTGCCACCAGGGCCTGGGACCCGCCGAAAAACCCGGCCAGGAACTTGAGTACCGTCAAGGCTGCGTTCCAGCCAAGCCCCACCCACGTCACGCGGCGGACTTCGGAGCTGTCATCTTTTTTTACGATACGGGTCATGGTTAGGGGCTAGGGCTAGGATCTAGGGGTTAGAAGTTGTAGGTTGTAGGCTTTTGGGTTGCTGGAGACAAGACGCTTCAATGGTAGGTGGTAATATAAAAAATGCAACCGAATGCGGTTCCGGGGCATCAAAGTTTGTGTTAGTCACGAGAATACTTTTTATTTTTGCAACCGACCCATGAAGAAGCTTCTGAAGATACTCGTCGTTCTCCTTGTGCTTGCGGCCATTGCCGTAGGCGTGAAGTTCTTTTTCTTCAGAAACTCTGCGGCAAGCGAAGTGGGCGTACCTGTCAGCGCCCCCGTGACCAAGCTGACCCTTTCCACCGTCATCTCCGCCACCGGCACCCTGGAGCCCGTGGACCAGGTGGAGGTGGGCACCCAGGTTTCCGGCGACATCGCCGAAATCTTCGTGGACTTCAATTCCAAGGTCAAAAAGGGCCAGGTCATCGCGGAACTGGACAAGTCCAAATTGCAGTCCACCTTGAACCAGGCAGAAATCGCCCTCCATTCCGCCGAAATCGACTACCAGTACAAGGCCAACACCTACCAGAGAATTTTGGCACTGTCACAGTCCAACAGCGCCAGCGCCGTTGACCTGGAACAGGCCGAATACAACATGAACGCCGCCAAGTACGCCCTGGAGCGCAGCCAGAACGACGTGGCCCAGGCCAAGTTGAACCTGAGCTACGCCACAATCAAGAGCCCCATCGACGGCGTGGTGCTGAAGCGGGCCGTAGATGTAGGCCAGACCGTGGCCGCCTCCATGAGCACGCCCACCCTGTTCGTCATCGCAAAAGACCTGAAGCAGATGAAGGTCATGGCCGACGTCGATGAAGCGGACATCGGCTCGGTGAAAAAAGGCCAGAAGGTCACCTTCACCGTAGATGCCTTCCAGAACGAAACCTTTACGGGCAAGGTGCAAGAAGTCCGCCTGAGCCCCACCACCACAAGCAACGTGGTCACCTACACGGTGGTCATCAACGCCAAGAACCCGAAACTCAAGCTTCTACCCGGCATGACCGCCACCTGCACCATCGTCACCAAAGAAGTGAAAAACGCCCTCACCATTCCGGTAAAGGCCCTGAAGTTCAACCCTGCTGGCGGCACCGCCTTTGCAAAGCCCGAAGGACTGCCGCCCCCGCCAGACGCGGCCGCAGGCGAATTCCCAGGAGCCTCGCAAAAAGGCGCAAAGAAAGGGACAAACCGCCCGCCTAAACAGGACGGCGACAAAGTCTGGATAAACCTGAACGGTAAACTGGTCCCCCACCCTGTCACCACCGGCCTTAACGACGGCGTAAACGTGCAAATCCTTGCAGGCCTGGAGCTGGGCGATTCCGTGGTGGTGGGTCAAGAAGTCCTGTCCCGCACAGAAGCCGGCAAAACCAGCGGCGGCAGCCCATTCATGCCGACTCCGGGCAAACGCAAACGATAATAGTAAAGGGGGCTCACGCCCCCAAAAGTCATGAGTTGTCAGTTGTGAGTTGTCGGTAAACGGACCCAGGCAGGAGCATCTAGCCACCTGCGACCCTAATACCTAAAACCTACAACCTAAGACCTAGTTACTCGCCTTAAAATCTGCTACGTTCTGGGCGAATTCCACCAGGTATTCCTTGGCGGCCTTGACCACGGCTTCGGGCACGTAACCGAATTCCTTCTCCAGCACGCCGGCCGGAGCGGAAGCGCCAAAGCGTTCCAGACCGCAAGCCTTGCCGAAGCCGCCCACCACACGGTCGAACAGCACCGGAAGACCGCTGCTCAGAGCGAACACCGGAGTCCAGGGCACCAGAATCTTGTCGCGGAAATCCTTGGGCTGGGAGAGGAACAGGGCCGGGCTGATCATGGAAACCACACGGACCTTCTTGCCTTCGCCGCGAAGGACTTCGGCGGCTTCATGTTCCAGCAGCACGTCGGAGCCGTTGGCCACCAGGGTCAGGTCCGGCTTTTCGCCAGCGGCGGTGTTGTCGCTTACAATGTAAGCGCCCTTACGGCAGGCCTTGGCGGCCTCGTAGCGGTTTTCGCCGGGGAGGCTCTTCACCACCTGGCGAGTCAAGATAAGAGCCGTGGGGCTGTCGTTGTTCTCGAAAGCCATTTCCCAGGCAGCCAGAGTCTCGAAGGCGTCTGCCGGACGGAGCACCAGCATTTCGGACTTGCCGTTTTCCTTCTTGAGGTCTTCCAGCAAGCGAATCTGGGTTTCGTGTTCGATGGGCTGGTGAGTGGGGCCGTCTTCGCCAACACGGAAGCTGTCGTGAGTGAACACGTACTTGACCGGAAGACCCATCAGAGCCGCCATACGGATAGCGGGTTTCATAAAATCGCTGAACACAAAGAAGGTGGCACAAATCGGATACAGACCACCGTGGAGAGCGATACCGTTACAGATGGCACCCATGGTCAGTTCAGCCACACCCACCTGCACAAAGGCTCCCTTAAAGTCGTTCGGGCGGAAGATGCCTGTCTTGTTGAGGAAGGCCTGAGTGTTGTCGGAGTTGGAAAGGTCGGCAGAACTGCAGATGATGTTCTGGTAATTTTCGGCCAAGTAACCCAGCACCGTACCGCTGGTAACGCGGGTAGCCACGCCTTCCTTGATGGGGAGCTTGGAAAGGTCCAGCTTGGGAGCCTTGCCCGAGAGCCATTCGTTCAGAGTGGCGGACTTTTCAGCGTTAGCCTTGTCCCATTCGGCCTTCTGCTTTTTCCATTCGGCGGCGATACCGCGAAGTTCCTGCTTGCGAGCTTCGAAGCCGGCCTTCACGTCGTCGAAAATCTGGAACGGGTCTTCGGGATTGCCACCCAGGTTCTTGACGGTAGCTTCGGTAGATGCTCCGGCAGCATTCAGGGGCTGGCCGTGAGTGCTGACCTCGCCCTCGTAGCTACGGCCATCTTCGGCAACGGCGCCCTTGGCCATAGTGGTGTGGCCGTAAACGAGCACCGGGCATTCTTTCTCTGCCCAGGCCGCCTTGAAGGCCTTGCGGAGTTCGGCGATGTTGCTGCCGTCGCATTCGATAACACGGAAGCCCCAGGATTCATACTGGGCCACAAAGTCGTGGCTCATGACCTCTTCGGTCTTGCAGCTCAGCTGCACCTGGTTGGCGTCGTAGAAGAAAATCAGGTTAGAAAGCTTAAGGTGACCGGCGATACGGCCCACGCCATAGGCGATTTCCTCTTCGAGGCCGCCATCGGAAACCAGGCACACCGTCTTGTGTTCCAAAATGGAACCAAAGCGTTCCACCATGAACCGTTCAGCGATGGCGGCGCCCAAGGCTATGCCGTGGCCAATTCCCAGAGGGCCCGAAGAGTTCTCGATACCGAGAGCCACATCCACTTCGGGGTGGCCCGGCGTGCGGGAACCCAGCTGGCGGAAATTCTTGATGTCGTCCATGGTGAGCCGGCCCACCAAGGCCAGTTCGGAATAGAGCAGCGGGCTCATGTGGCCCGGGTCCATAAAGAAGCGGTCGCGGGCCATCCAATTCGGATCATCGGGGTCAAAGCGCAAGAACTCGGAATAGAGGAGCGTTATAGCATCAGCAGCTCCCATCGCACCACCCGGGTGACCGGACTTGGCCTTTTGGACCATGGCGGCGGAAAGGATACGGACATTGTCTGCGGCTTTGGTAACTAATGAGTCTTGCACGACCAACCTCTTGGGTGTTGAAATTCGCGACCAAATCTAGCTTTTATTAGGCAATCTCTCAAGGTGATTTGGGCAAGGAAAGCCCCAGAAAACAAAAAAAATTATATTTAACAGTAATGAAAAACTTTATCTTATTGTTACTCAAAAACTTACTGCACCCGGCCGGAATTATTGGGCTAGTCATTGCCCTTGCCATACCCTTCCTCATCTACCTGGGCCCAAACGTAGGGCACAAGGACACCATCCGCCTCCTGGACCTGAACCTGCCTCTGCCGCTGTTCCTTGTACAGCTTGTCGCGGCTATCCTGCTTTGTTTCTTGCTCAGGAAAGACTTTAGGGAATGGATCAAGGGCATTCTCCCCGAAAAGCCCATCGCCCTTGCCGCCCTGATTTCGGCCATCGTACTCGCCGTCTTTGCCGGAACCCAGATCGAGGCCCGCCACAGGGTCCAAAGTGACGAAAGCGTGTTCATGTCCGTGGCCCAGAACATGTATCACAACCACCAGTCCAGTACCTGCAACCAGGGCGAATTCACCAAGGGACAGCTGAATTGCACCAACACCAGCAACAGCTTCAAGTCCAAGGGCCTCGCCTTCCTCTACGTGCTGGGAATGCCCCTGTTCGGCACGGATCTGCACTGGATTTTCAAAGGCGAGCTTCTGCTGCTTCCCCTGTCGTTCCTGCTAATGTTCCTTGCCATCGTGGCATGGACAAGGCAGCCCCTGCTGGCATTCTTCGCCTCCCTCCTCATGGCGCTACAACCCACCGTACTTTTCCAGTTCCGGGCCATGTCGGTGGAACCCTTGTACATTTTCCTTTCGGCCCTCTCCCTGTTGGTCTTCAAGTGGGCCTTTGACCGCAACACGCTTAAGCATTGGGCACTTCTAGCTCTGACCTTGGCCTTTTTCGCCCAAACCAGGCAAGAAACCGTATTCTGTCTCTTGCCCTTTATCCTGTTCTCCCTGCCGAAGCTTTTGGACAAAAAGGACTTCAAGGCTCCCGTATTCTTTGTACTGCTGTCACTATTTTCCGTCCCCGTATTAATCACCATCAGCTATTTCCAGGGTTTCGGATTCCAGGGTGGCGAGTTTTCGGCCCACGGGCACTTTATCGAAGACCTGGTAAACAACTGGAAGGTCATGACCAAGCCTCTGAGCGACAAGGGCGAACTGATAAACCCCTTCCTCACCTACTTCAACTGGCTGTTCCTTGCCGGGCTTCTGTACCTGATTTACCGTGCCGTCATGGACTTCCGCAAGGGTAACAAGTTCTACCTAGAAGTACTCGTATTCCTCGCCCTGTACCACATCCAGACCTACATGATTCTGGAAAATGTCTCTGGCGACTTTGGCATCGAAATCAACCAGCGTTACAGCCTGGTGATGATTCCCAGCATGGCATTCCTTGCAGCCCTCCCCATTGCCCACCTGATCGAATACTTCAGCTACGATTCCAAGACAAAGAAGCAGACTTCCGCCGCACTGGTACTTGGACTGCTCTTTACGCTACTTTTTGCCGGTTGGACCTTCCACTACAAGGAAGACTTTAACAAGAACATCATGTACAACCGGAACCACCTGACTACCGAAGAGCAAGAAATCTGGAAATGGCTCTACGAACAGACCCCCAACGACAAGCTGTTCATCTATGGCAGGCCCTGGCACTTTATCGGCTACGGCGTTTCGTCATACCATTACGACAAGGTCCGTCAGATGAATGACGGACAAATCAAGGAACTCTTAGAAAAATACAACGGCGAAGTCTACTACATCCGCGGGCTTGACTGCTGGGACAGCCAGACCTACCACAAGAAGGCTGTGGAGCACCGTATTGCCACCACCTGCGACGTATTCGAGCGGGAAATGGATCTAGAGGGAGTCAAGAACGTCTTGATTACCAACAACTACTGGGTGCAAATCGCAAAGTTCAAGGGTCGCAAGAACTATAACCCCACGAACATCATCAAGGTTTCCGAACCCACAAGGGGCATGCTGGAAGACAGTTCCGCTGTCGCGGGCCCGTTGCTCTTGAACTTTAGGCTTATGGAACAGCCGGGCGCACCTAGAAACTGGAACGTGCGGCTTGTCCACAACAGGATCATGCTGAAAGACACCGCCTATGTTCCGGGAGATTACAGCATCCTCGTCGCAGAAGACCAGCTACAGCCCGGTTACAACATTTTCCGCTACATCGTCATGGAAGGCAACAAGGTGTTGGCCCAGGTGAGCAAGACCTTCTTCAACGGAAACGGTGGAGTCCAGAAGCTTACCGAACTCCGGTACGAAAAGCACCACCAGGACTGGGGCAATTTCAAGGTCAACCAGAGTATTGACGGCAAGAAGCTCACCATCAACGGGCAGGAATTCAGGGAAGGCATCGCCACCCACGCGAACTCCGAGACCGTCTATGACATTGGAGAAAAATTCAAGACATTCAACGCAAGCGTTGGCCTAGACGACGAATCCCTCTGTAGCGAAGGCGTGTCCGTCCAGATCATAGGCGACGGAAACGTGCTTGCCGAGACCCCCGTATTCAAGGCCGGCAGCCTCCATACGCTTACCGCCAATGTCGAAGGCGTAAAGAAGCTCACCCTGAAAGCCACCGCCAAGGGCAGCATCGACTGTAGCCACGTGGACTTCGTAAACCCTGTGCTGATTCCGTAGGTTCTTATGCTTCTATCCGTAATCATACCGGTCTATAACGAAGAAGAAATCGTCGCAGAGACCTACCGGGTTCTAGAAGAAGAACTCAAAGAAGTTGAGCACGAACTCATTTTCGTGAATGACGGTTCCAAGGACCGCACCCGAGAAATACTGGAAGGTCTCCTGCCAGGAAACCCCAATAACAAAGTCGTCAACTTCAGCCGGAATTTCGGACACCAGGCAGCCTTCAGCGCAGGCCTAGACCACGCCCAGGGCGACGCCGTGGTCATCATCGACGGAGACCTGCAAGACCCGCCTAGCCTAATCCACGAGATGCTCGCAAAATGGCAGGAAGGCTACCAGGTGGTTTATGCCCAGCGCAACAAGCGCAAGGGCGAGACCATCTTCAAGCGGTTCACCGCCTTCTGCTTCTACAGGCTTATCGGCAAGCTCACCAACATCGAGATTCCACCCGACACCGGCGACTTTAGGCTTATGGACCGCTGCGTGGTGGACCAGCTGAAGAACCTGCCCGAACGTAGCCGTTTCTTACGCGGGCTGGTGTGCTGGGTAGGCTTCAAGAAGATCGGCGTCAAGTATGACCGTGCCGAACGCACCGCAGGCTCGTCCAAGTATCCCCTGCGCAAGATGCTCCACCTGGCCGGCGACGGCATCACCGGATTCAGTTCCGCCCCGCTGAAAATCAGCTTCTACATGGGACTCCTGGCGACACTTATCGCCTTTGGCGTGCTGGTCTGGTCCATTCTTGAAAGGATTCTATCCCCCGCCACCACAGTGCCGGGCTGGGCCTCCCTCATGACCGCCATCGTGTTCTTTGGCGGAGTGCAGCTCATAACCATCGGCATCCTAGGCGAATACATCGGCCGCATCTACGACGAAGTCAAGCAAAGACCGCTGTACATTGAGGACAAGAAATGAAATCCAAGCTTTTTGTGATGAGCGCCGCCAGTGGCGCAGGCAAGACCACCCTGAAAGACAAGGTCATCGGGGAATTCCCTGACATCGTGTATTCCATCTCCGCCACCACCCGTGCCCCCCGTGAAGGCGAGGTGAACGGGGTCCACTACTTTTTCAAGACCAAGGAAGAGTTCGAGCAGATGATTAAGGACGACGCCCTGGTAGAGTACAACCTGGTTCACGGCAACTACTACGGCACCCCAAAGAGTTTCGTAGAAGACATGCTCAAGCAGGGCAAGCGGGTTCTCTTTGACCTAGACGTATTCGGCAAGGTGAACTTCGACAAGGTCTACCCCGACGCCACAGGCATTTTGATTTTGCCGCCTAGCGAAGAGGAACTGGAACGCAGGCTCCGTGGCCGCGGCACCGATTCCGAAGAGGTGATCCAAACGCGACTGCACAACGCCAAGAAAGAGATGGAATTCGCGAAGACCAAGGGCAAGTACGAATACACCATCGTAAACGACGACTTGGAGCGGGCGGCGGACGAGCTCAGGAAAATCCTGACGCCTTAATGCTAGATTCCGGGTCGTGGCCCGGAATGACGTTTTACAACCGATAATAAAGAGCCCCGGACATAGTGCCGGGGCGTTTTATTTAGACTAAAGAGGGACTACAGAGAAGCCAGGAACTTCTGGGCCTTGTCGGCGTAGTTCTGGTTGTCGCCGTAGACTTCGAGCAGGCGTTCAGCCGTGTTCTTGGCCTTGGCGTCAAGACCCTGCTGCTGGTAGACCAGCGTGAGCTTCCACATGGCGTCAGCCACCATGGGAGCTTCGTCTACAGGTTCTTCTTTCTGGAAGCGATCTTCCTTGTCACCGGTGCGCTTACCGAATTCGCTAACATACTTTTCGAGCAAGTTGGCGGCGGCAGCGTAGTCTTCCTTTTCCATCTTCACAGCGGCAAGGCCGTGCATGGCGGCGGAACGGACCAACACCACGGAGCCGGCATTGTCCAGAGACTTCTGGAACAGGGCGGCGGCACCATCCAGGTCACCCTTCTCGTACTTGAGGTTGCCCGCATAGAGGCAAGCCTTGGCGAGGGCGAGGCCTTCCAAAGTACGGCCGTTAATCTTGGATTCAAATTCCGTGAGGGCGCTGTCCTTTTCGCCAGCATAGAGGAACGTCATGCCGGTACCCAGGAGTTCGGCCTGTTCGGCAGCGGCAGCCTTGCGGGAATCCCTCAGCTGAACCACACCTGCAACCACGGCGAGAATCACCACGAGGGCGATAACAACCTTGGTTCCGTGATGGACAAAAAATTCCTTAATTTCAGAATTATTCGCATTTGCTTCGTTAGCCATAATATGCATCCATTTTGAAAATTTGTGAGCAATCATAGAAAAATTTGGGATTCTTGCCAACCGAAACGACGCCGATATTGACAAAAAAGGGCCCTATTGCTATTTTTGAGCCCGCTATGCCACTCTAGCTCAGCTGGTAGAGCAGCTGATTCGTAATCAGCAGGTCGGCAGTTCAAATCTGCTGGGTGGCTCGAAATCCCGCTTTCCGAACGGATTGCGGGATTTTTTCTATATTTGGCGCCCTATGAATCCGAATGGCGCCATCATTGTACAGAGCAACCTCGAAATCATGGTCGAGGTGGACAATCCGAACTACGAATCCGCACGGGATGCTATCGCCCCCTTCACCGAACTGGTCAAGAGCCCCGAGCACCTGCACACCTACAAGATTTCACACCTGAGCCTCTGGAACGCGGCTTCCACGGGCCTCCGCGCAACCGAAGTGCTTGAACGGCTAGAAAGCCAGAGCCGCTACCCCATTCCCCAGACAGTCATTACCGAAGTGGAAGACTACATGGCGAGGTACGGGCTGCTCCGCCTGCGCAAAGACGGCAACCGCCTGCTGCTGGAATCCGACGACACCTACATGTTCACCGAAATTTGCCACCTGAAAGAGGTAGAGCCTTTTGTGGTGAAGTTCCTGGACGACAAGCACGCCGAAGTAGACCCCGAGCGCCGTGGCCACCTGAAGATGGCCCTCACCAACGCAGGATTCCCGGTAGAAGACCTAGCAGGCTACATCCAGGGTGACCCGCTGCCTATCAAGCTCCGCGAAACGACACTGGAAGGCAAGGAGTTCAAACTCCGCGACTACCAGAAAGAGGCGGCCCAGGTCTTTTACGCCAGCGGCTCGGAAAAGGGCGGTTCCGGCGTCATCGTGCTCCCCTGCGGTTCCGGCAAGACGGTCATCGGCCTTGCCACTATGGCCCTGGTCCAGACCAAGACCCTTATCCTTACTCCCAACATTTCCGCTTCCCGCCAGTGGATTCGTGAAATCTGCGACAAGACAGACCTGACTATTGACCAAGTAAAGGAATACTCCGGTGAAGTGAAGGAAATCGGCCCCGTGACGGTGGCCACCTACCAGATTCTTACCCAGCGTAAAAAGGTAAAGGACCCGAACAAGCAGGGCGAGCCCGAACCGGATGACCTGACCGAAGAAGAAGTCAAGAAGGAACTGGCAAACTTCCCGCTGTTCAGCCAAGAAAAATGGGGCCTCATGATTTACGACGAGGTGCACCTGTTGCCGGCCCCGGTATTCCGTCTGAGTACCGAAATGCAGGCCACCCGCCGTCTGGGCCTTACCGCCACGCTGGTCCGCGAAGACCACAAAGAGACGGAAGTGTTCAGCCTTATTGGCCCTAAAAAGTACGACATTCCCTGGCGCGTATTGGAAGCCCAGGGCTGGATCGCCACCGCCGACTGTAACGAAATCCGCATTCCCATGGAAGCGGAACTGAAGATGAAATACGCCCTGGCGCCGGTCCGTGAAAAGATTACGCTGGCCAGCACCAACCCCGAAAAGACAGACATCGTAAAGCGCCTCCTCACCTACTTCGACAAGGACGAGGACCGTGTGCTTATCATCGGGCAGTACATCGACCAGCTGGAAAAGCTCGCCCAGGAACTGAACATCCCGCTGATTACAGGAAAGACCCCCAACAAGGAACGCGAACGCCTTTACGCCGCCTTCCGCCACGGGGAACAGAAAAACCTGATGGTCTCCAAGGTGGGTAACTTCGCTATTGACCTTCCCGATGCCAACATCCTCATCCAGATTTCGGGAACTTTCGGAAGCCGCCAAGAAGAAGCACAACGCCTAGGCCGAATTCTTCGCCCCAAGAGCGATGGCGGCATGGCCCACTTCTACAGTATCGTGACCCAAGATTCCAAGGAGCAGGAGTTTTCCATGAACCGCCAGCTGTTCCTTACCGAACAGGGATACGCCTACAAGATTATCAAGCGCGGAGACTGGGATATCCTCAGCCGCACGCCGGAAGAACTGGCCTCGCGGTAACCCTCTAGTTGTCGGCGAGCTGGATCTTTAGGCGGCTTCGGTACACGTCGCCATCGGCGGAAGCTGTATACTCGTAACGCCCTGCATACAGAATCTCCAGACGTTTCTGGAAGGTCGAAAGCCCGAGGCCACTCGCCTTTCGGGGAGACTTGGACACCTTCGGGAAATTGGAATTTTCCGTTTCCAAAACAAGTTCGTCGCCCTGTTGCCTGATGGTAATATGGGCGAAGCTTTTCCCCTTGGGGTTCTTGCTGTGCTTCAAGGCATTTTCTACCAGGGGCATGGCAATCAAGGGCGCCACCGGAGTTTGCGGGTCTTCCATTTCCACATCGAATCGGTAATCGAAGCTGTCGTCTAGCCGGAGTTTTTCCAGGTTCCCATACATCCGCAAAATTTCCACATCTTCTTCCAGAGGTATCGCGTCGTCAGCTGTCTGGTACAGGGTTACTCGCAAAAGTTTCGAAAGCTCCGTCATGGATTTTTCCGCCCGCTTGGAATCTATGGAAATCAGCGCTGTTATGTTGTTCAAGGTATTGAACAGAAAGTGGGGCGAAAGCTGGTTTTTCAAAAATTCCAGTTCATATTGCAAACGGCTGCGTTTCTGTTCCCTGACCACAAAACCGCGTAGGATTTGCGCCGATATAAGGCGGTAAAACACGCAGATGACACAAACTAGGCAAACCAGTACCACAAAGGAAAAGACGGTCCAATAGCTGAAATGTCCCTTTACCGAAGAGAACATGTAGGAATTGAAAAAGTAATTTGCTCCCTGATCGGGAGCCCTGTCTATCAAAAAAAACACCACTTCTCGCAAGAAACAGGTTACCAAAATAACGACAGCATTGTATACAAAATAAATTCCATAATGCTTATTGAGAATGTAATTAGGAACGAGAAAATTGAGGTTAAGGCCGAACACCCCGATGCTCATCAGCACGGGGAAATAAAAATTCATGAGTTCTCGCCAGTCCAAACCGATTACCGAACGGGTAACCGGATCCCCGATGTAGAGCATGGGAAAAATCAGGATAAAGAGAAATATGAGTATCTGGGGCACGTAGGCCGGGACAGGGAAAGACAATTTTTCCTCCTGTTCCAGGATTTCACGAATTTTTTTCTCATATCGATCGAAATCCCTTTCCTGGGCCCCCTGCCACCTCTGTCGAAGCTTGAAAATGGAAATTTTGCTTTTTTCTGGTTCCATAATGACAAAAATAGGTCCAAAAAGGCCCCTATTAAAGGCCGAAATGACAAATTTATGACAAAAAAGCGAATTTTTCCGACAAAAACCAAATTAAACTTTTGCAAGGACAGGGGTACTTTCTGACACTTCGAAACCGAAACGGAGGTAGATTTATAGACGTAAAGAAAAGGATCTATCATGAACGCCGCTACTTACACCCGTGATGAAAGAAGTACTTATTTTCAGTATCTGGAAGATATTTCTTCTATTCCCCTGCTGACTCCAGCCGAGGAAAAGGTGCTGATCAAGAAGGTCAAGGAAGGTAGCCGTGAAGCCCTGGATCTGCTGGTCAAATCCAACCTACGTTTCGTGGTGAACATCGCCAACCTTTACAAAGGTCAGGGCCTGGAAGTAGGTGAACTTATCAGCGAAGGCAACATGGGCCTTATTGAGGCCGCCCGCCGTTTCGACCCTAGCCAGAAAATCAAGTTTATCAGCTACGCCGTGTGGTGGGTACGTCAGAACATCACCCGCGCCATCGCCGAAAAGGGCCGCATGGTCCGCATCAGCG